>JALWLU010000044.1 GCA_026996325.1 Sulfurovum sp.
CTCCCAAAAGGGGTGGAGATAAAGACCATCTACGACAGAACGGAGATCACCCACAAAGCGGTCAACACAATGACCTCCGCACTGCTTACAGGCTCCATTCTGGTAGCGATCATCCTTTTTTTGTTCCTCTTCGAGCTGCGCTCGGCGTTCATCGTCATTCTTTCACTGCCGCTTTCACTGCTGATTGCCTTTTTGATGATGCGCGAATACGGGATGTCAGCAAACCTCATGAGCCTCTCAGGCCTTGCCATCGCCATCGGTATGATCGTCGACGGCACCATCGTTGTTGTCGAGAACAGCTTCCGTCTGATGCACGACAACCCCGAAATGTCCCGTGCGGAAGTGATCGCCACGGCAACGGCCGATGTGGCCAAACCGGTCATATTCGCCCTGCTCATCATCGCGGTCGTCTTCATCCCGCTGCTCAGCCTCACCGGCCTTGCAGGAAAACTCTACACCCCAATGGCGCTGGACATCGTCTTTGTCATGCTGGGCTCCCTTGCTGTGGCACTGCTGCTGGTACCCGTACTCTCCTTTATGCTACTCAAACCGGCCAAGCACGCCAACTCGCCGCTGATGAACGGTATCAAAAAAGTCTACACCCCCATGCTGGAGTATGCACTCAAAAACGCAAGGAAGCTCGTTGCCGTCACCTTCGGTATTTTCCTGCTGCTTGCAGCACTACTGACACAGCAGGGGCGTGAGTTTATGCCCGAACTCAACGAAGAATCCATCATGTACCGTATCATCGCCATTCCGGGCACGGCACTGGGACAGAGTGTGGAGACGGGCAAAGCGATAGAGAAGTACATTCTCAAGCACTACCCTGACAAGGTTGAATCTGTACTCTCTATGATAGGGCGAAGCGAAAAGGGTGAAACGGCACAGGGCAACTATATGGAGGTGCTTTTAACCCTCAAACCCGATGTAGAGAACATCGAAGCGCTTGCAAAGAGAATGACCAAAGGTCTTCAGGGCCACTTTACCTATGTGCAGTTCATCCCCACACAGCCCATCGCGATGCGTATCGAAGAGCTTCTGGAGGGAGTAAAGGCCGAACTTGCGGTCAAGATTTACGGCGAGGACCAGAAGGTGATGGACCGCATCGCCATGCAGATACAGCAGGCGGTCTCGGGCATAGAGGGGCTTGAGCGCCCGGAGATCGAGTCGCAGCTTGGTCAGGCGCAGATCGTCATCAAGCCAGACTACCTGGCACTCTCGCGCTACGGCATCAGTGTCGATGAAGTGATGCGCGTCATCCGTAACGGCATCGGCGAAGAGCCGGTGACCGAAAAGATAAAAGGGGTCAAGCGCTTTGGCATTGTACCGAAGATCAAAGATGCCAAAAAGGACATTGCCTCCATCAAAGCCGTACTGCTTCGAAGCAGCAGCGGCAAGGTGGTACGGCTTGACCAGTTGTGCGACATCCGTGTCGTTCAGGGACCGGCCTTCATCAAGCGTGAAGACCTCAGCCGCTACATGGTCATCTCCATGGAGGTCGAGGGGCGCGACATCGCTTCTTTCGTCGCCGAAGCGGATGCAAAGATCAAAAAAGAGGTGAAGATCCCCAACGGCTACTACATCAAGTGGGCGGGTGACTTCAAGAATATGCAGGAGGCGACTGAAACACTGGCACTCATCATCCCCATCACGCTGCTGCTGATAACACTACTGCTCTACACTGCCTTCAACTCCTTCAAAAAGGCGTTCCTCATTCTGCTGGGAGTTCCCTTGGGACTCATCGGAGGGATCGCAGGGCTGGTCATCAGCGACGAGTACCTGAGTGTCTCTGCCATCGTCGGCTTTATCGCGATCTTTGCCATCGCCATCCTCAACGGTATCGTACTGGTCAGCTTCATCGACGAACTGCGTGAAAAGTTCCCGCATGTCAAGACGATGGACCTTGTCAAGGACGCCACACTGCTGCGTCTGCGTCCGGTCCTGATGACAGCATTTACCACCCTCTTTGGTATCCTGCCGCTGCTCTTTGCCACCGGTGTTGGAAGCGAGATACAGTACCCTCTCTCCGTTGTCGTTACCGGCGGCATCATCTCATCAACCGCACTGACACTGCTGATACTTCCCGGGCTTTACATGCTGATGTTTGCAAGAGGGGAGATGAAGAGGAAGTGATACATTAGTTATTGGTAACTGGTGTATTGGTTATTGGTGATTGTCATCCCGGACTTGATCCGGGATCTTGACGCTGTTTAGTTAATTGACGCACAGATTCCTGCCTTCGCAGGAATGACGGTAAACCTTTGTCATCCCGCACTCGATACGGGATCTTGACGTTTTTTAGCTGATTGTAGTAAAAACTCCTGGTCAAGCCAGGAATGACGAAGTAATCAGTAGAGCTTGTCGATGAACTGCTGCAGCTTCTCTTTCGCGTTTTCAAGCAGTACTTTGCTCTTTTCGGAAAGTCTGCCCTCTTCGGACATAGAGGTGGCCATAAACTGCTTAATGCTCTCAATGAGCCTTTTTGTCTCATGCATCTCATTAAGCGATTTTGGATGGTACTCGTTCTCATGCTCTTTGACCCCTTCAATATGCAAGATACGCTTGAGCTTCCCGTTCTGTTCACCCAGTATCACTTCATAGCTCTTCAGAACGCTAATCGCATCATTCATATGGGCATCGACGCGGTCCATCTCCTCTTTACAGTCACCTTTTTTCTTGGCATACTCCTGCGCCTCTTCAAGCTGCTGCTTTGCAAATGACAAATTGCTGCTTGCTCGGGAAGCGACACGTATGCCGTAAATAATACCCATAACCAGCATCACCACAATGAATACAAAGGCGCCGCCGAGGAAAAGATCCGGCTTGCCGCCAAAGAGTGTAGCGTACCAGCCCACCACTTTTGTCGCCGTCTCCTGGGAAGGCACTTTGGTTATATCAAGTGTAATGCCCACCTTTTCCGTTGCAAGATAGATCAGCCCTACAAAGGTCAGGAAACCGGCAATGAGTGCAAGCAGGAAACTTGTAAATTTGCCGCTGGAGACATCTTGGACCTCAAACGGCGGCAGCTCCTCTTTTGGCTGAAAAGCCACAACATCTTCGGGATTCTCCTCGTCTGCCTCTTCATACCCAAGTACTTTCAGCAGGGACTCACTCTCATTGAGCGCATTTGCTTCAAGCGACTGCTTCGCCTCCTCATAGCGTTTAAGGTCATCCTGAAGCAACAGTTTACAGGCATCAAGCTGCTTTTCGGTATCGTCTACGATGTGGCGCGTCTTCTCGATCAACAGGAGGGCCGCTTCATGCTTTTTGAGGTTCTCTATCTGTGCATGGGCCTCTTCATCCAACGATTTGTCAGCACCCTCCTCTTCTGTACTCTCTTCCACTTCTTCAGTCTCCTGCACCTGAACTTCTTCATCTACGGGCAACGCTTCGGACACCTCGGTCTCTTCTGTCTCGCTCACAGCATCATTCTGCCCTGTTTCACTCTCTGTCACTTCACTCTTCTTCACATCTTCGCTCATTGTCTCTCCTTGCGTGTGTGTATTGTTTCTATTTTAGCAAAAAATAGACACGATTGTTTAATCTATATCAATTTTTTCCGGGATATGCGATATAATTTCCCACTATTTTATCACTTAGGAACATTATGGGTATTCTTGTCGCACTGCTGGTGCTTTCTTTTCTTATCTTCTTTCATGAGTTAGGCCACTTTACGGCCGCACGCTTTTTCGGAGTGCATGTCGATATCTTCAGTATCGGTTTTGGCAAACGGCTCTGGACAAAAAAGATCGGCCAGACCGAATGGAGCCTCTCCGCCATTCCCCTTGGCGGCTACGTCAAGATGAAAGGGCAGGACGATGCAGACCCCACGCTAAAGAGTATGGACCCCGACAGCTACAATGCCAAAAAGCCGTGGCAACGCATTGTCATTCTGCTGGCTGGTCCCTTTGCCAACTTTCTGATGGCGTTTTTCCTGTACCTAGCCATTGCCTACATGGGTGTGCCAAAACTCCTTCCCTATGTCGGTGAAGTAAGCAAGGAAGCCCCTGCTTTTAAAGCCGGTCTGAAGAAGGGCGACAAGATTGTACAGATCAACGGACACAATATCCGCTTCTGGGAAGAGATCGGCAAGGCCATCAACGAGAGTTCCGGTAAAATAACCCTCGTTATCGAACGTAACCGGCATCTTAAAACAGTGGTACTCGAACCTGAAATCATTGAAGATAAAAATATCTTCGAGGAGCCGATAAAGCGTCGTATCATCGGTATATCACCGTTGCCTAAGCAGACTACTGTCGTATACGGCTTCATTGACGGATTCAAATATGCCTGGGATGAGACCGTCAAGGCCAGTACACTCATCTTCAAAAGTGTACAGAAACTGATAACCGGTGCGGTGGGAACGGACAAGCTCGGCGGCATTATTACCATTGTCGATGTAACCGCTCAGGCGAGCCACGCAGGCATTCTGGCACTCTTCTTCTTTACCGCACTCATCTCGGTCAACCTCGGTGTGCTCAACCTCCTGCCAATCCCTGCACTTGACGGCGGGCACATCATGTTCAACCTCTACGAGATACTCCGTGGCAAGGAGCCAAGCGAAAATGTAATGTACTACATGACCGTCACCGGATGGATACTGCTGGGAGGCTTGATGATGCTGGGACTTTACAACGATATCAACCGGCTGATGGGGTGATATTTTTCTTCGAAAAAAGTGAAGAGTTAATAGTGAAGAGTGAAGAGTTGTGGTATGCTTTTCTTTATGAAAAGCTTTTATTTTACTAAGGATAAAGATGATACTCGATAAAGAACATTTGCGCAAGAACCTAGATGAAGTGATATGGAATATTGAGCAGGCACGTATCAGTGTGAGTGAACACCACATCGTCAAACTGGTGACAGTCGCCAAATACACCGATGTGGAGAATATCGCTACACTCTACGAGCTCGGGCAACGCGCCTTTGGTGAAAACCAGGTGCAGCAGCTGCGTGAACGCATGGCTCAGCTTGAGGATCTGCCGCTGGAGTGGCACATGATTGGCCGCCTTCAGAAAAACAAGATCAACAACCTCATCGACCTGCGTCCCGCCCTAATGCAGTCCCTGGACAGCCTTGATCTTGCTCGTGAAATGCAAAAGAAGTTGGAAGCGAAAGAATCGAAAATGAACTGCCTACTGCAAATCAACTCTGCAAGAGAGGAGACAAAAGCAGGCGTCTCTCCGGAAGAAGCGATTGATACCTACCTGCAGATCAAAGAGGAGTGCCCCAGTATCACTCTTAAGGGAGTTATGACCATCGGCGCCCATACCGATGACACAAAAGCGATTCAGGCAAGCTTCGAGACCACACACAGCGTCTTCCAAAGCCTTGAAAAAGAGGGAGCAACCATCTGCTCCATGGGGATGAGCGGAGACTACGAACTGGCGATCAAGTGCGGATCGAATCTGGTAAGGATAGGGTCGGCGCTGTTTAAGTAGCAGGTAGCAATTTTGCATGGACTGGTTGAAGTAAAGCTTAGCAACTCTGTCATCGTATAATCCAAAAGTGACCGGAAGAGTCTTCACAAAGAAAGTGATAGACTAAGAAAGCACAATAGACAGAGAGTGATAAAAGACTTTTTTGTCATTGGTCAGAGAAGACCGTCAGGAATGTTGTCTCCACTCTCTGCTCTTTCAAGATTGAACCAGAACATTAGGCAAGAAGCCTGTATCCACGATGATAGTCCAAAAAAGAGAGTTCTATTGTAGCATATTGTCGGTACAAAGGATTTAAAATGGATGATTTTAAATATGTTGTAGGGATAGATGTTGCTAAAGATACGTTGGCCTATAGTCTGTTTGACGGTAAAAAGCATATTGTCCAAGAGATAGACTACACAAAGGCCAGTATCATAAAAGAACTCATTAAACCCTTTGAGAATACGAAAGAAGATATTCTGTTTATCTGTGAAAGTACAGGGGTCTATCATCTGCGTTTGGTGATGCAACTCTATGAATCAGGTTTTTCTGTAAGTGTGGTCAATCCATTCGCCATAAAGAAATATGCAGAGATGAAGATGATGCGTGCCAAGACTGATGCTGTTGATGCCAAGCTGATAGCAGCTTACGGTGCATATCAAAGAGAGATCACTCTCTTTAAACCCAAGTCAAAAGTAGTGATAGCAATAGATAACCTACTCAAGGCCATAGATGACCTGCGGCTACAAAAGATAGTAGTCTCAAACCAATATCATGCAATCAGACATCAGGTTCACTCTTCTGCCAAAGTCATTGCTTCGTATAAGCGGCATATCACCTTTATAAAAAAAGAACTCAATGTCTTGGAACAAGAACTTGAAGCATTGATTGTTTCTAATTTTGAAGAGGAGTATCGGCTACTACAGAGTATTCCAGGGATAGGATTGATGAGCAGCAGTGTAATACTTGGCAGCTACAATGCATTTAAAACTTTCGATACTGCAAAACAGGCATGTGCCTTTGCAGGGATCGCTCCCAGTCCACATCAATCAGGTACATCGGTAAAGGGAAGAGGTACTATCTCAAAACGGGGCAACAGTCTTGCCAGAAAGACATTCTATATGGCAGCATTAAGTGCCATTCAGCATAATCCATTTGCAAAAGCACAGTATGAACGGTTAGTCAAAAATGGAAAAAGTAAAAAACAGGCATTGATAGCAGCTGCCAACAAATTATTACGTCAAGCCTTTGGTGTATTGAAGAGCAGAAAAGCATTTGATAGGAATTATATGGTTTTACAGTAAAATTATTGTATTTTTACTTGACTTTTAACACAGAACATTCCTGCGAACGCAGGAATCTTTGCGTCAATAAAGCAATCAACGTCAAGATCCCGGATCAAGTCCGGGATGACAATCACCAATACACCAGTTACCAATAACCACTTTCAAGATCCCGCATCAAGTTCCTGATGACGATATACTCTCTATTTTTCATCAGCATATACAATAGAACTTTGAAAATTTCAGAGCGATAGCTTTTTAATTTTTAATTTTTAATTTTTAATTTTTAATTTTTAATTTTTAATTTTTAATTTTTAATTTTTAATTTTTAATTTTTAATTTTTAATTTTTAATTTTATACGTAGTCAGATAAAAGAGGCATAAAGGAGTGAGAGGGGTTTCACACGGCATAAAGCCGCATGATATTGTGGTGATTAAAACTTGTAGTTTACACCAAGTGTCCAAGCTTCATCATCATCCTTCAGACCATCTCTTGTTTCAATACCGCTTGCCAGTGAAGTGTAGTCGACGAAAAGCACAAAACTGTCTGTTATGTCGTAGCTTGCACCAAGACCCCACTGAAAATCTGTACCTTTTGCTACAGTATCACTATTGGCTGCAAAGATTTTCGTATAGCCAACACCTGCAAGTGCATAAATTTTCATTGCATCAAATACAGGGTACTGAGGCTTTAGGAAGATACTTCCACCAGTTACATAATCAATATCGTTATCTCCTGACATAGTATCGGTAAAACGACCTTCGACTGCGAAGTAGTCGTTAAACTCATATCCACCGATCAGTGTGTAGTTTGTCAGTGTATCAGAACCACCATCCCATGATGCCTTGTTTGAAGCAACACCGGCACCGATGTAGAATGCACCTGCTGGCGCTACCACTGCCGGCTCTTCTACAGGTGCAATATCTCCACCCGCCATCGCTGTACCAGCAAGCATCATGCTTGCTACTGTTGAGATCAACATTTTTTTCATTGTTCTATCCTTGTGTTTTTTATTGCATTATATTATATTACAAATTAACTTAAATATCTACTAATTCTCTTGGTAAACTTTATGAAACGTGTTCCATCTGGCACGCTTCACAGATGCCATAGAGATTGACCTGCCGTTTATTGAGCTTGAAGTGCTCGTCCTCACTCAGTTTTCGAAAGAGTGCATCGGTTTTGTCAAAGCACATTTTGTCTTCGACATCTCCACACTCTGTACAGACCAGATGGATGTGATCCTCTTTGGAGAGTTCATATTTTGACTTTCTGCCCGCAATGGGCACTTCTACAAGTACACCTTTTTCAACCATTAGGATGATATTCTTGTATATCGTCGCCAAAGAGAGCGAAGGATGTACCTTGACGACCTCTTCATAGAGGTCTTCGACAGACATGTGTCCGCACTGGTCAATCTGGCGAAGAATGTTCATTCGCTGAAACGTCGCCTTGAGGCCATGGTCGTTCAACAGTGCCGCGTAGTCGATCATTTCTATCCTTCTCTCTTTTATAGATAACCAAATATACCATAGTATGCTTGGTTAGATATAACGATGTACGGAAAATCCGCACATCAAATGATTACAGCTCTTCAGCGTGCTTTGCAAGGTACTCTGCAACACCTTCAGCATCGGGCTTCATCGCTTCGTCACCCTTCTGCCATCCTGCAGGACACACTTCGCCATGCTCATTGGTAAACTGCATCGCGTCGATCATTCTGAGCATCTCATCAACGTTTCTTCCAAGTGGAAGGTCGTTGATTACTGCATGTCTTACAGTTCCGTCAGTATCGATAAGGAATGAACCTCTCAGTGCAACCGCTTCATCAAGCAGAACGTCGAAATCTCTTGAAATCTGCTTTGTCAGGTCTGCAACGAGCGGGAAATTGATGCGCCCGATACCGCCCTTTTCTACCGGAGTCTCTCTCCATGCAAAGTGTGAGAACTGGCTGTCTACAGAAACACCAATAACATTTACGCCTCTCTCCTGAAACTCATTGTATCTGTGAGAGAATGCGATGATCTCTGAAGGACAAACGAATGTGAAGTCAAGCGGATAGAAGAATACGACTGTCCCTTTTTCTCCAAAGTTCTGGTAAAGGTTGAAATCCTCTACGATCTGTCCGTCAGCGAGTACCGCTGTTGCTGTGAAGTCAGGTGCTTTTTTTGTTACTAACATGGCAATTCCTTGATGATAATTTTTATTGTTTGAGTAGTTTATCGTATTAACTTTAATGCTTTATTAAAATCGGACAAAAAAACTCTCTTTTCTTGGAGAAGCCCCTCTTTTACTTCAAAACGGAAGCAGACCAAAGCGTCTGATGAACGCCTCATCGATATCGATAATCCCTTTCTCCTGCAGGCGATCCAGCACCTCTTTTGTACAGAAGGTATCGCCCGGCCATTCGCGTTCAAAACCGTCAAGAGATCCCTTGTTGGTTGCATCGACGGCAATGAAAGGCTCAAGCACCACATCACGCTGCGCATCGATGTTGTTGACCACACGCCAGACAAGCATATAGGGGTCGTTCAAATCGTTGTTGGCTGCATCGACAATGACAAGCACCCTGATGTGCGGAGCCAGGTCGGCAAGTTTTACAACGGTCTGCTGCTGTGACTCACGTTTTCCGACAGCAATAACACATACCGGATTTTTCGTATGTGTCATATATTGTTTGAGTGCCTTGATGTCAACACTGCGCTCCTGGCAAAGAGCCAGCAGTTCTTCATCATCCAAAGGTGACTCAAGTCCCTCTTCTACTTCCTTCTCCATCGTTGCATCGATACCGAGCTTCCCGCCGACGAACTGTCTATTTGAGGAGTGGTCGAGGTGATCGACAATACCTTGTGTGATGAGGATGTTCTCTTTGGAAAGGCGGTTAAGCACATGTTCGCAGAACATTTCATGATCTTCAAGCTCCGGTGCATTCTCTCCTACGAATACAGCGTGCTTGACGAAACTCATCTGCCCCACGCCCCAGAAGGCATGCATGAACTGCTGCGCGTGTCCGGGGTAGTGCACCTGCATCTTCGCCAGAATAAGGTTGTGAAAGACACCGTTTTCAGGCATATAGTAGTCAATGAGATCCGGCGCCATAGGCTTTAGCATCGGCAGAAAGACGCGCTCGGTCGCCCATCCCATATATTTGTCCTCAAGCGGCGGCTTGCCCACTACCGTAGCGGCAAAGACGGGGTTCCTCTTCATCGTAATGGTCTCCACCTCCATCACGGGGAAAGGCTCCTTGAGAGTGTAGTAGCCGGTATGATCGCCAAAGGGGCCCTCTATCTCCATCTTCTCAGGATCGACAAAGCCTTCGATGACGATGTCAACATCGCGCGGAATGTAGATATCGTTGCTTATCGACTTGACAAGCTGCGCATTCTTGTTACGCACGAAGCCATAAAGCAGCATCTCGAACATCCCGTGCGGCATTGGCGCCTGCCCGCACCAGATGTAGAGCGGATCGCCGCCTATGGCGATGGTAACGGGCATCTTCTTGCCCGCTCTCTGATACTGGTCGAAGAAGTGCGAGGCGTCTTTGTGGATCTGCCAGTGCATCCCAAGACGGTTTTTGTCATACTGCTGCAGACGATACATTCCAAGGTTTTGCATGTTTCCGTCAAGGCTCTGCGTGTAGACCTGTCCCATCGTAATGAATGGACCGCCATCCTCTTCCCAAGTTTTTAGAATGGGAAGTATGTCGAGATTGACCTCCTCTTTGGGAATGACGATCTCCTGGCACTCCCCTTTGAACTTCAGACGCTTTGGAAAGACATTTTTGAGGCTGAAGAGTTTGGGAAGCATCGTCAGTTTTGCCTTGAGTGTCCTGGGCGGTTTAAGCTTGAGCAGCTCTTCGATACCTTCTGCCACCGCATCGGGGTGCTTTCCAAAGATCTTTTGGGTGATCGCTTTGTTGGCGAAGATGTTCATCAGCACAGGCATATCGTACTCGATACCCTTGGCTCTGTTGACAGGCTTCGTAAAAAGTATGGGACGGGAGTCCTCTTTTTTTACTTCGATATATGCTACGTGCGGAATCTCAAGTTCCACATCGAGCGGTTCGTCAATGATCTTCAGGTTGCCGTTTGCTTTGAGCCATCCAATGACATCTTCCATCCATTTATCCTCTCTGATTGAATAGAGTGATTATAGCAAAAGGGGGCTGTTTGGATGGTGTAAGGGAATGGGGAAAAGATATGAAGAAGGAAAAAGTTGATACGCACACGCTTCCCCACTCAAAAGAGAAGGAAAGCAAAATCGTTTACTGCGGCTTGTGGCAGAACCACCAGTCGAAGCATTCGTAGTTTTCAAGACGCTCTTTGGCTGTCTTCTCATCCGTCGCAGGCGGGATGATAACATGGTCTCCGACCAGCTCGTTTTCCGGCCAGTTCGCCGGGGTCGCGACACCTTCGTCACTCTTCTGAAGCGCTTTGACGGCACGGACGATCTCGGAAATGTTACGTCCGATCTCCTGCGGATAGTAGAGGATCGTACGTGTCACCCCTTCAGGGTCAATGATGAATACCGCACGTACCGTGTTGCTCCCTTTGGCTGGGTGCAGCATACCCAGTTGCTCTGCAATGCGGTCATTGCCTGCAATGATCGGGAAGGTGATCTCGATATCCAGCTTCTCTTTAATCCACTCCACCCACTTGATGTGGCTGAAGACCTGGTCGACAGACATACCTACCAGCTGACACCCGAGTGCATCGAACTGATCTTTGTGTTTTTGGAATGAGACGAACTCTGTCGTACATACCGGCGTAAAGTCAGCCGGATGGGAAAAGAGCACCGTCCACTTTCCTTTCAAATCTTCTGGCAGACTCATCGGTCCGTGTGTGGTTTGTACATCGATTTGCGGAAATTTCTCTCCAAGCATTGGTAGTGACATCATATACCTCCTTTGATTAGTTTTCTTCTTTTGCCATCTTTTTGGCACCGATACCGACTCCAAGCAGCACGACACCATCAAAGAAGAGACTGATCGCTGCGTAGAGCCCTACCCACAGAAACGAACTGATAGGCCATGTAACCAGTATCAGTATAGCCAAAGCAAGTGAAAGTAAGGCATTGACAATGGAGAGCCACCACCACTTGTGGGGTCTGTAATCCATTGCAAAACCAAAACTCGAAAAGGCATCGACCAGCAGATAGGCTGCCAGCAAAATAGCCGCTACTGCCACCCCTTCGATGGGGAAGACCATAAAGAGCAGCCCGGTAATGAACGAAAGTACCGGCTTGAGCCATGCGCTGAACGACTTTTTGTAGGTCTTGTAGGTAACGTATCCCTGAATGATGGCACTGGTCATAAAGAGCCATCCAAGCAGCAATACGACTGTCAGGGACATGATCCCCGGCGCGAAAATACCGATGCCACCTACAATGAGCATCAAAATTCCGGAGATGATCGTCAGGGTACTGAACTTCTTAAGTGTCTCTTTGTCAAAGAACATACTGAGTGTTGTCATCGTTGACTCCTTCAAACTGTTTCTTGAAGGAAGTATAGAGAAGAAGGGGTAATGGAGGATGCAACCGTAGTTGCATTGAAGTGATATTTTTAAAGCCTCTCTGGCATCTCATCCTTGAAGGCGATCTTTTCGGCGTTTTCAAGGATGTCGAGCGCACCGTTCTCTATCATCTTCTGTGCCAGCTGGTCACCAAGGATATCGGCTTCATCAAACGAAGCAGTGAGGCTTTCGTGCAGAATGTGCGTACCGTCGGGGTAACCTATCATCGCTCTGACATGGACCTTTTTGTTTTCTCCGTCCGTTTCGATGGTAGCATTGACCGCTACCGGTGCGGAGCACCCCGCTCCGATGACGGAGATGAAGTCGCGCTCGACTCTGGTGCAGAGGAATGTCTCTTCATCGTTAAGGCTCATCGCGATATCTCGGACTCTGTCATTGCTTGCGACAATTTCAATACCAAGCGCCGCCTGTCCCATAGGCGGGATGAAGAAGTCCAGTTTTTCGACATAAGGGATATCTTTAAGCAGATCGAGCCGTTTCAATCCGATATAGGCGAGGATAATTGCATCGTACTGCCCCTCTGCAAGCTTGCGCAGACGTGTATTGACATTGCCGCGAAGATCTTTGACCTTGAGATCCGGACGTTTCTCAAGCAGCTGCATACGGCGGCGAAGCGAAGTAGTGCCTACTACGGCACCCTCGGGAAGATCATCAAGGCTTTTGTAGGTATGGGAGAGAAAGACATCGCTCTGATCCTGACGCTTGGTAATGGCACACAGCTCCAGTCCATCAGGAATGTAGGTGGGGACATCTTTGAGCGAATGGACGGCAAGATCTGCGTTGCCTGCAAGCATCTCATCTTCCAGCTCTTTGGTAAAGTGCCCCTTGCCGCCCACAAGCGCCAACGGCTTGTCGAGGATCTTGTCGCCTTTGGAGGTGATCTCGTTGAGCTCCACTCTCACTTCGGGGAACGAAGCTTCAATACGCTCTTTGATATGATATGCCTGCCAGAGCGCCAACGCACTCGCCCGTGTCGCAATAACCAATTTTTCCACACCTATCCTTTATAAAACAATAACAGAAGCTTTTCAGAATGAAAAGCATACCTAAACTCTTCACTCTTCTCTCTTCTCTCCTCACTATTTGATCAGTTTCTCATACCCGTTTCGCATCTTGTCCCACTTCCCGTCAATATAGACAGTCGGTGTTCCGGTCACCATCAGACGACTTGCAGCCTTCTCATCCGCTTTCATTGCATCTTTAACCTCTTTTGCATTGATCTTTTCAGAAGATACATCGTAGCCAAGCTGTTTTTTGACCGTATCAAGCACTTTTTTCTCATTGCGCTCACCCGGATTGATCTTAAGACCGTACATCTTCTCTACGATATCTTTTTTCCCCTCTTTCTGCGCCACATGCATGACTCGCGTAAGAATACCTGAAACAGGGTGGATTCTCAGCAGCGGCAGGTGGTAGTAGTAGAGTGCGATCGTATCGGGATGTGCTTTAGCCGCTTTCATAATGTCTGGAATGACATCCTGGCAAAACGGGCACATCGGATCGGAGAAGACCACGATCTTGTGCTTTGCGTTTTTGTTTCCAAAGAGCAGATGTGCATCATCATACAACTCTGCCGGAACGGTCGGCTTGATCTCGTCACGGTAGCTTCGTCCGGTTTTCAGGTTAGCAAGGTTGCTTGTGATCAGATTGCCCTTGACAAACATCACTTCGGGTGCATTGATCTCTTTTTTATTGTAAGCAAGATCCATTGTCGTCAGTAGAACGGTCCATCCCGGAAGATCCTTGTGGGTCGTCGCTTCGATGACGGTGACACCTTTTAGCTCCACCTGCGGGTTTTTGACAATATTGCGTTTGACATAGTTCACAAGCAGCTTGTTGTCCGGAACTTTCGCTTTAGTGTCGGCAGGAACCTCAGTCGCGCTCAATGCGAGGGTTGCTATCAGTGTGCTCGTCAACAATTTCGACATCAATGACATCATCTTCTCCTTTGTTTGTGTAAAATTGATTCGTTGTTTTTTGTTCGGGTCTCATTTTAGCGACAAATTGTAAATAAACTGTGTAAAGCAGTGCTCCAAGGCCCAAAAAATCACTGAATACACCGGGGAGAATAAGCAACAGTGCTCCCAAAAAGTAGGCACTGTTGGCATCCTGAAAACTCTGGATATCCAATTTTCCGCGATGCAGCGACTGCATATTTCCGACAATCGTATCGGGAGCACGTTTGAGCAGTGCTCCTCCAGTCATAATGGTAGCAATCGTCCATATCGTTGCCCAGAACGCTCCGATGACTTCGAGCATCTTCAAGGAGAAGTAGATCTCCAGAAAGAGGTAGGGAAGCAGGATGACGATCAGCATAGCCTCTCCTGCACATAAGAGACGATCTCATCTGCCGAGACCTCCTCCTTAACCATCCCCTCGCGTGTAACGAACTCCACCAGTCCGTCGGAGAGCTTCTTGCCTATGATCACTGCGTGTGGAATGCCGATGAGTTCGTAGTCTTTCATCTTCGCACCGAAACGGTCTTTACGGTCATCGAAAAGTACATCGATACCTGCAGCTTTCAGTGTCTCATAGACCTTTTCGCCCAGTGCAAGCTGCGCTACATCCTTAATGTTTGAGACCATCACATAGAGATCGAACGGCGCAGACTCCTTCGTCCAGATACACCCCTTCTCATCGTGGTGCTGTTCTATGATAGCAGCCAGCAGACGGCTGACACCGATACCGTAGGTTCCCATCACCATCGGTTTCGCCTTACCGTTCTCATCGAGAAAGGTACACCCAAGCGGTTCGGAGTAGCGCGTACCAAGCTGGAAAATGTGCCCCGCTTCGATCCCCTTGGTGTAACGCAGCGTGCCGCCGCATTTTGCACAGGCATCTCCCTCCTGAACCGCGACGATGTCGCTATAGTCGAAGTCACCATCGATCGTATTGCCTGTAGTGTGATATTCTTTTTCATTCGCACCGCAGATCATGCCGGTCGCACCCTTGAGGGCATTGTCGATGACCACACGCACACTTTCAGGCGCATTCAGCGGTGACATGAAACCGGCTATGAGCCCTGCCTCTTCCAGCTCCTGTTCACTCACCTCCACCAGTTCGTTCGCTTCGACCGCATTACACGCTTTTACCTCCTGCAGCTCGTCTGAGCCCCTGATGGCGAAGAGAACGATTTGGCTTTTACCCTCATCGTAGAGTGCTCGCATCGCAACGGTCTTGACCAGATAGAAAGGGTCGACATCGAAAAATTTCGAGAGTGCTTCCATTGTCGTGGCATCCGGCGTGTGGATCTTCTCTTTGCCAAGCTGCGGCACAGGCGCATCGCACGTTTTCTCCCGGCGAACTGCTGCTTCGATGTTTGCGCCGTAGTCGCAGCCGTCACAGACGACGATGGTATCTTCCCCGCTGTCGGCAAGCACCATGAACTCCTTGCTGCCGCTGCCGCCAATGGCACCGGAGTCCGCTTCGACAACGCGGAACTCAAGACCAAGACGGGTAAAAATCTTTTTGTAGGTCTCCTCCATCAGGTCGAATTCGCGCTTCATATCGGCCTCATCAGCATGGAAGCTGTAGCCGTCTTTCATCAGAAATTCACGCCCACGCATCAGGCCAAAGCGCGGTCTGATCTCGTCACGGAACTTCAGGTTGATCTGGTAGAGATTGAGCGGCAGTTGCTTGTAGCTCTTGACACTCTGGCGTACGAGGTTTACCATCATCTCTTCGTGGGTAGGACCAAGCACGAACTCGTTGTCTTTGCGGTCCTTGAAGCGCAACAGCTCCTTGCCGTACTTCTCGTAGCGTCCGCTCTCTTCCCACAGCGACGCGGGGGTTACGAACGAAAGACTCACCTCCTGGCAGCCTGCGTTGTCAAGCTCCTCTTTGACGACGTTACGCACACGGTCAAGCACCTTTTTGCCAAGAGGTAGGAAGTTGTAGAGTCCGCTGCCGCCTACGGACTGGATAAAGCCGCCGCGAATAAGGAAGATGTGGCTGGCGAGTGTAGCATCATTGGGTGTCTCTTTGGTTGTGGGTACTAAAAGTCTGGAAAATCTCACGCGTTGTATCCTTTGGTGTGGTGGTCGTTCTTGTACTGCTTGAAGTCGATGTGTTCGGTATCGATATTGAACATCTTCTTGACCGCTTCGATGCAGTTGGCATTCTTCTTCTCTGTCGATGACTTTCGAAGGTTCATTGTCGGGTCGTGCAGGAAGCGGTTGAACATCTGCTCGGCCATCTTGCGCATATTCGCTTCATACTCGGCCGGGACAAACCCCTTTTTCATCGCACGCTGCAGCTCCTTTTCGATGGCTGCGGAGACATGCTCGCGCATCTGCTTGATGACCGGCTCGATGGAGAGTGCACGCAGCCAGGCGTAGAACTCTTCGGTGTAACGCTCGACGATCTCCGCTGCACGGATCGCCTGCTCCTGGCGCATCGCATGGTTCTCATCGGAGATACTGCGAAGGTCGTCGATACGGAAAAGCTGCAGTTTGGGCAGGTCCATATCGGCGATGTCACGCGGAATAGCCATATCGAACCAGTGGCGCGGCAGCGATTCGTTCTCTATCATCTCCTGGGTAATGACAGGTTCCGGTGAAGCAGTCGCAGAAAAGAGCAGGCGGTAGCGGTTGATGTATTTTGGAAGGTTCTCCATCGTGTCAGCCTTGACATTCTCACCAAGCGATTCGGCCACCTTCTCTACCTTCTCCTGCTCTCGGCCGATAAGTACGACATCGCACCCTACCCGCAGGAGGTGTTTTGCCGCAAGCACACCCATCTCGCCTGCACCCACAACGATGCCCTTCATTCCCTGGATGTTCTCTCCAAGCAGTTTATGTGCCTGCGCCACAGCGACTGAGGCAATGGAGATGGGGTTTTGGGAGATGTTGGTAGCGTTGCGCACCTCCGCTGCACACTTGACGGCATAGGAGATGACACGGTTGAGCTTACGCCCTGCGGTACCGTTTTGGAAAGAGAACTTGAACGCATCCTTCACCTGTCCGGTAATCTGAGACTCCCCTACAACCAGCGAATCGAGCGAAGAGACAACGGTAAAGATGTGCTTGACCGCCTCTTCGTCATCGTAACGCTTTGCTACGCTTTTAAGCTCGTAGAAGTTCAGGTCGCTCTTCTGGCTCATCAGTCCCAGTACGGCATGGTAGCTTGCGAAGTTGTCGCGTGTCGCCAGTACGATCTCCACACGGTTGCAGGTGGAGACGATGAAGGCTTCATGAATGAAGTCAAAGTGTGTCAGCTGATCGAGAATCGTCTTCATCTCCTCATTGTCGGCAAATGCCAGCTTCTCCCGCATCATCTGGTCACAGTTTTTGTGCGAAAAACTCACTACCTGGTAGTACATCAAAACTCCCTGTCAATCATTGCCATCGCGATTTCACTGAGTGCATCCTCTCCCAACGCCTCCATCAACTCCACCGCTTCATCGATGAGCTCTCTTGCCTGGGCATAGCACTTCATCAGTATCTGACGCTCTTCCATCTGCGCCATGATCCAGTTCTGCTCCTTGGCACTCAGCACTTTACCGTGAAGCGATTTGAGCTTCTCTTTGCCTGCCTCATCAAGTGCTTCATACAAATAGATGTAGGGCAGTGTCGTTTTGCCTTCGACAAAGTCGTGCAGTGCCGGCTTTCCAAGTGTGGCGCTGTCGGCCGTGATGTCAAGCAGGTCATCGATCATCTGAAACGCCAGCCCTAGATTGCGTCCGTAGATCATGAATGGCGTTTTGGGCTTGCCCGCCAGCACTGCCGCCGCACCCGCTGCCGCTTCGATGAGTGACGCGGTCTTCTGGTAGATCATCTTCAGGTACGCCTCTTTGTCGACATTGAACGACTTTGAAAGCGACACATCCTTAAGCTCCCCGAGGCTAAGCTGCGTTACCGCGTTGGAGATGAGTTTTGCAACCTCCGCGGAGATGTTGTTGAGTTCGAAAAAGCCCTTGGAGTAGAGGATGTCTCCGAGCATAATGGCTGTCTTGTTACCGTAGAGTGCGTTGAGTGAGGGTTTGGCGCGTCTGGTATCCGCATCGTCGATGACATCGTCATGCAGCAGACTTGCAGCATGAATCATCTCGACAACCGCTGCCGTTTTGACAGCGGGGAGATTCTCTCCTGCGATCTTGAGAATGAGCTTGGCACGCAGCCTCTTGCCGTAGGGCAGTCTGGCATAGAGCCTCTGCACCTCTTTATCGTCCAACTCTGCGACAAACTGTTCTATCTTTCTCTCAACGGCACTTAGCATCCTGGGTTCCTTCGCTGCAAAAAGTGGATAATTATAGCCAAAAAAAGTTAAACACGCGAGGCTTTGACACGATATATCACTGCATAGAGCAAGGGCACATAGAAGAGGTTGAGCACCGTTGCCCACGCGATACCAAACCCAAGCGAAACTGCCATCGGCTGTAAAATGAGCGCCTGACCGCTTGCAAAGAACATCAAAGAGGAGAGCCCGAGTACTGTCGTTACGGAGGTAAGGATGATCGGACGCAGACGAAGGCCCGCTCTTTGGACCATCTCTTCGTAATTTTTGCTCCCTTTGATAAAATCGAGCATAATCAGCCCGTCGTTGACCACTACCCCTGCAAGTCCGATAATACCCATAATGCCTGGAAGCGTCATATGGATCCCCATAAGCTTCGTACCAACCAGCGCACCCAGCACAGAAAGAGGGATCGTAGAGAGAATGATAAGTGGCAGTACGGCCGAGTTGAACATCCACACAAGCGTAATGAAAATGAGGAAGATGGCGATCACCGCCGCCTGGGCCATCTCCGTTTTGATCTGGCGGTTCTCCTTCTCCTCTCCCTTGATGATGACTTTGACACCGGAGTTTTCCAGCTTCTCAAGCATCGGACGGATACGCTCCATCACCTCGGAGGGCGTAATGCGGTGCTTGTCGACACGTGCAAAGAGCGAGCGCACCTTCTCTCCGTCCTCTTTGAAGATTTTGACAAAGCGCTTCTGGTAGTAGAAGTCGCAGATATCTTTCAGACGCACCCTCTGCTGACCGTCAGGTGTGCTCAATTGAAAATCCTCCAGCACGTCGCGCTGCTTCTTGTAGACATCTTCGATACGGATACGGATAAGCCCCTTGGTATTGAACATCTTGCCGTACTCCGCTTTCAAAAAGGCACCGCGAAGCACACTGACGACATAGCTTTCGCTAAAGCCAAGCTGCTGGCCATACTCGTTGACACGCAGCTTCAACTCCCGCTCTCCTTCGTTGGCATTGTCGGAGATGTCTTCCACCCCCTCTATGCTAGAAAGCGCTTTTTCCACACTGTGTAGGGCAGAGAGCATCCGCTTTTCATCTTCGGCACCGAAACCTATCTCGATATCGTGGCTGACGATGCCGGCCTGCTGTACGTAGATGTTGAACTCTTCATAGAGCGGCTTTTCATTGATTTTGATCTTTCGGAATCTGTCCACCACCTCTTTTTGCACCTCTTTGACGATCTCCTGCGCTTTGCGGCGGCGTATCATATCGGTATCGTCATACTCAAGCGAGAAGATGGGGTTGATGTAGCGGTCGAAGAAGTTTTCGGGTGCTTTCTCGTGCAGGTTGATGAAGATCTGAAAAAGGTTGTCCCCTACTTCGAAGCTCGCATCAGGATTGAACTTGAAGCCGATGACAGAAGTGACCGAATCGACCTCCTCTTTGTCCAGACGCTTGAGCAGCGCCTTCTCTATTTCCGTAACGTACGCTTCGGTCTCACGCAGATCATGGTTGATATCTACCTTTCCGTTGAGGTAGATCTGCTGTGCATCGAACTCCGGGAAGAGCTGGAATTTCGTAATTTTCATCATTCCCATGGTTGCCAGAACAATAAAGAGTACAAGGAGTATCAGCGAACGCCACTTGTGTGCCAGCAGCCGCCCAAGAAAACGGCTGTAGGCAGCGACAAACCGCTTCCATCCGCCTTCGTGGTTCTGCATCTTCTCGACATTGCCGATACTGAAGAACTCCTTTGCGTGCAGGGGCAGAAAGTAAAAGGCTTCAAAGAGCGATGAGAGTAGCAGAATGGAGATCATCACCGGCAGCACCTGCATGAACATCCCCATCTTCCCGCTCATAATCAGCAGCGGCAAAAAGGCGAAGACTGTCGTCAGTGTCGCGGTAAGTACTGCCGGGAACATCTCCACCGCCCCGTCGATGGCCGCCTCTTTGGGAGATTTACCCATCTCCAGGTGCCGGTAGATATTCTCGGCTACGACAATGGCTTCATCCACCAGCATCCCAAGGGCGATAAGCGCACCCAGCATCGTCAGCATATTGAGGCTGTAGCCGATAGCATCGGCTGCGATGAGCGTAATGAAAAAGGATGTAGGAATCCCGATGGCCACCACCCACGCAATGCGTGCATTGACAGAGAGAAAGAGTGCGGCGAAGACGAGAATGAGCCCGAAAAGGATGTTTGAGGAGACCAGGTTCAGACGGTTCTTGACCCATACGGAAGTGTCGGTATAGGCTTCGAAGGTGATATCTTTGTATTTTTTGGCATAGGCTTTGAGCTTCTGGCGCACCTGTTTGCTCAGGGCAATGGCGTTACCCTCTTTGGTCTTGTTGATGTTCAGAGAGATGTTGGGCTTGCCGTTGAAGTGGGAAATCTGCTTGGGATCACCCAGACCGATGCGTACAGTAGCGATATCTTTAATGCGTATATGCCGTCCGTTGATGCCAAGCAGCGTCTCCCCGACAGCCTTTGCCGTTTTTTCACCGTTAATGGTAGAGATATAGAGGTGGTCGCCTGCCGCATCAATGGTTCCGGCAGGGAAGATGGAAGCGATCTGCCCGATGGCCTTGTAGACCGCCGTTTTGGCTAAGCCATAGGCATCGAGTTTCTTTTGATCGAGCGTTATGAGTACCTCTTCCTCCGCATCACCGCGGATGACGATACCGCTGAGGTCCTTTATGAGTGCAAGGTCGCCCTTAAGCTTGTCGGCCACATCGAGCAGCCTCTCTTTGGGGACATCTCCGGAGATAGCCACCAGCAACAGCGGATAGTCGTGCACCACCACCTTGGCAACGGGCTCATCCATATCCGAAGGCAGGTCGCGTCTGGTATTGGCAATGATATCCTTAACATCGGAGAGCACCAGCTGCTTGTCGTTTCCAGGCTTGATATCCGCCGTTATCGTGAACATACCGTTCTGGATGGTCGTATAGATCGTATCTATTTCAGAGAGGCTCTTTAGCTCGTCTTCGATCTGCTCGACCACCATCTTGTCGAGTACATCGGCGCTGGCACCCACATAGCCGCCGGTGATAGAGATCTCGTCAAGCGTCGATGCGGGAAAGATCTCTTTTGCGATGTTCTGATAGGCAAACAGTGCCATGATCAGCATGAAGACCATCAGAATGTGGTTGAGTATGGGCCTCTCGACCGCGAATCTTACAAATCCCCGTATCATCCTACTCTTCTTCTATAACAAAGATCGTGTCGGTGACCCTGTTCTTGAACTTGAGTGCTTCGACATTCTGTTTGAGAATCTTGTTCTCAGCCTTGAGCGCCTCCACCTGGCGGTAGAGTTTGTTTACCTTTTTGCTCTCATAATATATCTGGTTGCCAAGATAGATCTTCACCAGTGCCAGGA
>JALWLU010000045.1:0-788 GCA_026996325.1 Sulfurovum sp.
GAGCCACATATCCTCTTCAGGTTCGTTGTAGGGGTTCTCCAGCCACTCACCCTCGTAGGAGATATGCAGCAGATTCGCATCCATCGAGTAGGGCTTCGGCTTCCCTTTACCGTCGATATCGATACCGTGCGCCTTGGCATACTCCAGCAGCTTCGTACGGGAGTTGAGGTCCCACTCTCTCCACGGTGCGATGACCGTGATATCCGGATCGAGCGCGAGGTAGCCAAGCTCGAAACGCACCTGGTCGTTTCCTTTTCCTGTTGCGCCGTGAGAGACAGCATCCGCACCGGTCTCATGTGCGATCTCTATCTGCTTTTTCGCAATGAGCGGACGCGCAATGGAGGTACCCAGCAGATACTCCCCTTCGTAAATCGCATTGGCTCTGAACATCGGGAAGACAAAATCTTTGACAAACTCTTCTCTCAAATCAAGGATGAAGATGTTTTCAGGTTTGATACCCATATCAAGTGCCTTCTGACGCGCTGGCTCCACCTCTTCACCCTGCCCCAGGTCTGCGGTGAATGTCACCACTTCACAGTTGTACTCATCCTGCAGCCATTTGAGGATGATACTCGTATCGAGTCCGCCACTGTACGCCAGTACCGCTTTTTTGATCTCTCTTTTTGCCATTTTTCAGCCTTCTAAAAAAATAATATTGCCGCGATTTTAGCGTAAATTTGGTTAAGGGCACCTCCAATAGCCTTTTAGGCTACACAAACCCCCACTTCTTCAAAATAATATCCAGCACAGGCTTCTTGTACGCTCCTGTATGCCGAAAGATTTCATTG
>JALWLU010000045.1:798-5957 GCA_026996325.1 Sulfurovum sp.
GCCTTCGGCATCGAAAAAGATCTGGGTCGGCATCTCTTTAAGTTTGTAGATATCGCGGCTGATGATGCGCTCTTTCTGTCCGTCTATCGCATAGATCTGAAACTCCGGATGCTCTTCAAGTACCTGTGCAAAGACTTTTGACATCGCGATGCAGCTGTAGCAGTGGCTCATCCCGAATGCCAGAATGGTCGGTTTGCCGTTCCCGATGTTGTGCTTGATGTTTTTGTATTCGCTTACAGGCATAGGCTGACGTTCTGCCATCTAATACTCCTTATGGGATCACGAAAGGTTTCACTCGATGGCGACAAAGGTGCACTCCACCCGTAGGGAGGCTCTGCCGTTTGCACCTGCCAGAGCTATCGAGTGAAACCGATGGTTTTTCAGAGATCTCAATGATTTATTGGCTATAATTTATCCAATTTATCTTTAAAGGGTTGCCATGAAACTGGGTGTCAACATCGACCATATCGCCGTTTTGAGAGAGGCGCGCCGCATCGCAGACCCCGATCCGCTCGATGCACTGAGCATCTGCAAGCGTGCGGGGGCCGACCAGATCACGATCCACCTGCGTGAAGACCGACGCCACATGCAAGACAGTGATGCCAAAAAGATCATCGGACTCTCCACACTCCCTGTTAACCTCGAGTGCGCCATCGAACCGACGATGATCGACATCGCCTGCAGCCTGCGTCCGCACCGTGTCACCCTCGTTCCCGAAAAGCGTGAAGAGGTCACCACAGAGGGCGGCCTTGCCGTCACCGGCGAACAGCCAAGGCTCAAAAAGGCTATCAGACGACTGCAGGAGAAGGAGATAGAGGTTTCTCTCTTCATCGACCCCGATCTCGATGCCGTACGCGCTTCGGTTGATCTGCACGTAGAGTGGATAGAGTTTCATACCGGCAAATATGCCAACATCTACGCTATGCTCTACGGAAATCTCGCCAACACCCACCACACCATCAAGGAGCTTGAACTGCCAAGAAAGGTACTCAAGCAGATGTGCGAGGACGAACTGCGCAACCTCAGACTGCTAAGCTGCGATGCGATGGAACTCGGTCTCAAGGTTGCCGCAGGCCACGGTCTGAACTACCAGAATGTCAAGGATATCGTCGAGATCGAAACCATCGAAGAGCTCAATATCGGACAGAGTATCATTGCAAGAAGTGTCTACACGGGGCTGGAGCAGGCGATTTTGGATATGAAGGCGTTGATGATAAGGTAGTAGGTAGTAAGTAGTAAGTAGTAATTTTTCATAGTTTACCTGATACTAACCTTTGTCATTCCTACGAAAGCAGGAATCCACGCGTCATTAAATAAAGTACGTCAAGATCCCGCATCAAGTGCGGGATGACAACTGCTCTGCGTCATCCAACATCTAAACCCACTAAATGAGAAGTCAGTACAAAAAGGCAAACAACGATGCAAAAGAAAAAAGTAGCCATCTCCATCGGTGATCTCAACGGTATCGGCATCCAGTTGGCACTGCAGAACCACAACGCCATCAAAGAGCTTGTCGATCCTCTCTACTGCATAGACAAAACTATGCTGCAGCGGGCAGCCGAGCTGCTGCAACTGCCAATTCCTGATGATTTTCAGACAGTTGACAATATCGCCCCTGCTTTTACCATCGAACCGGGTACTGTTTCCGCACAAAGTGGCGCTTACGCCTACGCCTCCTTTGTCAAGGCGGTGGAACTGGCAAGAGAAAAAAAAGTCGATGCCGTCACCACACTGCCCATCCATAAAAAGGCGTGGGAAGTCGCAGGCGTGAAGTACAAGGGCCACACCGATGCCCTGCGCGACTTCTTCGAAGCCGATGCCATTATGATGCTGGGCTGCCCCAAGATGTATGTCGCCCTCTTTACCGAGCACATTCCCCTTGGAGAGGTGGCTGAGAGTATAAACGAAAAAGACCTGACACGCTTTTTAGTCGATTTCTACCGCACGGCAAAGCCGACATCAACCGTAGCCGTCCTTGGACTCAACCCCCATGCAGGAGACGACGGCGTACTCGGCAACGAAGAGACAATCATCCAAAAATCCATAGAGAATGCAACCACCATACTGAAAGAAGAGAACCCCTCACTCTTCACTCTTCACTCTTCACTCTTCACTGCACCTCTGGTGCCAGACATCGCCTTCACCCCCAACGTACGCAGACACTACACCCACTATGTCGCGATGTACCACGACCAGGGACTCGCACCACTCAAGGCGCTCTACTTCGATGAAGGCATCAACATCTCACTCAACCTGCCCATACTCCGCACATCGGTCGATCACGGTACGGCATTTGATATTGCCTACAAAGGGAAAAAGGTCAATGGGATGAGTTATATTAATGCAGTAAAATATGTGGCAGATAGCAGATAGCAGATAGCAGATAGCAGATAGCAGATAGCAGATAGCAGATAGCAGATAGCAGAGTTTTTAATAGGTTACATTATGCCGTACTTAATCACTTCCATAAAACAGTAGCTTTTCGCCAGAAAAGCATACCACAACTCCTCACTCTTCATTCTGTTTTGCCTCAGCAAAACAGCGTCGGTTCCGCCTCGTCGTAGACGATCTCGCACTCTTCGTTCATGCGTGCGCAGAGTTTCTGCTGGCAGCAGTCGCACAGGAAGCGGTAGTTTTGCATATCGTAGTGGATAGTGTCTCCCTCATTGAGGTCTGCGTAGCACTCGCCGCAGACATTGGTGACACGCAGCAAAATATCTTTTGTGGCAACCTGGGTAACAAAACAGGTACTGCTCATTCTTTTCCCTCCAGCTCTTCGATCATCTTTTTGGCCTCCTCGATTTCAGGGTCAAGTTCATAGGCTTTTTTGTAGTTGTCAAGCGCTTCGTCATAACGCTTCATATCGTAAAGCGTATTGGCGTAGTTGAAGTAGTGTGGCGCATACTCTCCATCGAGTTCGATTGCCTTTTGGTGGTGGCGTAGTGCAGCTTCATCATCACCCAGCTTGTGCAGGGTATTTGCCAGTGAATCGTGGGCGATGTCGTCGTTGGGATCAAGCGAGAGAATCTTCTCATACACTCTTTTGGCCTCTTCATACTCTCTGTCCTCAAGGTAGAGGTACCCCTCGCGTCGCAGCGCTTCGATATTATTCTCATCCAGGATCAACGCACTCTGCACCGCCTTTCGCGCTTCAAGCAGGTCTCCCTTGCCAATGGCTTCATCGGCCATCTCGATGAGCTGTTCAGTGCGAGAGACTTCCTGTCTCGGTTTTGCGAAGACCTTGTCAGGACGGTTGATACCGCCAATGCGGTCATCGGGCACTTTCGCTTCATAGTCGACGCCGCGTTTGGGGTAGTTTCCGGAGAAGAGCTGTTTGAAGAAGAGGTAGAAAACCCCGCCTGCGACAATAAGTAAAAAGAGTTGAAAGGTTGTCATAGATACTCCCAAAAAAGATCTCGAATCATAAGATAATCCAGCTTAAAGCCAAAGAAAACTACCACCCCTCCGCCAAGTCGACAAGGCGGTAGCCACGCTGCTGCCGTGCGTTGAACTTTTCAGTGAATTTTTCCATATTCTGTGCAGTCTCAAAACCCTGCGCGGGTGCGTTTTTCATCTTCGAAAAGAGTACCATCCAGCGCCCAAGCGTATATTCGATGTTGGTTACGCTGTAGCCCTCTTTCCAGTTTCGTGCGATCACCTCGGCCATATCGTACCAGAGTGAGCGTACCGCCAAAGCCTGGTCGGTATAGGGGGTGTGCTGTGCGAAGATACCGATATAGTGCCCCTCGCCATACTCGATGTCTATAAGCTCATACCCCTTTGCCCAGCGTTTGCGTACCGCTTCGATGAACTCGTCACGGTTGGCACGGCGCTCATACGCCTGGTTTTCAAAGCCGGTATTCTTCTCGAACACCACCACCCACTCCGAAAGTCCGTGTTCAATGTTGGTGATGTAGTAGCCCTGCTTCCAGTACGCCTCCAGTGCGTGATCCACCGCTTTCCAGCGCGGCGCAACGATGTAGGTCTGGTGGTTTTTGGGGTCGGATTTGCCAAAGACGCCTATCCATCTGCCGTTTCCGTACTTCATCTCCTCGATATCGTTGCCTCTTTGCCACTCCTTGCGTATCAGCTTTCGAAAATCATCCAGCCCCATACGGCTTGCTATGGCCTGCTTCTCTTTTACATTGTCGAACACGCCGATATATTTGTATCGTGAAGCGTCGAATTTCGCATCGGCTGACATTGCAGTAACCGTTACTGCAAAAAGCGCCAGAACACCAAAAAAGATTTTTTGCATCTTCTATCCTTTCAGCTGCGCGGCGATAGAGGCAGCCAGCCGGTCCATCTCTTCGCGGGTTTCGTAAATGAAGCTGTGCTTTTCATTCTCTCCGATGTAGACGAAAATGCCATACCCGACAATCTCTACCTTCTCCTTGCCCTCCACATCGAGCCACTCCAGACTCACCTGTGTCGTCTCATCCTCATACCCAGTCTTGACGATCGCTGCGGGGTAGAGCTGCGTCATCTCCCGTGTCTCGAACTCTTTATCTTCTATGCGTATTTTCATAGTATGATTATAGTATAATCGCATTAAATTACACGAGGATGCATTATGAGTCTGAAAGAGCAAATCAAAAACGATATCAAAGAGGCGATGCGCGCCAAAGATACGGCAAAACGCGATACCCTGAGAAACCTGCAGGCAGCCATCAAGCAGATCGAGGTCGATGAGCGAAGAGAACTCAGCGACACTGATGTGGAAGCGGTACTGATGAAGTATGCCAAACAGCGTGAAGATGCGAAAACACAGTTTGCCGATGCCGAACGTGACGACCTTGTCGCCAAAGAGGAAGCTGAACTTGCCATTGTCAAAAGCTACCTTCCAGAACCCCTCAGCGATGAAGAGCTTGAAGCCATCATTAAAGAGATCATCGCCCAGACTGGTGCCAAGAGTATGAAAGATATAGGCAAGGTCATGGGTGCAGCCAAAACGAAGATTGGTAGCCGCGCGGATGGCGGTACGATTTTAAAGATAGTAAAAACGTTACTATCTTAGAATTTGATAAAATGATTTGCCATAAAAGTTTTTATACCTACTGGATTATTTCTTATTGATATCTATTATGGCCAAATTGACGTTTGGGAACGGAGCTTTTTGACGATATCACTCACACTTTTGTTTGGTGGATATTCTATAT
>JALWLU010000046.1 GCA_026996325.1 Sulfurovum sp.
CAATAAGGATAGTTTATGAAAAGCATTAGCCTTCTCGTCTGTGCTGCACTCATGTGCTCATATGCTTCAGAAACCAATATGAGCAAAACAGCAGATAGCGCACCGGTGCTGAAAAAAACAGATAGGTCAAAAGATGCCAACCATACCAAAGCACTGCTCGAACAGAAAGTAAAAGAGCAGATGGAGCGTGAGAAAAAGTATGCCAGAGAGCAGAAGTTCTATCAGGGCGACGATTATAATCTGAGTGAACATGAGGTGGACCCCAAAACACTCAAAGACATCCCGGTAATCGAACCCGATTACGACTTCGACATCACCGATGTCTACCGTGACGACATTTAGCCAAGCAGCACGCTTCTAAGCGCTTCGACCGTATGGACGACATTGTCGTGCTCGTGGTCGGTAAAGCCCCAATCAACCATCAGATAGTCAATGCCGGCCCGTTTTGCCGCCTGCTCGTCCCGTGGACCGTCTCCAATAAAAAGCGCACGCTCCTTTGCCACGTGCAGCTCATCCAAAAGCTTCAGCAGCATATCGGGATAGGGTTTGCCTTTGTAGACATCATCATAGCAGGCAATGGCATCGAAGAGCACATAGATACCAAGGTGTGTGAGTGATTCGATGGTCGATTTCCGGTAGGCATTGGTTGCAACAGCAAGCTTGAAACCGGCCTCTTTCAAATCTATAAGCAGCTCTCTTATGCCTTTGTAGAGTACCAGTTCCTTGTCGTGATTGCGTGTATAGTACTCCGAAAACCAGCGCTCATGGTCATGCGCGAACTTTGGCGCATGGTAGAAAAACTGCGCAGGGTTGATGGAGGGGTCGTTGACATGCGCAAGGATCGTTTCGGGATCCATAGGCGCGAAGCCAAGCTGTTTTCGCACATAGTTAATAGCGTTGGCGATGGTGATGGAGGAGTTCACCAGCGTACCGTCCATATCAAAGATGATCAGCTCTTTATCGATCACTTGCTACCTACTTTCGATTTCGTGCATCGGGTCGGCTGAATTTGATGTAGAGCGACAAACTCACCAGCAGGAAAGAGACGCCTACAATGAGATAGACGGCGAACTCTATCTTGGTCGGATCAGTCAGTGCGGATTTGAATACCAGCATCAACGACTCGATGGAGAGCGCGATAATGATGGAGCCAAGGAACTTCACCATTGTCTGGTGCGTATCATCCGCACTGCCGTACTTCTTCTCTTTGCCAAGCACCTCCTCTTCGAAGATCGCTTTGACCAGGTCAGCGATGGCGAGTGAAAGCGTCAGCAGAATGGTTGACTTGAAGACTTCGTTGATGTCGATACTGTTGAAGTCGAGTCCAAAGTGAAGAAAACTTGTCACCCCCTTGATGAAGAGCAGCATCGCCACACCAAAGAGCGCTGCGGAAAATGCCGCGTAGATCACCTTGCTGGCAACACCGAAATTGGAGTCGATGGAGCTTGGATGGAACATCTTGAGGACATTCTTGAGCGTGATGTCCACACAGATGATCGCGACAAGATGGTTCTCAGTATCATAAATAGGAAACGATGCGGTAACCACCAGTTCGTTACTGACCAGCGAAGGGTACGGGTCGGTCAAAATACAGCGGTGCTCTTTGAGCGTTTTGTAATAATAGGCACGGTCGCTTCTGTCCTCCCCTTTTCCGTAACCGTTGAGCTTTGGGTTGGACGAGATGTTGTCTACCATCTGGATACCGTTGCCATCGATCGCGTAGATCACTTCTGCCAGCGGAATCGCCTCCTTGAGGTTCTCTATCTTTGCGATGACACGATCAAGCGTCGCCTGATCGTTCGATTCAATCGCCTGGGAGATGTTCCTACTCATAATGTAGCAGAGGTAGGCACGTACCTTCGTGCGTATCTGGGCGTACTCCTGAATCTCTTTGACCATCAACATGAAAAACTCCTCCTATTGCAGATATCCGACGACATCGCCGAATTTGACCTTCCGGTTTATCGCCGCTTCGGGCACAAAGGCACCTTTCTGGGAGAACGTCAGCAGCGTCGATCCCATCTCGAACCATCCAAAAAGCTCCCCTCGCTCGAGGGTAAGGTTTTCATAGGTATAGTGCTGCGGCTCGGTAATCTCGGAGTTGGTCTGCACGCGCGGTTCGAACGTAACGACCATCTTGCCGACATTGAGCGCGCCGACCAGCACCAGCACGTGCATGCGTCCCTTTTCATCTTCACACTCGATGATGACCCGCTCGTTCTCTATGAAGAGGTCCTTTTTGTTGCGAAGCAGCGGGAAGTTGACCGGATAGAGTTTTCCCGGAATGTGCGTGAGCGAATGGATCTTAAGTGACATCGGCATATGGTAGCGGTGATAGTCTTTAGGGGAAAGGTAGAAGTTCATGAACTCTCCGCCCTCCATCCACTCTGCCGCGGCTTTGTGGTATTCACCAAAGAGTCCCTCGATGCTGTACTCCATTCCTTTTATCTGATACGCTCTCCCCTCCGTTATCGTGCCAAAATCGGTAATGAGCGCATCGACGCCGCTGATTACAGCGTTGGGATTCTCTGGCATCGGACGCGCCTTCTCAAGTGCACGGGTAAAGAGCTTGTTTAGTGTTTCGTAGCTTGCAGCAGGACGGAATTCGGACATATCCAGTCCCATCAGTTTGACATAAGCAGCATTGATGGTGTGCTGGATGATCGAGGGGAAGGGCTTGGAGGCGAACTTCCCGAACAGACGTGAAATAACCGATGTAAAATGTCTTTTGCCCATCAGCCGGCTACCTTCTCGTAATAGTCAAGTGCCTCTTTCATCAACGCGATATGATAGTTCTCCTGGTTGTTGATGAAGTCGAAGAATTTCGCCAGCTGTGCATTGTCGTTTGCCACCGCTTCGGAGAGCCTGCGGCACTCCTCTTTGGCAGCCAGCTCCTCATCGATACCCGCTTTGAGGAAACCGACGACATCTTCCACCTGATAGACCTCTTTCATAATGGTCCTCGGTACGGCAAGTATACCCATTTTTGCCATCATGTCGCCAAAGCGCTTGAGGTGGAAGAAGCTTTCATCGATGAGGATCTGGAAAATACGGTTGAGAAACGCATCACCGCTGTGCTGCTTGAGGTAGTTGTAGATCATGATCAGTTCATACTCTTTGTAGCTCTCTTCAAACAGAAAGAGTGTCAGTGCATCGGTCGCTTCTTGTGAGAGTGACACCCCCGGCAGTTTTCGCGACATATTGAACGCGGTGATCACCTCGTCGTTCATCTCATGCAGTACCGAGGTCATGTAGGCGATGTCACTGGCGATCCGGTCGGCAAGCGCTTTGTTCTCCAGTCCAAGAAGCTGCAGGTCGATCTCGAGCAGCCTGGCAGTGACGGCCTTGATCATCGTTTCGAGACGCTCTACCTTGATGGGAATATCATCACGGTCGTAATCATAAACTTCTCCTGTTCGTATCATCTCCTGCTCCAGCCATGTAAAGTGGCGGAAGAGAATGTCTGAAAAATCCAGCAGGGTCTCCCGGTTTTGCGTATGGCTCATGAAGCCTGCCATCATCATCTCAAGCCACGCTTCGTGTGTCTTAATCAGCAGTGTTGTCATTGTCGTTCTCCTCTTTTGGGGTACAGGTGCCGCCTATGTGGTAGGTGATCATAGGATAATTCGCATCTTCTTTGCGTTTTTCGTAGGTATCGACCGCCGCCTGTATGGCCAGAGCCACCATCTCCGAACAGGCTGCATCTTCGGGTGGCAGCTTCTCGAGCAGCTTCATCGTCGCATTCACAAGGTTCTTCGCCCCGTCAAGCGTAAGTCCTTTGGCCTCTTCGGTAAGCATGGAGCCGGCAACGATCGTAGTGGTACAGCCGATTGCCTGAAAACGTATGTCGTCGATGTAGGGCTTCTCCTCATCCTCTTTGACATGAATGTAAACTGCAACCTTCTCGCCGTTTTCAGGGTTCTTCCCCATCCCCTCACCGTTTGCTGTAGGCAGTGAACCGTAGTTTTTCGGGTTCATCATGTGCTCGAGCACCATTGCATCCATTTCCATCTGAAACTCCCATCTTAGCTTATTGAACCCTCTGAATAATTGGTTATCTGAGGTTTCACTCGATGGCGACAAAGGAGCACTCAACCCGTAAGTGCGGCTTTGCCGTTTGCTCCTGCCAGAGCTATCGAGTGAAACCGATAATTATTGGGGAACTCTATTGGCAACAATTATACCATGTACGCTTGAGAGTTGGGAATGTCAGTCTAAATTGGGTATGATGTCTCCACTTTTCCCACCCAAGGAACCCCATGCCAGTCTATGTACTTTTCGATACCGAAACAACAGGAAACCAGGAGAACGACCGCATCATCCAGGTCGGTGCGATGGTCGTACACGGCAGAGACAATATCGAAGTGATCGACGAGCTCTGCTCCACCACGGTACCCATCAGCATCGAAGCGATGGAAGTACACAACATCACCCCGGAAACCATTGAAGGCAAGCCGCCCTACGCCGAGACCTCTTTTGCAAAGACTCTTGAAAGCTACAATGCACCGGAGAATTACCTGATTGCCCACAATATCCAGTTCGATCTGGGCATGGTAGAGAAGGAAGGATTCAACAACCGTTACACACTCATCGATACGGTCCGTGTCGCAAGACACCTGCTCCCCGACTCTCCGGCACACAGACTGCAGTATCTGCGCTATGCACTCGACCTCTACAAAAACGAAGCGGAGGAGGCAAAGAAGCTCGGCATCACTATCAAGGCGCATGATGCCATCGGTGACGTACTGGTAATGAAACTGCTGCTCTCCAAGCTGGTACAGCTGACACAGGAGCGCTTCCCCGGTCTCAACCCGATGCAGAAGATGGCCGAACTGACCAATACGCCGGTACTCATCAAGACCTTCAAGTTCGGAAAGTACAAGGATCGTGAGATCGAAGAGATCGCCAGAGAAGATATGGGGTACCTGCAGTGGATGCACAAAAACCTCGACCTTGACGAAGACCTCAAGTTCACACTCGAGCAGTATCTGCAGTAGGAGAGAGTATGAAGCGTTTTATGCTATTTGTAATATGTACGCTTTTTTTGAACGCACAGCAGGTTCATGACATGACAGTGGGCAACTGGCACACGGTCACCACATCCAAAAGTGAAAACCGTACACGAATCACCGAAAAAGAGTTTCTCAATCTCAAGGCTGACCACACGTTTGACATTACCATACTGGTAAGTCTCAAAAAGGGTGAGCACTTCGTCAAAGACCTTCAGGTAAAAGCTTCGGGCATCTGGAAGCGCTACATCACCACACTGGTGGTCGTCATCAACAAGATAGAGGTGCCTTTTGCCAAGGAGGTGTCAAACACCATCACGCCACAGTCACTTCAGGCACTGGCTTCAACCTACCAGGCAAGACTCAGAGGCAACCCCATCCGCATCAACACCATTACACTGCTGACAAAAGACAAGCTGACCATCGTCAATGAAAAAGGTGTCAAAACCGAATACACCCGCTACATTCCGGTCACACCAAAACCTGTAGTACCGCAGAAGATCCCGACACCGAAAATTCCAAAGAAGCGGCTCTAAGCTTCCAGCTTCTCTTTTACAAGGTCGTTGACCACCTTCGGATTCGCTTTCCCGCCGGTAGCCTTGAGCACCTGACCGACAAAGAAGCCAAAGAGCTTCTGGTTGCCCTCTTTGTACTTTGCGATATTTTCAGGGTTCTTGGCGATCACATCGTCGATCACTGCAGCTATCTGGGCAGGGTCACTGATCTGTTTCAGATCCTTCGCTTCCACAATCATTTCAGCACTCTTACCCGTTTTGACCATCTCTTCAAAGACCTGTTTTGCGATCTTGCTTGAGATCGTTTCCTCATCGAGCATTTTGGCAAGCTGGGCTACCTCTTTGGCTGTAAAGGTGAGGCTATCGGTGCCATTTTCTTTGAACACGCGCGCGACATCGTTGGCAACGATGTTGG
>JALWLU010000047.1 GCA_026996325.1 Sulfurovum sp.
CTTCTTTTCAAGCACCCGGTACTCCCCTGTCGGGGTCTCTCTGCCCTCTTTTCCTGAGGATATACGACCTGAAAAACGTACAGTCCCGTCTTCATAGGCATAGGCTTTCTGTTCGGAGAGATCGATGACAATTGCTTTTTCTGCCAATAACGGTGTCATTACTGTTACACACAGCAGGAAAAGCGCTTCTTTCATTGGTTAGACTATCTATCAATCACTAAGATATTTCAACGTTACGAACGGTGCAGCGACTTTTGTGATCGTCTCAAATGGAGCTGTAAAGTTATTTGAAGCCACTTTGAACTCTTTCCAGTCATCCGGCTGAACATAGACAATATCGTTAGGCCGAAGCATCAAGTTTGCAAGGGTCATCTTGTCAAAATGTGTCAGATCCACACGTCTGATATGCATCCCTTGCTTGTCACTGGAGAGAATGATAATATTGTCCCTTACCGCAGAGTCCGTCAAATCCCCGGCATGGGCAATCGCTTCAAAGAGTGTCATCTTCTCTTTGTCAAGCTCGATAACTCCCGGATTATTAACCTCTCCAAGCACTAGAATACGCTTGTTGAGCACTTCAAGATAAACCGATGGCGTATTCAGGTACTTCTTATAGAGCCGCGTAATCTTGTCTGCTGCCTGTGTCTGTGTCAATCCGGCAACATGCACTTTGCCAATCAACGGAAGTGTAATATTCCCGGCAGCGTCGACAAGAATACCTTTGCTCGTCATTGCCTGTCCAAGCTCACCGCTGGCTGCCATATTCTCCTGGTTTGGATCTTTATAGAGGAGCACCTGTACTCTGTCCTGCGGTAAAATACGGTATTCAATACTTCTGTCAGTAATTCTCTGACTCTCTACACTGTGCTGTGTCTGAAGCAACTTGTAATCGGAGTCAGTGCCACAGCCATTGAGTAAAAAGAGTGCCAAAACGGCTGCTCCCATACCTATCCATCTTCTCATTTGTTCCCTTTCTCTTTTTTTATTTTTTATCATAGCATAACTACAATGAGTTATTACAGCAGCATATCGTTTTTAATCGTGTTATTTTCAAATATCTTATGGTAAACCTCACTATAGAAGAGTTCCGAAAGTGTATCGAGCTGCTTTTTGTGATGCACGTCCGACCCTAAAAAGTCGATCATACCTGCTTCGTTCAGGAAATTGACCAGTGCTTCAGCCTGCTTGCCGTAGTGGCCGCCAAAAGAGTTGATGTTGACTTGAAACTGCACCCCAAGCTCTTTGAATCGGCGGTACTCCTTTTCAGGATTTTTGATGTAGCGGTAACGCTCAGGGTGTGCCATCATAGGCTCATAGCCCGCCTCACCTATGGCAAAGATCATCTCCTCTATCTGCAGCGGTTTTGAAATGTAGGAGCTCTCAAACAGTACATAACGGTTCCCAATGGCCATAATCTCATCTTTTCGCATCTCTTCAAAGAAACATTCATCGAGATAGTACTCTGCACCTGCTTCGAGCTGCAAAGAAATTCCATTCTCTTTGGCCTCTTCTTTGAGGGTTGCAAGTCCACTCAAAATAGTTTTTGCACTATTGGGATAACTGTCGGACATGATATGCGGTGTGATGACAAGTTTTTCATACCCAAGCGCTTCCAAACCCCGCAAAAGAGAAAGACTCTCCTCCATCGACTGTGACCCGTCGTCAATTCCCGGTATCAGGTGTGAATGCAGGTCCACCCGCAGTTTTGGACCTCTTCTCTTCTCCTTTTTCCTTCTTTTGAAAAAGGGAAAAAGCATCACTTCCCTTCCTCATAGTAGCCATAACCATAACCATAACCATAACCATAACCATAACCGTGACGGTCTGCTTTGACATCATTGAGAACGATTCCAAGTCCGTGAATCTCTTTAAGCTGTGAAAGTTCATTGATATTTTGCACAAACCCTTTTTTCGAATACCCGGCACGCAGTACATAAATACTGGTATCGGAAAGATGCATCAAGGTACGTGCATCGGTTACCAGCCCGATAGGCGGCGTATCGAGAATAATGACATCATAGGCTTCTCTCAGCTTTTCCAGCACTTTTCCGGTCAATTCACTCTGAATCAGTTCACTCGGATTTGGGGGAACGGGACCGGAGGTAATGACATCAAGATTCTCATACTCTGTATTTTGAATGACACTTCCAAGTGAGGTACTACCGGCAAGCAGGGTACTCATCCCATAACGGTTGGGGAGTTTGAACTTTTCATGCAGTGTCGGTTTACGCATGTCGAAATTGAGTACAATCACTTTTTTATTCGCAATGCTCATAATGGCAGCAAGATTGATACAGAGTGTGGTTTTCCCCTCTCCACCCACAGTTGAGGTTACAGCAATAATATGCGAATGCTCTTTTCGTACCATAAACTGGAGATTGGTTCTAAGATTTCTGAACGACTCCGCCACAGCCGATTTTGGAGAGAGGAGTACAGCAAGCTTGTCAGCCCCCTCTTTCATATGTGGTATAGTAGCAAGCAGAGGTGTATCTGTCAAATGCTTCACATCCTCCTCACTCTGAATACGGTCATCAAGGAAGTTTCTCAGGAACGCCAATGCGATACCGACAATCAAACCAAGAATCACCCCAACCAGAACAATCAACTTTCTTTTTGGTTTGATAGGTTTTCCCGGATAAAGTGCCGTATCGATAATACGGTTCTTACTGACAGTAGAAGCTTTGATAATCGCCGTCTCCGAACGCTTTTCCAGCAAGTAGGAGTAGATCTTTTCATTGACAGCGAACTTTCTCTGTAGCTGCCCATACATCCGCTCATCCGCAGGCAGCTCATTCAACTCTTTCTGGTATTTGGCAATACTCTCTTTCAGCAGCCGTTTTTTCTCATCCATGCTGCTTTTGAGGTTTTTGATCATGTCGATGATCGTCTTTTTCAGGTAGCTGATCTGCTTGCGCAACTTGACCACTCCCGGGTACATCTCCGTATAATCTTCACGCAGCTCTTTCTTCTTCAAAATAGCCTGCTGCAGGGCACTGAGCTGCTCTGCAAGTGCTTCATTGCCTTTGCCAATGCCTATGACAGAGATCGATTCGAGGTTTTTCCCCTTTTTTATCTTCTTGTAAAGGCTGTTGAGCAGTTCGCTCTCAATAGAGATCTCTTCAAGTTTTGCCTCCGCTTCACTCATCTGCCGTATGATCACTTCCGCCTTGGAGCTGAGATTGACGGTATTGGTCCCCTTTTTGAACTCTTCGATCTTGACAGCTGAACTTTTCAGATTCTCTGTGATCTTCTTGAGCTGTTTGTCAATAAAGTCCAGTTTACGTGTTGCCTCTTTTGTTTTCTTCTCAATATTCTGTTTAATATACGCTTCTGCCAGGGCATTGGTATACTCTTGGGTCCGAAGCGGTACATTGTCTTCATAGGAGATCGCCAATATCGTGGAGAACTTGGAAGTCTGAGAGACATTGACCTTGCCCACCGGCATATTCTTTTCAGTCACTACAAAGCGGTAGGATGCGTCAGTAAGCGGCGCTTTTCGTACCACGTTCAGATGAAAGTATGGTGTGACTATCTCTTGACCGAAGGGGAGTACCTTGTCGTAGGACCATTTGGTACCATTCTTCTCTTCATACTCTTCTACAACAAGTCTGAAATGTTTTGGATCAGAAGCCGGATAAAGCTCGAACGGTACTCCGAAGCCTTTGAGCATTCCAACTTCTATAGGGCTTGATTTGTAGAGTTCAACTTCCTTGAAGTGTCGTGTCGTGAAATAACGGTGGGAAAAATCAACCTTCTCCGTTGCCATTTTTGCCAAAAAGCGGGATTTGATAATCTCGATTTCGGTATCGGGGTTGACTGCACCGGGGTCCATAGCCATATTGATAATATCGCTGCCTCCATATCCACGTTGCTGCAGTCCAACTTCAACCGTTGAAGTACCCTGGTAAATATTGGGTTTGAAATAGGCGATATAGGCACTGACTGCACCAAATAAAAAAACAAAGAAGATGATCATGATTTTATAGCGGCTTATCGTTCGAAAAACCTCTTTAATATCTATTTCATCTTCATCAATGGAAATATGCTTCGGATCATTCATCCCTGCCCTTACTGTTGTAACTATTTTGAAAAGTTATTATAACGAAAGAAGTTAAGATATACGGAGTATGTCAGCGGGAGCATCTCCCACCGAAAGTAGTTTAAAAGCGGTAGGTCACACCGAGTGTGAAAGCATCGACATCTGCACTGGTATCACCGTTCCAGTAGATACCTTCCGCACCGTTTGCCAGCATGGTATAGTCAAAAAATATCTCTATATTTTCCATGACATCATAGCTTGCACCGATCCCCCATTGAAAACTGTTTTCATCCACATCTACAGGCACACTTCCTGACTGGTCGAGATTCACATTCCCGTAACCGAGCAGTGCATAGACTGTAAAGCTCTCACTCACAGGATACTGTGGTTTTACAAAGAGGCTCCATCCATCCATCTCAACATAGTCCTCATTGGTAATAGTGGTTGTATAGCGTCCTTCTACAGCAATATAGGGGTTAAACTCATATCCCGCCTGAAAGGTAACGTTGCCCAACCTGTCCTGACCCGTTTTAGCACTGAATATGTCCATCGACACACTGCTCCCGCGTGAACTGAGTCCACTCAGTGCGATACCGGCATAGAAGCCTCCCTCTGTTACCACCGGGGCTTCTGTAGCCGGCTCTACTGGAGCGATATCCCCGCCTGCCGCTGCAAAACTTCCTATACATGCCACTGTCATACATGAATAAAGTACTCTTTTCATTCTAATCCTTTCTACCTATAATTTACTTTTATTTATTATACTGCCATTTAGCTTACAACAAACAAAACATGAAAGCAGGAGATAAAGCGTATCACCTTCTTATTGAAAGCGATAGCCATTGGGATTCTGGCGCTGCCACCGCCAGGTATCTTCGCACATTTCGTCGATACCCCTTTTTGCTTCCCAGCCAAGCACCTCCTTGGCATAGCTTGGGTCTGCATAGCATTTTGCAATATCACCGCTGCGTCTCGGTGCGAATTCGTAAGGTACTTTCTGCCCTGAAGCCTTTTCAAACGCTTTGACCATATCAAGTACCGAATAGCCCTGACCCGTGCCCAGATTGACGGTAAGGACTCCTTCGATTTTTGGTAGTTTTTCAAGCGCCCTGATGTGTCCTTCGGAAAGGTCCATCACATGGATGTAGTCGCGCACACCCGTACCGTCGTGGGTATCGTAGTCGTTGCCAAAAACACTCAGTTTCTCTCTTTTGCCCACCGCTGTCTGGGCAATGAAGGGCATGAGGTTGTTGGGAATACCGCTCGGGTCCTCTCCAATGCGCCCTGACTCGTGTGCCCCTACAGGGTTGAAGTAGCGCAAGAGCACCACCTTCCATTCGCTATCAGAGACATACAGATCTCTCAAAACCTCTTCGATGAAGAGTTTGCTGCGTCCGTAAGGGTTGGTCGCTGAAAGCGGAAAATCCTCTTTTATAGGGGTAGTATGCGGATCACCGTAGACTGTTGCCGAGGAGGAGAATACAATCTGCCTGCAACCGTATTCTGCCATCACTTCACACAGCTGCACCGTACCACAGACATTGTTTTCATAGTAACGCAGTGGCTGTTTGACAGATTCACCTACCGCCTTCAGACCGGCAAAGTGGATCACCGCATCAATGTCATGGTTTGAAAAAACTTTTTCAAGATCTTCCCTGCTTCGGATATCACCTTCAATCAGCGTCACTTTCCTGCCTGTCAAGGCTTCAACCCGTTTAATACTCTCCGGTGATGCATTGCTAAAGTTATCAAGCACGACAACATCATACCCCGCCTCAAGCAGCAACAATGTAGTATGCGATCCGATATATCCGGCACCGCCGGTAACAAGTACAGTCACAATCTTCCCTTATGAACGCAAGGAGAAGAGTACTTTTTTCGTTAAGAGCCACACA
>JALWLU010000048.1 GCA_026996325.1 Sulfurovum sp.
CTTGACTGCTTCTCATGAAGGAGTACGATCTCATACTCCAGATACTCAAGCGGGTAGGCTTCCATCAGATGCTTCATCTGGGCGTAGCCAAGTACATTGCGCCCTGCTCCCACGCCGCTTTGTTTCATGTACCGGAACATCTCCCTGACGGAGGGAAACTTCAGCGTATACTCCAATATCTCCATTTCACCGTCAAAATGTTTTTCAAGCAGAGCAACGGTTTCTTCCCTGCTTCGAAGCAACGGAGGCAGTCCAGCGGTTTCATAGAGTGTTTTAAAGGTGTTTGAAGTGAATATGGCCAGAGAGACGGGTACGTTGAGTGCCGCGATGTTGCCAAGCACTTCATCAAAATCTTTCGCCCACTGAAGCGCGGATGAGGAGACGATACGGTCAAATGTATGGGAAGAGAGTTCGTCAAAGAGCGAGGGGTCGTTGAAATCTCGAAGTATCAAGGTGACATTCTCCGCTTTGGGGTGCAAGGCAAGCATCCCCTCGGCAAAATCGACACCGACAAAGCGCTCTACAGGCCAGTCAATCGCTTTGTATAGCCCGCCGCTCCCGCAGCCGATATCGAGGATGCGGGAAGGTGCATCATCGATACGTGCCACCAGTGCTTCCAGCACACGCTTCTGAATGATGTTGACACGCTCGTAGGCATCGGCATTTTGAGAAAAAGACTCTCTGATCTTCATAAGTGCGGCATCCTGAATAATTTGGGGTATTATAGCGACTGTTTTTCTAAAGCCCCCTTCCCCAGGGAAAGGAAGAAGAATGTTTTTTGGACATAACAAGGAAAATGCCCTATATGTTTTTGAAAGGGAGGAGTAAAACATTGCATCCGGGAAGGGTTGCTGGCAGTATACGCCCACTAGTTTAACCAAATGTTAATCTTCTGATGTTTTTTCGCTATGATTGCAGCTATGAAACAGTACGACATACTCATTGCCGGAGCAGGTGCAGCAGGGATGATGGCCGCCATTACCGCTGCGCGCAGCGGCAAACAGGTACTGCTGCTTGAGAAGCTCTCCAAGGTAGGTGCCAAGCTCAAAGCAACAGGCGGCGGACGCTGCAACCTTACCAATACGCTTGACAACGAAACCTTCATGGCACATTTCGGGCGTGACGGAAAGTTCATGATGCCGGCGCTTCATGCCTTCGACCACCATGCCCTTACCGGCTTCTTTGAAGAGATTGGTGTACCTACCCACGCACCAGACGGTTTTCGTGTATTTCCGCTTACCCACAGTGCCGCCACCATCGTGGAAGCGATGGAGAAAGAGATGGCACGTCTTGGCATCGAAGTGCGCTGCAAGGCGCGTATAGTCTCCATAGAGCACGACGGCAATGCCGTAATTGGTGTCAGGACAGAAAGTGAAGCCTTCAGTGCTTCACATGTCATCATCGCAACAGGCGGCAAGGGCTACCCGGTGCTTGGTGCGGAGGGGGACGGTTATGCCATAGCCCAGTCACTGGGCCACACCGTCACACCCCTGCATCCGGCAATGATGCCGCTGAAGACCAAAGAGAAGTGGGTTGCCAACTGCCGTGCCGATACCCTGCCGAAGGTAGAGCTGCGCGTGGCGATGAAGAAGTACCGCAAGCTGTATGCCACCGGTGATCTGATCTTCACCAAAGAGGGTATACAAGGGCCTGTAGTGCTTGATTTCTCACGAGAGATTACACCCCTGCTGGCAAAGTTCGACGAAGTTCCCCTGACAGCAAACTTCACCAAAGGGATGAACGAAGAGCAGATTCGCAGTCACTTCAAAGAGCAGGTCAAAAAAAACCCTCAAAGCAGACTGCTGCAGCTGCTTGAAACACTGTTGCCAGCCTCACTCTCGCTGGAGCTGTGCAAACTCGCAAACTGTGACCCGGCAGCCACACTGGCAAAGCAGAGAGGAGAGGCACGCGACAGGCTCTTCAAGCTCCTTGTGGCGACACCGCTTACCGTGAACGGACACGAAGGGTTCAAAATGGCCATGATCACCCGCGGCGGGGTGAACCTTAAAGAGATAGACCCCTACACGATGCAGAGCCGCAAGCTGAGAGGGCTCTACTTCTGCGGAGAGGTCGTCAACCTTGACGGCCCCTGCGGCGGCTACAACCTGCAGTGGTCGTTTGCTAGCGGATATCTTTCCGGGAGAGCGGCCTCTTCTTGAGATCATAGTTAAACGTCACAATGAAGCATGCACCACCGTTTCTGTTCTCCACCGTGATCTTCGCCTGGTGCTTCTGTGCAATCTGCTGACTCATATAGAGCCCTATTCCCGTTCCTTTCCCATCCTCTTTGGTCGTAACATTGGCTTCGAAGATTGTGTCGATGACTGATTCGGGTATACCGCCGGCATTGTCGCATATCTCCAGCCGGTCCCCAAGTTCCGATGCGACCAGGTTGATTGTAATGAGCCGCTGTTTTACCTCATTTTCGACAAATGCATCCTTGGCATTGTTGATGATGTTGAGGATGAGATGCTTGAACTCGTTGGGATAGCCGTATATCTCGATATCATCCTTCCGCTCCACCTTGACAAGAATACGGTTTTTGAGAATATCGTCTTTGGCAAGGAAGAGTGCGGAGTTGACCACCTCGATGAGCTTGAAGCTCTCACGCTCTTTGTTGGGTCTGAAGAAGGAGCGGAACTCATCGAGTGTATTGACCATATGGTCTATCTGTACCTGAAGATTCCTGCGGTACTCCTCCACATAGGCTTTGTCCACAATCCCCTCTTCAAAATCGTTTCGGATCATCTCACTGTAGAGCATCAGGGCATTGAGCGGCTGTTTCCACTGGTGGGCAACCGAGTCCATCATCTCTCCGACCATCGCCATCTTCGACTGCTGCATCAGCATCTCCTGCTGCTCAAGACGCAGCTCATGCTCACGGTTCTCACGTGCCTTGGCCTGTTCGAGATTACGGGTTCTGGTATTGAGATTCTCTACCAGCATTCCGATCTCACCATGATCCTCGCACGCAAGCAGCGTATTTTCGGAAATGGCCGCGGTCAGCTGTCTATTGATCGACTCGATGGGCCGTACAAAGACGCGATGGAGTACAAAGTACCCGATGACCGTTGCCAGCAGCGTCAACAGTACGGTAATGAGAAGGATCTTGAAAAAGAATCCGTCAAGCCCCTCGAGCACCTTGTCTTTGGGAATACCGATAATGATGTTCCAGTGCGTATCGGGGAAGTGGTAGATGACAATAATGCTGTCTCCACCCAAAAATGGATCATTGGTCATCAGGCAGATACGCTCTTTCACTCCTGCTTTCTGTTCCTGCAAAAAACCCTTGTCAGAGTGTAGTTCGTATCCGCGTTTTACCGCGTAGCAAGATGAGCCTTTATACTCATGCTCCATCGCAGGCGCAATATGGCTTACCAGCTGTTTGATCTTGGGGTCGGTACAGCGGTTGACATTGGCGATGCTTCCGTTGATATGCACATTAGCAGAGTGGGTAATGATATTGCCAAGATGGTCGAGCATGATGAAGTAGTCTCTGTCAGAATAGATACGGTTATTATCTTTAGTCATCACACTGATGTTGGTGTGAATATCGAGATCGAGACTCGCCACCCCGTGGAAACGACCCTCAATGAAGATAGGGGCAATAACAGTGATCATCCTCTTTTTTGTCACGGGGTCGATGTAGACCTCCGTCCACGCGGTCTGCTTCGGCTTAAGCTTTTTGGCTAGTCTGTAAAAAGGAAGATGTCGGTAGTTGTAGCGCTGAGCATAATCCTTCACACGCCTGAAAGTGCCCTTCTTGTCACGGTCGAAAAAGTAGATATGGGAATCGCCGTAGCGGTGGTCACTAAGATTATCATCGAGCCAAATGCCTCCGCTTACGGTATTGAGCATATATTTCGTATTGGTGCCGAGGATCAACTTGATGATCTTTGCGTTGAAGTCGTTCTCCTGGCGAAGAAGCGCACTGACAGAGGCAAGGGAAAGGACTATCTCTTCAGCCTTTGTCTGACGGTTGCGGATGTCGCTGAGGATCAACGAAGTCATCAGTGCCGTCTCTTTGGAGGCGTTCTCCTTGAGGACACTGTCACGCATCATCGAGAAAGCCGTGACGATGCTCAGCAAAAAGACGATCGATACCAAAAGAAAAAAACCGATAAGCTTGGTCTTTACACTGTTATACCACTTCATTATTCCTCTTTTGGTTTTATCCTCGTCATAGGGCATTATAACAAAGTATAAATTAGGTTTATTTGACAATATCTTTCCATAATAAAATAAGGTATATTTCAGATACACCAACCGTTAATCAAACTGTACTATGATTCACCAAACCAAAGCGACGGATATTGTGATGCAAATACGCTTCTTTTTCACCTTTTTTATCTTTCTGACACTCTCTGTCTCCGGCTATGCGGACTATATTCTTAAACCAAGCAAACGCCACCCCAGCCGCATAGACCATATGCCAAAGGCGGTGGTTGCGGACATGAAGCGTATTCCGCAGGACCCCGCCTACTACGCAAAGCAGATCAAGCCCTGGCCGAAAGCACGGCAAAAACGCGCGGATGAAGCCTTCAACCGCAAATACTTCAAACCGTGGAAACTGCGCAAACTCGACATTCCTTTGAAGGATTTCGGCTGGGAGGTGCGCTTTGTTACTAGAAACAAAATCTATACAGCTAACAGGAAGCGCATTCCGGCATCGGTCTACAACCGCTGGATCGCCAATGCCAACTACAAGGCAAAAGACTCCAAGCGCTACCACGCCATCACCACCGAGCGTACCAATGTACGCGCCTTGCCTACCGAGAGTGCCTTCTACCTAGACCCGAGAAGACCCGGTGAGGGATTCCCCTTCAACTATAACCAGAACTCTGCACTTCATATGAACGTGCCGCTCTATGTCTCGCACTTCTCCAAAGACAGAAAGTGGGCCTTTGTGCGGGCCTCCTACTCCTTTGGATGGGTGAAGGTAAGCGACATCGCCTTTGTCGACCAGAAATTCATACGCCGCTTCAAGAATGGACGCTACGCCATGACCGTCAAGGATAACCTGCGCCTCTACAATGAAAAAGGGAAACCTGTCAGCTTCGTCAAACTGGGTACCCTCTTCCCTATTGCCAAAGACGGGGTCCGCTACCTCGCTGCGGCAAGAAGCGCTAACGGGCAGGCACTCATCAAGAAGGTACAGGTGCGCACCAAAGGCATCATCGCAAAAAAACCGCTTCCCTTTACGCCGGAAAATGTCGCCAAGGTCGCCAGAGAGTTCTACAACGAGCCATACGGCTGGGGCGGCGGATACGGGTGCCGCGACTGCTCGGCCACCACGCGCGACTTCATGGGGGTCTTTGGCATCTTCCTGCGTAGAAACTCCAGCAAGCAGGCGCAGGATGGCCAGTCTGTCTACATCAAGGGCATCCCCAAAAATGCCAAAAAGAAGAAGATTATCCGTGAAGCCGAGCCGTTCCGGTCGCTACTCTATGTACCCGGACACATCGTCCTCTACCTTGGCGAATACAAGGGTGAGCCGGTCATCATGCATACATACTGGGGTATACGCAAGAAAGACGGCAGCAAACTCGTTACCGGAAGAACCATCATTACAACGACCGAACCGGGCAAGGAGCGCAGAGACACCAAACCCAGCAGCAGACTCATCAACACGCTCAAGACCATTGTGAAATTTTGATGCTTTTGGGTAGAATATCGGCATGAGAAACCAACGCAGACACAAAGAGAAGATCAAACTCTTCACCACTACCATCATCGCCGGGGAGTTCAAGGGCAAGGCCATCGAGATCCCCGACATCTCCACGACACGAAGCTCCAAATCGATTTTGAGAGAGTCCTTCTTCAACACGGTTCAGTTCGAGATCATAGGCAAGAACTTCGTCGAGGTTTTTGCCGGCAGCGGCTCCGTGGGGCTTGAAGCGCTCAGCAGGGGAGCGGCCGAATGCTGGTTCATGGAGTACAACCGCATCGCGTTCCAGTCACTTGAGAACAACATCAAGCAGACAGACTCCTCCCGCTGCCACGCCTTCTACGGTGACAGTTTCGAGAAGTTCGCCGATGTCTACGCCATGGTCAAGCGAACGGGGGAGAAGAGCTACTTCTACTTCGACCCGCCCTTCTCTACCCGGGACGGCATGGATGATGTCTACGACAAGACACTTGCACTCATTAAGCAGATTGAACCGGAAGTGTGCGAAATGGTCGCCGTTGAGCACATGACAAACCTTACGATGCCGGAAACCATCGGTGCCCTTGCCAAAGTAAAGAAAAAGAAATTCGGCCGCAGTACACTCACCTACTATACCCCTGCTTCCTAAGCAAGTTAATTTCCTTTTATTTACATTCGCTCCTTAAGCGTGCTATACTATAAAAAGCAGATTTAAGGAGCTGACATGAACCATAACGAACAGATGCAACGCTACTATGAACGCTGTGATATGGATCAGATCAAAGGGCGACTCAAGGAACTCCTGGCAGAGGCAAAACAGGAGATCAGTGAGATAAATGTGGATGAGGTCAACCTTGAAAAGATGGTGCTGATCGATGTGCGCGAATCGGACGAGTTTGCTTCCGGTATCATTCCTGCCAAAACGGTCTTCACCATTCCAAGAGGAAAACTTGAATTTGCCGTAGATGATACGTTGGTAGAGCTGATCGACCATACCATCGTTTGTTACTGCCTCAAAGGGGCCAGAGGCCTGATGGCAGCGATGATACTGAAAAAACTCGGTTTCAGGAACGTTGTCAACCTTAAAGGAGGTATCGAAGCTTGGGTACAATCCGGGAAAAGCATCAAAAACTATCTGGGTCTGTTTACACTTGGTAAATGAGATTTGCTATAATGCTTCCAAAAAAGAAGTTTTATGACAAAAAAAGAAGACCACATTGCCCTCTTTATCGACTGTGACAACATTTCACACCGCTCGATAGAGGGTATTATCAACGAATTGAGCAAATATGGCGTGGTGAACATCCGCCAGGCCTACGGCAACTGGACCAAAGAGAACCTCAAAAACTGGGAGGAGAAACTGCTGGAGTTTGCCATCAAGCCCATTCAGCAGTTCGACTACTCCAAGAACAAGAACGCTACCGACATCCTGATGACCATCGACGCCATCGACCTGCTGCACACCAAAGACATCGATGCCTTTGCATTCGCTACCAGTGACAGTGACTTCACCCCCGTGGTGATGCGAGTGCAGGCGGAAGGCATCAAAGTCTTCGGCTTTGGAGAGAAGAAGACCCCCAAACCCTTCATGGCGGCCTGTTCGCAGTTCATCTTTACCGAGAACCTGATGGAGAACCATGAAGACGGTACGGCAGAGACACCGGTGGAGAAGGAGAAGAAGCGCAAAACAGGCAGAGAGCTGCGACAGGACAGCTGGCTGGTCAACCTGCTGCGTACCGCCGTGGAGCAGACAGCGGACGACTACGGCTGGGCCAACCTCTCCGAAGTGGGACAGTACATCAACAACAAATCCTCCTTCTCGCCACTGAACTACGGCTACAAAAAACTGAGCTCGCTCATCAAGGAGATCGACCTCTTCGACATCGCCTACGATGAAGTAAGCAAACAGATGAGCATTCGGGACAAACGCTGGAAGAGCTAATGGATGCTTTCATGCGCGAAGCCTTCCAAGAGGCGCAAAAAGGCATAGAGAGCGGTGACGGCGGGCCTTTCGGTGCGGTCATCGTCAAAGAGGGAGAGATCATTGCGCGCGGCCATAACGAGGTTGTCAAACGCAACGATCCTACGGCACATGCCGAAATGGTCGCCATACGCAACGCTGCCGCCCATCTGAACGACTTTCGGCTGGAAGGCTGCACACTTTACGTTACCGGAGAGCCCTGTCCTATGTGTTTTTCTGCCATTCACTGGGCGCACATCGAGCGTGTCTACTACTGCAATACCAAAGCCCAGGCTGCAGCCATCGGCTTTGACGACTCACTCATTACCGAGATTATTCTCGGCAAAAAACACGACCCGATACGCTTTGAGCATACACCCTCGGAAGCCTGCGAAAGACTCTTTACACAGTGGTATGAAAATCCTGAAAAGATACCCTACTGATATTTAGCACTCTCTTTCTTTTTGCCTTTACGCTGCTCGGGCTCTACAAACTCTCCTTTGATCAATCCCGCCTCATACAGAAACTGCGAAGGGGTATACTCCACCTTCTTGACCTTGTCGAACTTGGCCAAAGAGAGGTAAAGCTTGTCTTTCGCGCGCGTCACAGCAACATAGAAGAGCCTGCGCTCCTCCTCGATGGAACTCATCATCCTGCGGTTGGGGAAACGGCCGTCCACCAGATCGACCACATAGACCTCCGGGAACTCCAGACCTTTGCTCGCATGTACCGTCAGCAGGTTCACCCCTTCCCCTTCACTCAGCTCTCCGCCACCAAGCACCATGGCATTGACAAAGCGGCCAAGCTCTTTGTACTGTCGGCTAAGGTCCAGAAGCAGACGTGCTTTTCTAAGAATGCGCTCTCTGGCCGTTTTCTTCTTCTCTTCATCTATCTCCCCTGTCTTCAACCGTCCCCGTTGTGTTGCGAGTGTCTCCACAATCCCCTCATAAAGCCTCGAGCCGATAATCGTCTGCAGTGTCTTGGAGGGTGCCTCATAAGGGTCGATGTGTACCATGAGACGGTAGAACTTCTCGAAGAACTTCACCCCCTCCTGGGTGATCTTTGGGTGTTTGAGCAGTGGATGGGCATAGACTTCGGCCGAAAGGTCAAGATGTCTGAATCGTGTTGCAGAGCCTATTTCGAAATCGTCGTCGAAAAGCCCCAGTTGTACATTCTTTTTGGGATTGAGCTTGGGCAAGTCGGTCTGTACGGGGTGCAGTACGCCCTGCCGGAAACTCCCTTTTCCAAAATGGACAAAGCACTGGAACATCTCTTTGGAGAGTGCCGAACCGATCCCGGATGCATATTCGAAAATATGGATGAATGCCATCATATCCTTGGGATTGACCAGAAGCGAGAGCATATCGAGCAAAAACTTGATCTCCTTGGCATCAAAGAAGCTTGTTCCGCCCTTTCTTTTACAGGTGATGCCAAGCTCCCTCAGGCTCGCTTCGATGCCGTCAGCAGAGGAGTTGTTACGGAAAATAACGGCAATGTCATTGTTGGGTACATGGGTATGTTTGATGGAGTGGGCGATCGCCTGATACTGCTCGAAAAGGTCGTTGTAGATCAGCAGTTTGGGCGGGTGCGTCTTGCCGTGCCTGCCCACCTCCAGCTTCTTTGGGTAGATGCGCTCGTTCCTTTCGATGACACGGTTGGCCAGCGAAAGAATGGGCGCAGTGGAGCGGTAGTTGGTCTTGAGGGTGAACACCTTTGCATCCGGATAACGGGTACCGAAAGTGGCGATATTCTCGATGTTTGCACCGTTGAAGGCGTAGATACTCTGGTCATAGTCTCCTACACAGAAGAGCGATTTGGGTCGGAGTGTATCGATAAGCGCACTCTGCAGGGTATTGGTGTCCTGGTACTCATCCACAAGCACTTCATCGAAAGGAATGTGGTTCTCCTCGAGATGCGCTTTGATACGCAGCAGCAGGTCGTTGAACGAAGCGAATCCATAGGTGATCTTCTCCTCCTCGAACGACTCTACGATGTGCATATAGGTATCCATCAGCACTTCATGCTCGGGGTACTTCTCGAGAAACCAGACATCGAACCCCTCCAAAGAAGCATTCTGGTAGAGCGAATACATCTCGTAGAGGTAGGTTGCCGAAAATGGAGCAACATCGACGTTCATACGCTCGAAGTTATGCTTTTCGTAGATACTGCGAAAAAGAGTTTTGAGCTCTCCGGGCTGCTTGAGTGCAAGATTCGGATGCAGCTCCTTGAGCCAGCGGTAGCTGACAGCATGAAAAGTACCCGATTCGATCTTTGAGACCACCTTTTTGGGGAAGAAGCGTTCCAGCCTGGCGATCATCTCTCCTGCAGCCTTGTTTGTGAATGTCAGCAGCAGAATCTTCTGCGGATCTACACCGCTGTTGAGCAGATGGGCGATGCGTCCGACAATGGTTGATGTCTTTCCCGTTCCGGCACTGGCGATAATGAGATTGTGGCCGGGTGCGGCCGTAGCAGCACTCAGCTGCTCGTCATTGAGGGCTGAGAGCGGCACTTATGCGTGACCGATGATGTAGTAGGTGTTTTTATTCTCGACTTTTTTTAGCTGCAGTTTGTATTTCTCTGCCCAGTGGTTGACCAGATCGGTAAAGGCAGAGAGGTTGTCTGCATTGGCATCCTCTTCGCACTTGATCTTCAGGTAGTCTTCGGAGTTTGACATGGCAATGTAGCCTTTCTCTACAGCGAGGGCATCGGCAAACGAGGGAAGGTGAGGCAGAAACTTCTGCATACCGGGCGTGTTGTCAAGAATTGCATTTACCTGCTTGAGCGTCTGCTCGGTAACGGAGTAGCCAAGCTGCTTGAGGAGCGCTTCGGGAGTGAGTTCAAGATGCATGAATTTCCTTCGATTGTAAGTGTTCAAATAGAAGTGGATTGTAGCAGATTTTTGTTTAGCTCTGTAAACATACATCAACAGAAAAGATGAAAAGACACCAGAGAGCAATGCATGCAAGAGTTTTAGAAGAGTGTCTCTTTGGGTCTGTCTATCTTTTCGATTAACTCTTTATAGTGTTCAACGTTCTGAAACGCCTTTTCGTAACGCCAGCGCAGTACGAATTCGATAATATCGTTTTTAAGACCAGGATCAAGTGTTTCCGCCTTGCCAAAGTAGCCAAGCGAAATATTTTTGGCTTTTTTCTTTCCACTCTTGTCCGGTTCGTAGGTAATGGCGATTACCTGGATATATTTGCCCTCTCTGACCTGACCGAAATCCTCCTCCTTCAATCCGATACCCGAAAGGTTCATCGCCTTATAGTCAAAAATATGATCGAAGTCCGGAGATTTTTCAAAAATTTTGAGCTTCTCAAAAAGTGTTTTTACTCGGTCGATATTCTCCCGCCGAACCGTTTCGAACGAAACTTTTGCAGCAGGTTTCGAGAGGGTTTTTGCAGCAGATTCAACGGTTTTCCGAGGTACCGGTGCGGCAACAGTCTTCTCTGACGCAACTTCGGCTTTCGTTTCCGGTTCCGTCACTTTCGGCTGCGCCTTTTTTTGCTCCAGCTTCTCTTCCAGTTTGCTGGTAAGTGCCCTGAGCTTGTCCAAACTGCTTGACATCTTTTCCCTTCTCTATGGGCCTTCCCTGCCCCAAAAATAAATATTAGAAAATATAGTACCCCACTTTTTCTAATACTTACTTTAAAACCATACTGAATAATATGAATTTTTTCTATTTTTTAATGTTAAGCATCTCTTTGTTAATATTATTTAATATCCCTACTCCCTTTAAATGATGTTTGGATAAAATCCTCCATCGATATAATTATAGTTAGGATTTATGATGGATTATCTTCAGATCAACGGCGGAAAAAAACTGAGCGGCAGCATCACAATCAGTGGTGCGAAGAACGCTGCACTCCCCGTCATTGCAGCCACAATACTGAGTGACAAACCGGTCACGCTCACCAATCTTCCCAATGTTGTTGACATCCGTACCCTTCTCAAGCTGCTGACGATGCTTGGAGGAAACGTGACACATGAAGATACCGTCGCCTACATCGACAACAGCTCTATCAACTCCCATAAGGCTGTCTATGAAATTGTTTCACAAATGCGTGCCTCCATTCTGGTGCTTGGCCCACTGCTTGCACGTTTTGGCGAATGTGAGGTGAGTCTTCCCGGTGGCTGCGCCATCGGTCAGCGCCCTATCGATCTGCACCTCAAGGCACTTGAAGCGATGGGCGCACAGATCGAAATAAAAAGTGGCTATGTGCATGCTGTCGCACCCGAAGGACTGAAAGGTGCCAAAATCATCTTTGACAAGATCACGGTTGGGGGGACTGAGAACACACTGATGGCGGCTGCACTTGCCAAGGGCACCACCACTATCATTAATGCGGCAAAAGAACCCGAAATCGTCCAGCTGTGCGACATGCTGGCTTCAGCAGGTGTAGAGATTGAAGGCATTGGAACCAGCGAACTGACCATCGTGGGAACAGGCGGCGCACCGCTCGAATTCCCGACTATCGAGATTATCCCCGACCGTATCGAGGCAGGAACCTACCTCTGCGCCGGTGCCATCACCAACTCCTCTATTACTTTGAACAAAGTCAATGCGGAACATATCCGTGCCTCTCTGGACAAACTCGAAACAATGGGCTACCGTTTCGATATCGATAATGAGAGCATTACCATCCATCCGGCTGAAACGATCAAACCAGTCAATCTCATTACTGTAGAGTATCCCGGTTTCCCAACCGATATGCAGGCGCAGTTCATGGCGGTCGCAGCTATTGCCGAAGGTGAAAGTCTTATAGAAGAGCGTCTCTTTGAAAACCGTTTTATGCATGTAAGTGAGCTCAACCGTCTCGGTGCCGATATATGGCTCAAGGGGAGTACTGCCGCGGTCAAAGGGGTCGAAAAACTCTATGGTGCCGATGTGATGGCAACCGACCTGCGTGCCTCTTCCGCGCTGGTACTTGCCGGACTGGTTGCCGAGGGTACCACCAATGTCCGCAGGATCTACCACCTCGACAGAGGCTACGACAACCTCGAGGGGAAACTGGCTACACTTGGTGCCGACATCGTCCGTAAAAAAGAGCAGAAGTAGCAAATGGGTGTGGAGATAGAGCGCAAGTTCCTCGTTGACACTTCCAAGCTTCCACCCCTGCCTCAACCCTACACCATTAAACAGGGCTACATCGCTGCCAGTAACGCAACTGTCCGTGTTCGCATTCGTGATGAAAAAGCCTTTCTTACACTTAAGGGAATGACAACCGGTATAAGCCGCTCGGAGTTCGAATACTCTATTCCGCATGCCGATGCCGAAGCGATGCTGGCCCAGCTTTGCGAAAAACCCTACATCGACAAAAAGCGTTACCTACTCGAGCATGCCGGCCATACCTGGGAGCTTGATATCTTCGAAGGAGAGAACGAGGGGCTGGTCATTGCCGAAATCGAACTTACCGGTGAAGAGGAAATGTTTGAAAGACCGGAGTGGGTGACAACAGAGGTCTCCGACGATCCGCGCTACCGAAATGCCTATCTTGTGAAGAAGCCGTTCAAGAGTTGGTAACGGTTATTAGTAACTGGCGTATTGGTGATCTGTTGTCTGGCGCTATTTTTCTGTCATCCCGCACCTGATGCGGAATCTTAACGCTGTTTTGCCAAGTAACGCAAAGATTCCTGCTTCGCAGGAATTACGGGCCCGGAACAATTGTCATCCCGCACTTGATCCGGGATCTTGACGATTTTTGGCTAATTGATATAAAGATTCCTACTTTTACAGGAACGACGCACAGCCATACCTTCCAGCCTATAAGGGTACCGCCTCCCCGCGCAACACATCCAGCACATTCGTCGCATACGACCCTTTTGGAAGCACAAAGCCAAGCTCATAGTGTGCTTTTTCGGGAATATAACGTTTTTCAATTTCTGTCACCTGTACCCATGCATAGCGTCTGGCTCCGTAGAGCTTGATGGGCTCGTCAAACTGCGCTTCGATGATGCCAGCAACGTCTGTTGCACGCTTGGTCTTGCTGCCGGGTATCAGTCCTGTGGGGGCCGTGTCTTTGGTGGCAAAGCGTGCTGCTTCTGTTTCAACATCTTCTGCCCCGAAAAGTTTGCCGTAGGGGTAGTGCATCATCAGGTCGCCTGAAAGCAGCTTGTAGAAGGTTGGCTGGGCTTTGGCACCTTTGAGTGCGCCCTGTGGCAACTGCATCAGGGGTTCCACCTCCACCTCTTCGAACTTCTCCAGCAGCAGGTTGATCTCCATCCGTTTGGCAAGCCAGCGGTTGAAGAGATAGCTTTGATACGAGCCCATCAGAAACTCCCGTGTCTTCCTGTCCCGCATCTTCAGTGTGCCCTCTATCAGCTTTTTGCCGTCCTCCCAGTTGTTGCCGTTGGTCCCGAAGCGCTGGTCGCCAAAGTAGTTGGGCACGCCGTTGGTTTTGATCCACTTGAGTACAGAATCGATCTTTTCTTTCTGGACACCAAGTACCTTTTTAAGCCGTATCTCGAAGCGGTTCCCCTTGAGGTGGCCAATACGTATCTTGTTGCTGTGGCGGGTGGTCTCGAGTATCTTTATCTTTTCGTGACTGAAATTTTGCAGTTTCTCTTCGAACTTTGCGGGAAGCGAAATGTACTGCATCGTCATAGCGTGCTTGTCTTTGAGCCCCGCATAGCCGATGTCTCGGCGTCTAATCCCCAAAAAGTTGGCGAAAGCATCGAGCATCTCCCAGGTTGTCATCTCTTTCTTCCGTACTTTCAATATCAGATGCTCCCCCTCCCCGGTAAAGGAGTAGAGCGGGATCTCCTCCACGGTAAAGTCACGCGGTGAGGCGTTGAAGACAAATTCGTTTTTGACATTGAGCGGGTAGATGCGTTTCATTGAGAGCTTCTTTCAGGTGGTTTTGGCGTTTTGATTTGACATTTTACCCTAACTCAGTATAATCCGCACATATCATACCAATATGGAACAGACCTTTGAACCTGAAAGCAAAAAAAGCGATCCTCTTCGACCTTGATGGTACCCTCATCGACAGCGTGCCAGACCTCGCGCTGGCGGTCAATGAGATGCTGCGCCAACTTGGCAGGCAGACCTTCAGCGAAGATACCATCCGCTACTGGGTAGGCAACGGCGCGCAGACGCTGGTCAAACGTGCCCTTCTGGGAAAGCGGGACATCGAAGGTAAACAGATCGATGAAGCCCTTTTTGAAGATGCGCTGGCACGCTTTCTTGCCGCTTACAAAAAGCATCTTTGCGAAGCGACACGCCCCTACCCGCACGTATCCGAAACCCTCAAGGAGTTGAAAGCACGCGGATACAGGCTCGCCATCGTTACCAACAAGCCCGAGCAGTTCGTAGGCCCCATCCTCGAGGGACTTGGCATGGGGGAACTCTTTGAAGCCTGGCTGGGCGGAGACAGCCTGCCAAAGAAGAAACCCGACCCTCTGCCGCTGCTGCATCTGTGTGAAACGATGCAATTGAAGGTAGAGGACGCTGTTATAGTAGGAGACTCCAAGAACGACATCCTTGCTGCAAAAGCCTGCGGTATGGCAAGCATCGGCGTTACCTACGGCTACAACTACGGTGAATCGATAGAGGTGTACAAACCCGATGTCGTCATTGAGGATTTTGGGGAGCTGCTGGAACTCTTTTGAGTTTCAGTCTATAATAGAACGTTAAGATCCCGGATCAAGTCCGGGATGACAAAGGTTATACCCCGTCATTCCTGCGAAAGCAGGAATCTTTGTGCCAATCAGCCAGATCCCGGATCAAGTCCGGGATGACAGACGATTCGTCATTCCTGCAAAGGCAGGAATCTTTACGTCAATCAGCCAAAAAGCGTCAAGATCCCGCATCGAGTGCGGGATGACAAGCAAAAACAACCATAAGTAAAAAGCACATCTGATACAATAACAAAACAGAAGACTACAGAGGACAGTATGAAAAAGAGACCCTCCATAGCCATTGTCGGCGGCGGCATTGCCGGAAGTACCACCGCTCTCTTTCTTGCCAAAGCAGGAGCGAAAGTCACTCTCTTTGAGAAGGCACCCAGCTTGGTAAGCGGACCGCCCTTCTGCCACCTGCATGCGGGCGGTAACCTCTACCCCGAGATCAGTGACGAGCAGTGCCTTACGCTGCTGAAGCAATCCATCGACTTTACGCGCCTCTACCCCCACGGTGTCGATCACCGCCCCACCATCGTTGCACTGCCGGACTACTGCAGCAGAAACACGCAGCATCTGATGCCAAGACTCGAGAAGCTGAGAGCACGCTATGCGGCGCTGGTTGAAGAAGATGCCAAAAACCGTGTGCTGGGTAATCCTGCTGTCTATTTCAAATGCTACGAAAAAGAAGAGATAGAGACTCTCAAAAACAAACCCATCAAATCCAAACCGCAGACGCTCGATGAGTGGATGATCCCCTTTGCGCAAAAGGCGGACCTCGACAAGCTGCAGTTTCCTGTCATTCTGGTACAGGAGTACGGACTCAACCTCTTTCGCATCGGCGCACGGTTGATGCTGGACCTGCAGCAGGACCCCAATGTCACCCTGAAGCTCTCCACTGCTGTAACCAATATCGCACAGGAGTCGGAAGGGTGGTCCGTTCAGACCGATACCCAGATGGAGACCTTCGACTACCTTGTCAACGCAGCAGGCTACCAGACAGGCAAAATTGATGACATGGTCGGTGTTCCCTGTGAACGTATGGTGGAGTTCAAAGCCGCCTACGTTACACAGTGGGACGAGGGAGTCTCTCACCTCTGGCCCGAGATTATCTTTCAGGGCGAACGCGGCACACCGCGCGGCATGGGGCAATTCACCCCCTACCCCCAGGGGCATGTACAGCTTCACGGCATGACCAAGGAGATCACGCTGTATGAGGATGGCCTTGTTGCAAGCACACCGCTCAGCTGTCAGCCGCAACTGCCGCAAAACCTTGTGGAGAAGATAGAGGCCAACTGGACCTGGAGCGAAACGAAACAGCGTACCCAAAAGGCCATAGAGCACCTAAGCCGCTTCATCCCCTCTTTCGCCTCTGCAAAGACCGCTTCCAAGCCGCTCTTCGGTGCACAGCAGATCCCGGGCAGCGACCCGACCCTGCGTGTAGCCGAAGTCGCCTTCCCCATTAAACGCTATGCCCGCTGCGAGATCGTCAAGGTCTCTTCGACCATCGATATGGCACACGCCATTTTGAAAGACCTTGTATCGCTTGACCTCATTGAGAGTGAAGCTGCCGAAGTTGGCATTGAAGAGATCGCCATAAAGGTGGATGAGCCAAGCATTACAAAAGAGGCAGAAAGACTCTGCCGCATCAGGGAGTACCCTGAAGCGCTGGCGCATCTTTGTGTGCCTTCAAGCTAACTCGTTCCCACACTCCCACGTGTGTTCTACTATCTGAAAGAGAGCGAAACCTGCGAATACAATATGTAATTTATCAAATTCATTGTATTATATTCTCTTAAAACAGCAAACAAGGGTTCAAATGAAAATTTTGGCAGTACATGCTGGGCATGATGCCGCGGCAGCACTCTATGACGACTATGAAAGAGTAGCAGTCATAAAAGAGGAGCGATTGAGCAGAATCAAGCAGGATGGCAGAAGTCTCCCGCTTCGTGCACTGAAAGAGATTGCAAAAAAAGTCGATTTTAAAGATATTGATCTCTTTTTATATAACAGTTTTCTCTTCAACTATAAACATTTACGCCATTGGAACTATCTGAAACGGATGCAGTACAGATATTTTCCTGACAATCAAAAACTTCTCAAAGAGATAACATCGTTTATGGGACTGAGAGAAGATGTTGAAACATACTGCTACAATCACCACTTTTCCCATATCATACCGACACTCTTCTACTCCAAAAAATGGGACAATGCCCTGCTTTACTCTGCCGACGGAGGAGGAGATTTCGACTCTTACAGTATTTACTTTTACTCCGACGGAAAACTCACGCCTTTATATGAAGACAAACCCAAAAAGGGAAAAGAGGAGATAAACTCTCTTGGGCAGATGTACGGCATGGTAACCAAAGCGCTGGGATTCAAGGCGAATAGACACGAGGGGAAAATCACAGGTTTGGCGGCTTACGGAAAGCACTCCCCGGCCGTTGAGGAAATTCGCTCCCATTACTATATCGATGAAAACGGCTTTATCGGGTCAACCTTTAAAAGTGGCGACGAACTACGTAAATCTATTTTCGATTTAGCCAAAAAAGTATCGAAAGAGGATCTCTCTTTTGCTGCGCAACATGTTCTTGAAGAGATGGTGGTTGCATCGGTGAAAAAACTGAGAGAAAAATACAACTTCAACAATATCGGATTGAGTGGCGGGGTGTTTGCCAACGTAAAACTCAACCAGCGCATATCTGAACTGGATTTTATTGACGATATGTTCGTCTTCCCGCCGATGGGTGATGAAGGATTGGTTGTAGGTGCGGTTTTCGAATATCTTATCGACAAGAATGGGTTTGATACTTTTCTGAAACAGAGACAAGACGGTATGGAGATCCCCTACTGGGGAGAGGAGTTCAAGGTAGAACGAAAAGATATTCCCGATAACTTCAATATCCATGCAGACTCCGATATCGTAAAAGAGAGTGTAGCACTTCTGAAGTCCAATAAAATTTGTGCCATATTTACAAAAGGTATGGAGTATGGGCCACGTGCACTGGGCGCCAGAAGCATCATTATCAATCCGGGAGACAGAAGCATCAACGATATTGTGAATAAGCGACTGGACAGAACCGAGTTCATGCCCTTTGCCCCATATGTAAGAGAGGAACGTGTCTCTGATGTCTTTTCCTTTCCCACATCGAGTCTACGGGCGATGAAATATATGACCGTCACATGCGATGTCAAACCTGAATGGAGTGAGAAGATCCAGGCAACAGTCCACGTTGACAATACGGCAAGACCGCAAACCATCAAACGTGAAGACAATCCGTTATACTATGACATACTGGAGCTGTTTGAAGAAGAGACAGGTGTGCCCTGTCTTGTCAACACATCTTTCAATGCACACGAAGAACCCATTATCAATACTTTTTCAGAAGCACTCAATGCGCTTGAGCATGATAGAATAGACTATCTTATTACAGACAGTTTCATTATTGAAAAGAGTAACAATTAGTTATTTGATCACTAAAATTAGTTCCCATGCTATATGCATGGGAACCAACTAACAATGTCTTTCTTGATTTGGATAATCAAAGAGTAGTCTCGCACTACTTTCCACATCTTCCTACACACTTAAATTACACACAAGCGTGCTATAATACGCCAGATTTTAAAAAAGGTCCGATCAATGAAAAAACCTCTTTTTACACTGCTTATGCTGGCCACTTCGCTTCTGGCGGAAGCCACTTTAAAACATATTACGATTCGTGGTACCGACTTTACCTACATCACCGAAGATTACGACGTCTACGACAGCAAGGGACGGGTACTGAAGTTCTACCGTGACGAGCGAAACTACGATCTCAAGCACCTCTTCAACCTCACACTCAACGACAAAACCGGCAGCTGCAGCGCGCGCAGTGTCGAAGAGGGCTTCATGGAGATCAACGGCAGCACCATTACGCTCTATACCTTCTGGGACAGACAGGGGCGCATCTACGACGTCCCCTACGGTGCGCGCATCATGCGCTATGAGGTGCAAAAGGACGGTACGCTCAAACTCCTCTCAAGCAAGCTATACATCGAAACAGCAAAGAAGAGCTTCGACAAAGAGAGCGGTATGCGTTTTTTGTGGGAAACACTCAAAACCGATAAGGATAAGGCGGCATTTAAAGAATATATAGAAAATGCCCAGCGTCAGTACAAGGGTGAGTTTGTCTTTGGCGAAGATGCCAAAGCGCTCATCAAAGAGGTCAAAGCCGCGCTTGACAGAAAGATGGCCAAACGCTGGAAGTAACGTTCTGCGTGGTAACGAAATGTCGTAGTTTTTAGTGCGTGATTACACACCCTACGTATCATCTATACCGTTTTCTCTCCAATAACTAATACACCAGTCAAAAATGGTGGCTTTTACAAGGAAAACGCCTGTCGTTCTGGGCCACTTTTGCAAAGATGTTCAGCGGTGTATTTGTCTTTTCAGCCACCGCTTCTACCGCTTCTTTATGCTCTTTTGGAAAAGCTATCAGCATCTCATACTCCTCCCCGCTTAAGCCCGTATCATCGTCGATATTTTTTAATATATCAAATCCATATTTATTGACATCAAGAAGCTTGTTGGTATCGCAGTAGAGTCCGTCGGAGATGTCCATGCCGCTGTGAAGCAACGGGCGTGCCTCGTAGATGAACTCCGAACGCAGCTGCGGTTCGTAAAAGCGCGAATCGGGTGCTATCTTCTCTCCACGGAAAAGCACTTCAAGGTCCTTTTTGCTCTGACCAAGCGTACCTGTATAGGCAAGCAAATCTCCCTCCTGCAGTCCGCGTCTAAGCAGCGGAGCATCACTCTCGGAGACCAGTGCGATGCTAAGATGCAGTTTCTCTCCACCGATTGTATCGCCGCCGATGATCTCGCAGCCAAACTCCGCTGCGGTGCGCTCCATACTCTCCATCAGTTCGTCAATTTCGGCTGTAGTCATCTCCGGCGGTATGCAGACGGTCACCAGCGCATACTTGGGATGTGCGTTCATCGCTATGGCATCGGAGAGGTTCACCAGCATCGCCTTGCGCCCGATCTGCGCCATGCTCATCCACTCGCGCCTGAAGTGGCTTCCTTCGAAAAAGGCATCCATACTGTAAAGCGTATGCCCCACGACAGCCGCATCGTCACCGACATAGCCGGAGTTCAGCCTGCCTATCAAATAGCTCTCTTTGTCTACCATATTTGAATTTTCCTGCTCATTATTTGAAACATATCTTTTTAAACCTGGTGCGTTACACCAAAATAGATTGCAAAATTGTAACATAGCAACCTCTAACTTGCCGCTGCAGGAGAAAACCCCTCTAACTTGGAAGTATTGCACGCTATAATTTACCTGACTTTATATTATTTAAAACAAGTTCACACAAAAGGACACCTCAATGGAGCATACCCTTACGCTTAGAGCATTCTTCTTCAATGCCAAAACAGACTACCTGCCATACTATAAAACATTCACTGTCACACTCGATGAAAACGAACAGAGCATCGCGCTGCTTGAAGCGATCAAAGCGCAGAACGAAAACTTCGCCTACCCCGAAGAGAAGCTTGTCTTCAAAATAAACGGCCTTGTCGTTACAGGCAAAGAGAGCATCGGAGAGATCGTCGGGAAGCTCGGTACCGAACTTCAGGTCGACCCCGTACTCTCCTACCGCTCCAACCACTGCCTTGTCATCAACGACGATGACTTTATGGAGCGATTCAAACTCCTCGAGCCCTATGCCAACGAGAAGGACAAAGCCTACTATGAAAGCCTCTATGCGCTCCACTACGCGTCAGAGAGCTCGAAGTTCAACCACGACTACATCGGTGACGCCGTGCTGCTGCTTGCACACAGAATGATCGAAAACGGCAACCCACATAAAAAAGAGATCCTTGCTGCCATCGGTGACGAGTACGACGGTCTCAATGCCTGCGAATATGAAAACAACCTCTTTGAAGCGCAGGACCATACTGCCACGATAGAAGCGCTGAGAACGCACATCGAACGTCCCGAACCAAACCGTTTCCTCGAGAAGATGAGCCAAAAGCTCTCACGTGAAGCAGCAGCCGCCTACGCAACCGACACCGTTGCAGGCAAGCCGGCAGCCTTCTATGCCGGCAGCGCCACGGCACCTGCACAGGCAAAGGTATTTGAAGCCATTGAAGGTGCAGGAGGAAGCATCGTCCGTTTCGAGCGTGAAGCGAAGCTCTGTGGACAAAGCATTATCGACTATCAGGAGAGCCTTGCGCTGCAGAAAGCGGGTACGACACTGCTGCAGGCACTCGACAACGGTGCGGAGATACTCATCGTCGCAGATGAGAAGGATCTGGAGTTCTTCAACCGCCAGTACAAGGCTATTGAGAAGCGTATGGGCAGAGAGATCCCTCTTGCATTGCTTTCACTCGATACCTACAA
>JALWLU010000049.1 GCA_026996325.1 Sulfurovum sp.
ACCTTCTATAATCATAAATTATCGCATAATATGCGACTCTGAAATATTATAACTACTTCAACTTATCAAAAACCTTAAACTTTTCCCAATATATGTCAATTGCCTCATCAAGTTCCCTATCCGGCAGCGTCGTTGGCGCTTTGATGCCATAGGTATCGAGGAAAAGCTTGGACATTTGCGAGATGCTGCGTGACGGGTTTTTCAAATAGTGTTTGATGCCAGCTTTGACAAACCTCTCACTGCTATATACAAGCAAGTAGTTTTTGAACATCTGCTGCAGAGAGGTTGGCAGATCCTGATGACACGGCACACAGTTGCGTTCATAGATATTATCCCCGTAAGCCAGCGAGACCAGCATCCATACTGCTATCATCCTCTTTTTCATTCTGCACCTTTCCAATAAATTGTAATAGTTGTCCCTTCACTCTCTTCTGATGCCACTTCAACTCTCAAGCCGTATTCATCAAGAATTTTCTTGACAATACTCAGGCCTACACCAAATCCTCCTTCGCTGCTGTTAAAACGCAGATAGCGGTCGAACATCAATGGAATCTTCTCTTCGGAAATACCAATACCTGTATCGCTTATGCTGAGTTTCTCTTTGTCAAGCACGATTATGATACTGCCGTTACGCTTGTTGTACTTAATGGCATTGCTAATCAGATTGTCGATGACCCGTGTCAGCTTTCGTCTGTCCATCACAACGGTTACGCTATCAAGCTCCAGCGTAAATGCTATCTGTTTCGAACGTGCAAGCACCTCGAAGTACTCTACTCTGTCCGTTATCAACCGGGAAACATCGATGGGCTCATCTTCATTCTCTTTCTCCTGCTCAAGGGTCAGATAGGTCAGGTCTTTGTAGAGTGTCGAAACAGTCCGCGCTGCAATATCGATACGTTCGAGCTTTTTTCGGTTCTTTTCGACCATTACCTCTTTATCCATCGTTTCGATGTTCGCCAGTATCGCAGAGAGCGGCGTATTGAGCTCATGTGTCGTATCTTTGATGAACCGGTCAAGCAGCATGATAGAATCACGCATCGGCCGTAAAAAGAGTTTTGCAAGATAGAGACCAAGAAGCATGAAAAGAACAAAGGCCACACCTCCATAGAGTGCGATCTGCTTCCAGGTATTTACCGCCCAAGTTTTGTCTTCTGGTATCTCGATGACAAGGTAACGTGTGCCAAGATAGTAGGTGTCAAGCCCCTTGACAAAGTGGATATAACCATCTTTAATGGACATTTCATCGTCAAAGTTCTTCTCTTCACGCCGGTTTAGCGAAAAGATTTTGTTGTATTCTATGTCATATATGGCGGATGTAAAGCTGTTATCTCTTGGATAGGTGGTACGTTCTGGGAAGAAGTAGTGCAAGACCTTCAGGCGCTTGACCTGCACATAGGCATACTGCGCCATCGTCGCACGCTTGTCCGAAAGCATCAGTTTGCGCTGGCTCTCGTAGTAGTAGAGTGAGAGGAGTGCAATAGCGGTAAGGACCATCGCCACGTAGAGTGTCAGGAACCGGTGAAGCGACTTCTTCTCACTTCTGAGTAACGAACTTGTAGCCCTGCTTCTTGATGCTGACAATGGTATCCTTCCCGACCAGTTTGCGAAGATTTTTAATGTAGGTTCTCAAAGCCGAGTCGCTCGGCTCCTCCTCATAATCCCACAGATGACTGTAGATGCGCTCATGTGAGAGCACTTCGCCTCTTGCGGACATAAAGAGTTTGAGCAGCTTTGACTCTTTGTTGCCAAGCATTACGGTTTGGCCGTCAATAAGCAGCTCTTCGGTTTTGGGATTGTAGGCAATATTCTCTCTAATGGGGATCTCTTCACTGACTTCATGGTAGAAGTTGCGCTTGAGCAGTGTCTCTATGCGAATAAGAAGCTCTTTCATTGCAAAGGGTTTGCGGATATAGTCGTCACATCCGCTGGAAAAGCCTCTTTCAAGGTCATCGACACTGTCCATCGATGTAATGTAGATAGCGGGTGTCCCGACCCCCTCTTCCCTGCTCTCTTTGAGCAGTTCAAGCCCGTCTATGCCGGGGACGTTGATATCAAGAAGCAGCAGGTCGAATTTGGTCTCGTAGAGCTTCTCCTGTGCTTCATAACCGTCATAGACAGGTACCACCGCATAGCCGTTCTCTTCAAGGAACTCCGCTACGGTGTCATTCAGGTTGGCATCATCTTCAAGCAGCAGTATCTTGCGCATTCTCTTCCCTCTGGCAATATCTATGAGGGGATGATAGCACAACTCTCTTTGAAGTGCACTTCTTTAGATGTATCGCGACACCCACTGTCTGATCTGGTCTGCACTCAGCGCACCACTGACACGGTCAACCTCTTTGCCGCCTTTGAAGATCACCATCGTAGGGATGCTTCGAATACCAAACTGCCCTCCAAGCTGAGGATTGGCCTCGGTATTGACCTTCACAAACTGCGCCTTGAGCGGCAGGCTGCGCGCAGCCTCTTCAAATGCGGGTGCCATCATGCGGCACGGACCGCACCACGGTGCCCAGAAGTCGACAACGACAGGCAGGTCGGAGTTGGCGATAAAGGTATTGAACTTGGCACTGTCAACTTCAACCGGTTTGCCATCAAGCAGCGAGTTTTTACAGTTGCCGCAGTTTGCCTTGGCATAACTCTCCTTCTTCGGGATGCGGTTTACTTTCAAACAGTGTGGACATACAACATTCACAGTCATTTTTTACCTCCGGGTGGAATAATTTCAGTCTTCTTTCATATAGTGTAAGTATTATAGCACACAGACAGAGAGCCGAATGTGCCTTTGGTTGCATTTTCGGCTTTAAGCCAGTGACAGTTGATAGTGATAGTTGATAGTAAATTTTTTTAAAGGATGAAAAATGGCAGTAAAAGAGTTGATTGTAGGCGGAGGATGTTTCTGGTGTACCGAAGCGGTATTTGAGAAACTGAAAGGTGTCATCGATGTAGAGAGCGGCTATGCCAACGGGGAAGTACCCAACCCCACCTACCGTCAGGTCTGCAGCGGCGATACCGGATATGCCGAAGTGATCAAGATCACCTACGATGATACCGTTATCGATCTGGACACACTCTTCGATGTATTCTTCGCCACCCACAACCCGACCACGCTCAACCGCCAGGGTGCCGATATGGGCACGCAATACCGCTCCTGTATCTGCTACCAGAACGAGGAAGAGCTTGAAGCGGCAAAACGCGCCATCGAGCGCGCGCAGTCTGAGTATGCAGACCCTATCGTTACAACCCTAGAGCCACTGAAGAACTACTACCCGGCAGAGGAGTACCATCAGGACTACTACCGCCAAAACCCCATGCAGGGCTACTGCAATGCCGTCATTCCGCCAAAGATAGCCAAGCTTATGGAGAAGTTCGGGGACAAGGTGGCGGAGTAGCCCCCTATTTTAAGCCATACCTTTTTTTAAGCGCAATGATTTGTTTATCACTAATTGTTTCCATATCTTTTTTTGAGTATATCGTGACCAAAAAAAGTTCATCTTTTCCGTTATAGTAGTAATAGATAATTCGAAAGCCACCACTTTTTCCTGTAGGCACAGAACTGTTAGCCAAGCGTATCTTATAACAGTTGTCACCCAGGTCAATGCCGGCTCTCGGATTTTCATCGAGAATTTGTGAAAGCCGTTGCAGATCTTTCGGCAAACTTTTGTACTTTTTGTAAAGCCTTTTGACATTTGCAACAAAGGGGTCAAGTTTAACTATTTTCAAGCTCATCGATCAGATCATCCAATGTACCAAGCGTATCGACATCAAGCTTTCCGTCTTGAATATCTCTGATTTGGGCAAATCCCTCTTCAATACTTTGGTAGATACGATTCTCTTTCTCTCTTTGAATATAGGACTTGATCGCTTCGGTGATGATATCGGTACGGTTCACTGCATACTCCTCGGTAAAGGCGTCGATCTCTTCAATGAGATACTTCGGCAGCCTCAACCCAACCTGCTGCTTTTCCAGTTGTGATATGCTGTGCATTGCTGTTCCTATATATGATTACTTTCCGGTAGTATATATTATTTTATATCATATTGTCAAACAGTCAGCGCTCTCCCAATGGGTTGTCGCTGCGCTTTTTCGCCTTTTGCTCCTGCTCCTCATCGATATGAGGCTGGCTGAACTCCACCTGCCCGTAGATAATGCACCCCTTACATCCGGGATCACAGGGGTGATGCAGTTTCATACACCAATCTTTGATATCACCGTTCTTTCCCAGGAACTGACATCCCCATCCGCTTGCCATACCATACTCCTTTTCACTCTACTGTATTCACTATCACTGTCACTATCAACTATCACTAATACCGTATCTCAAATCCGTCCGTCTCTATCTCGACATTATCGACAATCTCGTATTCGACCTTCTCTACCTCACTCATGGGTGAACCCTCCTCGAGGATTTTCAGGACCTTGGGAAGCTCGCTCTCCTCATCAACAAGGAAAACGACCGTCTCTACCGTACCGTCATCGAGGTTGCGCACATAACCGTTGAACCCCTCACGCATAAGCGCCTGGGAGACAAACTTGCGGTAGAAAACGTGCTGCACACGCCCGTATGAGACAAACCTGTACCACTCCATTATGCCCTACACTCCTCTTTGAGCCCTTGCAGAAATTCGACGATTCGCATCTGAAAGAGACGCTCCTCTTCATCCTCTTCGTCTATACATGCATGCAGCTCCATCAAAAGACCGATATCGATCTTCTGGCAGAAGCGCTTGACCTCCTTTACCTCTTTTGCCACCTGATGCACCAGATGTTCAAAATCAAGCCCGTTGTCGGTGACAATCTTGGTATGAAACTCCTTGACCGTATCGATCAGCAGTTCGGCACGTTCGGCATCTTCACTGTAGATGCGGTGTGCGATCTCCTTGAGCTTCTGCTTCTCACACTCACTCATCTCCCCATCGGAGGAGACCATCAGCGTCAGCAGCTTGGCACGGAACTCCAGCGAACTGTTGTGGTAGACCAGCAGTTCACGGAACATCTTCAGAAAACTGCGTTTAAGGGCTTTGAACATGATCATCCTTGGTTGAAATTAACACTATTTTAACAAAAAAATACTATAGTTTGATAAATTTTTACTGGGACAGCCAATGAGCAACATCGACCTTCTTATCATTCTAAGCACAGCATTTCTTGGAAGTGTGGGACACTGCATCGGCATGTGCGGCGGTATTGTCGTTGCATACAGCTCAAGCAAGATCGACCCGACCTCGCCATGGAGCCGCCAGACCCTCTCTCATCTGGCCTACAACTTCGGACGCGTTACCACCTACACCGTTCTTGGTGCGGTTTTCGGTCTTGTCGGCCAGGTCATCGCTTTTACCCCTACCACCAAAGGGGTGCTCTTTGTACTGACTGGAGTGCTGATGCTTCTGGCAGGCGCTTCCCTGCTTGGCAACTTCAAGTTCCTCAACTCGGCCGAGTTTGCCGTCTCCAAATACGGCTGGTTCCAAAAAGCCTTCAAAACCCTCATTCAGAGCCGCTCCATCCCAAGCTTCTATATGTTAGGCATCCTCAACGGTCTGATCCCCTGCGGTCTGGTCTACTCCTTTGCCATCTTTGCCGCCAGTACGGCAAGTCCGCTATGGGGTGCAATAGTCATGGCGACCTTCGGTCTGGCGACCATTCCCGCGCTCTTCTTTCTCGGTACCATCACCAAGTTTCTACAGCGCGGCTCGCTGCGCGGGACAATGATGAAGCTGGCTGCAATGCTGGTCATCCTCTACGGACTCATGACCCTCTACAAAGGGTACAAGTTCATCGCGCACCCGCAGCAGATGCAGCAGATGATCGACAGCATGCAGCAGGGAAGCGTCAAAAGCAAACTGGAAGGCAAATGCGGCGGTACGATGAAGTGTGCCCCGGGGAAATGCGGATAACCGGACACCTCGCTGCCGCTAAGTAGCACCCTGCCCGGGTTACGCTATACTTGCGGTATGAATTTTCACAAACAGTATGCCTACCCCCACTCCCCCATCCGCTTCGACTTCAAACAGACCATAGAGCGTTTTTTTGTCGAAGAGATCCCCCTCTACCCTTTTACAGGCAAGGGAAACTACCTCATTCTCAAACTCAAAAAGCGTGACATGAGTACCCACAAACTGCTGAGTGTACTCGCCAAGGCAACAGAACTGAACGAACGTGATATCGGCTATGCCGGGCTCAAAGACAAAAGTGCCACGACCATTCAGTACATCTCCATTCCAAAGCAAGCGGAAAAGCTGCTCAACAAAAATCTTACTACCGAACGGGTTGAGATTCTGGAGCGTAGCTACAACAAGGCACCTCTGAAGATCGGGCATCTCAAAGGCAACCGCTTCGAAATCGTGCTGCACAATGTAACAAAGAAAGATGCAACCTTTTTCAACACGACTGCGAAGATGATGCAGAAAAAGGGGATCCCAAACTACTACGGCTACCAGCGCTTCGGGGAAGATGCCAAAAGCTACGAACAGGGAAAAGAGATCGCCCACTCGGGCAAACGCCTCAAGGGAAGCCGTGAGAAGCTGCTGGTTGCCGCCTACCAAAGCTACCTCTTCAACCGCTGGCTTGCTTCACGGGTGAAGCTCTCTTCCATCATCACTGCCGAGGGTATCGACACAGCCTCCAAAACCCTTGGCTACCCAAAACCGCTGGTAGAAGCACTGGCAAAACAGCCGCACTTCTTCAAGCTCTTTCTGGGCGATGTCATGATGCCCTACCCGCACGGCAAGCTGACATTTGTGGGCGATATGCTACAGGCTGCTTCTCTCTTCGCCTCAGGCAAGACTGCCCCTACAGGACTGCTCTGCGGAGAGCGTGCCATGCGGGCAAAAAGCGATGCAGGACATCTTGAAGAGCCTTTCGATGACGATGAACTAAGAGCCCTCAGAGGGGACAGGCGCTTTGCGTGGATATGGCCAAAAGAGGTTGAGACACATTACGAAGAAAAAACGAAAATGCTGCGTGTCGGCTTCGTTTTGCCAAAAGGCGCCTACGCGACAACTTTTCTTGAAGAGATAGGAAAGTTTCCGCTGCACAGAGGCAGCCTATAGGCTACTGCCCTTCCTTTTTTTTGGGAATAAACTTGCCGCAGCCTTTTTTGGGCGTACCGCCAAAGCTCTTTACTGATGCTGCCGTTTTATTAAGATAGATCTCCTTGCGGTGGCAGTTGGGTCCCTCCACACACTCCATATTGTCACAACCTACATTTTCGGGTACTTGAGCCATTTGTTTTCCTTTTCATTTTTATAGTTTGGAATGATACTTAAAAAAGTTAAACCGTTAGGGTAATTTTGCTATGATTTGCAAAACAAAAAGCAAGAAGGCAGCCCCATCAAACCCTTTACACAGACCAGGCTCATCGTTGTTGTCTCCCTATTTTTGGTACTAGCCGACAACTACACCTTTTTCAAAAATGTACTGAAAGTCTACCCCCTTGTGGAGAATGCAGGCTTTGTCCTCTCACTTGCCATCGTCCTCTTTGCTCTCACGGTACTCTTTTTTACCCTCTTTAGCTCCAGGTGGACCACCAAACCGCTGCTTATCATCGCCCTGCTTGTCTCGTCGCTTACCAACTACTTTATGAACACCTACCATATCATTATCGACGAGAGTATGATACGAAATGCCGTGCAGACCGATTTTGCCGAATCGAGCGACCTGCTGACTTTCAAGCTAGTGCTCTACTTCGTTTTCCTTGGAGTACTTCCCGCCTACTGGGTCTACCGTACCAATGTAGTCTACCGAAACTGGAAAACCGAACTCTGGTCCAAAATAAAAACCATTCTATTGTCACTCATTATCATCACGGCATCACTCTTTATCTACAGTAAATACTACACCTCCTTTTTCCGTGAACACAAACCGCTGCGCTTCAGTGTCAACCCGCTCTACTGGATTTTCAGCAGTGGGAAATACGTTTACCTGACCTACAACAGCGGTCCGGTTGTCGTAAAACCCATCGGCACCGATGCCGTCATCCCCGAACATAAAGGGGCCCGCAAACTGATCATCATGGTTGTGGGAGAAGCCGCACGTGCCGATCATTTTTCACTTAACGGATACAACAGAGAGACAAACCCGAAACTCAAACAGGAAGCTATCATCAACCTCTCCAATACCTACTCATGTGGGACCGCAACAGCAGAGTCGGTGCCGTGCATGTTCTCTGTCTATCCCAGAAGTGAATACACCTATAAGAAAGGCATCAGTACGGAAAACGTACTCGATGTACTCAAACACACCGGAAAAGTTGCCCTGCTGTGGCGTGACAACAACTCCGACTCCAAAGGGGTGGCACTGCGAATTCCCTACGAAAACTACAAGATACCGGCACACAATACTGTCTGCATCGAAGGAGAGTGTCGTGACGTCGGTATGCTTGTGGGACTGGAGAAGTTCATTGCCAAACATCCGAACAAAGACATCCTCATCGTGCTGCACCAGATGGGCAACCACGGACCGGCCTACTACAAACGCTATCCAAAGAAGTACGAAAAGTTCAAACCGGTATGCGAAACGAACCAGCTTGAGTCCTGCAGCCGTGAATCCATCACCAACGCCTACGACAACGCGCTTCGCTACACCGACACATTTCTGGCAAAGACCATCGACTTCCTGAAAAAATACGACGGAAAATACCAGACAGCGATGCTCTATATGTCGGACCACGGCGAGAGTCTGGGCGAAAACGGCCTCTACCTGCACGGTCTGCCCTACTTCATGGCACCCGATGCCCAGAAGCATATCGGTGCACTCTTCTGGTTCGGACCGCAGTTCAAAGAAGACGCCGGTGTAAAGTCACTCCAGAAGCGTAAGGATGCGCGCTTCAGCCACGACAACCTCTTCCACACGCTGCTTGGGCTTTTCGGTGTCCAAACCAAGGTTTACGACAAAAAACTGGATATGCTGGCGCAGTAACTATTTACGCTTTTTGCTGCGGCCTGTCTGTTTCTCCTGCTTCTGGGAGGCATCCAGGATTTTGAACCCGTCACGCTTTGTCGTTTTGCGCTTCTTCCCTTTTTTATTGAGCGGAGAAGCTGCACTCTTTTTCGCATCGGGTTTTGGCGTTCGTCTTCGCCGCTGAGGAGCCTGCATAAGGTAGCCTCTGGACTTGACATCTTTGGGCGCGTAATCCGGCAAAATCACCTCTTTGATCTTGCTGCCAAGCACCTTTTGAAGGTCTTTTAGCTGCTCTATCTCCTCGGGACTCACCAGTGTCATCGCAACCCCCTCTTTTCCTGCCCGGCCGGTACGTCCAACACGGTGGATAAAATCATGCTTGACATGGGGAATGTCATAGTTGATGACCACATCGAGGTTGGAAATATCAAGCCCTCTGGCAGCGATATCCGTCGCCACAAGGACCTGGTATTCTCCCTCTCTGAAAGCACGCAGCGCCTTCTTGCGCTCCTGGTGCATCCGCTCTCCATGCAATATGCCTACCTTGTAGTTCCACTCCCTGAGTGCTTCGGCCACACCATCGGCAAGCTCTTTTTTGCGCACAAATACCAGTACCCGTTTGAGGTTCTCCGAAGAGATCAGCCAGGCAAGCAGCGCACTCTTTTTGCTTTTGACGACAGGATAGAGCATCTGTGTGACACTGTCGGCGATCTTGCCAGGGGGGTCAAGCTCAACACGCCGCAGCGATTTGATGTGCGCCTTGGCAAGCTTTACTACTCTTGGTGTGATGGTCGCAGAGACGATCACCTTCTGCGAACGCTCCGTCATCATGGCAAATATCTTTTCAAGGTAGGCAACAAACCCCATATCGAACATCATATCGGCTTCATCGACAACAAGGTGCTTGAGCGCCTTTACGTCGATATGTCTTGCTTCAATATGCTCCAAAGCACGTTGGGGTGTGGCAATGACCACATCCACTCCCTGCTCCAGTTTTCTGCTCTCCTCGTTGCGTTTTCCGCCGCCTTGCAGCAGTACACTTCGAAAGCCGAGCTTTCGTACAAAGGGCATACTCACTTCGAAAATCTGCTGTGCAAGCTCTTTTGTCGGAGAGAGGATGAAGAGTCGTGGATAGTGGTTGGTCACAGGCTGTGCATCGGGGTTCATCTGCTGCAGGGCAGGCAGCAGAAACGCCAGCGTCTTGCCGCTGCCGGTCTGTGCGGACGCCACGGTGCTTACACCTGAAAGGAGGACCGGGACAAGCCGCTGCTGTACGGGTGTAGGGGTTTCATACCCCTGTGCCTCCAGCACTTCCAGCAGTGCCGTATTGAGCTTCAGTCCACCAAAACTCCGCTGGTTGCCCTTTTTTTCCACATATACCCCTTCTGCGTTTGATTGCACCATTTTAGCTGAATTGGGGTTACAGATGCAACATTGTCAGCTCTTTTCAAAAATGCTATAATGAATCAAAGAGTTTAAAAGGAGCGAATATGAAGACTCTATCACAGATCAAAAGGGTGGCTGTTGCACTGGTAGTATGCGGCGGCATTGGGCAGGCAGATGTCAATCTCCACGAAGGGCTGTGGGAAACTGTTTCAACAATGCAGATGAGCGGCTTGCAGATGCCTATGTCTATGCCTCCGGTAACATACAGAACATGCATTACCAAAAAAATGCTCATACCCAAACAGAAAGAGGAGCAGAAAAACTGTAAGATCACAAAACAGGAGATTCAGGGCAATACCCTCAAGTGGGAGATGGTCTGCAGTGGCGAAGGGGCGATGAAAGCCAAAGGAGAGATCACCTACAGCGGTGATACTTTCGAGGGTACAACCGTTACAGAGGTCAACAATCCGCAAATGGGAACAATGAAAATGACAAGCCATGTGAAGGGGCGCTATGTCGGCGAGTGCAAAAAATAGAAAGAGAAGCCTTATGAAAAAAGAAAATGTAATCAAAAAGTGTGTTGAACGCTGTAAAGAGGAAGAGAAACGGATCGCCCGGGGAAAAAAGCCAAGAGTGCCCGTATGGAAAAAGAAAAGCACCCTGGCATATGAAAAAGAGCTCGAACTGCTCCAAAGAGAGCTGCTGAAACTGCAAAACCATGTCAAAGAGACGGGTATGAAGCTGCTCATCATCTTCGAAGGGCGTGACGCGGCAGGCAAAGGCGGTACCATCAAACGCATCATCGAACATATGAACCCCAGAGGCACGCGTGTCGTCGCATTGAACAAACCTTCAGACGTCGAAAAGACACAGTGGTACTTTCAGCGCTACACCGCACATCTGCCAAGCGGCGGAGAGATCGTCCTCTTTGACAGAAGCTGGTACAACCGTGCCGGTGTCGAACCGGTCATGGGATTCTGCAGCGAAGCGGAACACTCACGCTTTCTGCATGAAGTGCCTTTTTATGAAGAGATGCAGGTGGGCTCTGGTACCCATCTGATCAAATTCTACCTCTCCGTCTCCAAAGAGGAGCAGGCAAAACGTTTCGAAGAACGCCGCAACGACCCGCTGAAGAACTACAAAATCTCCCCGGTTGATGAAAAAGCACAGGAGCTGTGGGACAAATATACCATCGCCAACTACTCGATGCTGCTTGCCTCCCATACGCAAAGTGCTCCGTGGACCGTTGTCGATTCAAACTCCAAGAAGAAAGCACGCATCAATGTCATCAAGCATATTCTCTCGACAATAGAGTATGAGGGAAAATCCGAAGATATAGATCTGACGCCAGATCCTAAAATACTCTACGACGGTGCAGCGGAGATTCGCCGCCTCGAGAAGGTCATTGCAGGAGAGATCGAGGGGTGATACCCTCTTAATGGAGGTTGAGATCTTTCTCCTGGCGTTTGCGCTGCAGACGCATCTTCAGTTTCGCAAGCTCTCGCATATCGACATGCGCGTCACTCTCATCGACAATCTCGACTCCAAGAATCGTTTCAACACAATCTTCAAGCGTAACGATCCCCTCTACCTGGTCATACTTATCCAGTACCAGGAACATATGCTCCTTCTTCTCGATGAACAGGTCAAGCGCCCATGAGACAGGTACCTGCTCATTGATACGGTAGATATCTTTTTCAATATCTTTGATAGACTTGCTGTCATCCTGCAATGCCTGACCAAAAAGCTGCTTTGTCAGGATCATTCCGGTGACATTCTCAATATTGCCTTCATAGACCGGTATTCGGGAGTATTTGAAAATATCGGGTTCATTTTTGATGACATCGGCAATAGTACGGTTGTGTTCTAAGGCAAAGACAACACTTCTTGGGGTAAGAATATCATGTACTTTGATATCGTCAAGTTTGAGGATATTCTCGATGATATCCGACTCCTGCTCATCCAATACCCCTTCATCTTCACTCAGCAGCGCACTCTCAAGCAGTTCCTCTTTGCTAAGGCTGTGCCCTTCATCACCTTTTTTAATGCGGTTGGTAACAAAGAGCGTCAGCAGAATGACAGGATAGGTAAACCAGATAAAGAACTTAATGATATACGATGCCATCGGTGCCAGCTGTTTCCAGTAGGTCGCACCGATCGTTTTGGGAATAATCTCACCGAAAAAGAGGATCGCAAAGGTCAGGATGGCAGAGACCCAGAAGAGTGCTCCCGAACCAAATACACGTTCTGCCTGTGCACCGACAGCCGCCGCTCCGACAGTATTTGCAACAGTATTGAGTATGAGAATTGAGGCTATCGATTTGTTGATATTGTGTTTATGCTGTTTAAGTAACGCCCCTGCTTTTGGTTTCTCCTTCTCAAGCACAGAGACAAAAGGCATGGTCACAGAGAGCAGTACCGACTCGAGTACTGAACAGACAAAGGATACGATGACTGCTCCCAAAAAATAGATGACTAACAAGTCCATTGTTTTTTATGATCCTTTTAGAGTAAGATAATGGTTGCAAGACCCAAAAATGCAAAAAAACCGACAATATCGGTAACCGTCGTCAAAATGACCGTACTGCCGATAGCCGGATCAACGCCGAACTTCTTCAGAAGCAGCGGAATGACCGATCCGAAGAAACCGGCACTGAGCAGGTTGATAACCATCGCCATAGCGATTACCACGCCAAGCATCCCCTTGTCGAACCAGAGTGCCGCGATAATGCCGATCACCACAGCAAAGATAAGCCCGTTGGCCAGAGAGAGGATCACCTCCTTCTTGATGGTACGGTAGGCATCATGCTTGGCGATTTCTCCAAGTGCCAGCTGGCGGACAACGACTGTCAGCGACTGTGTTCCTGCATTGCCGCCCATCGAAGCGACGATGGGCATCAGTACCGCAAGTGCCACATACTGCTGCAGTGTTCCTTCAAAGAGTCCGATCACCAAAGAGGCGGCAATGGCGGTAAGGAGGTTCACTCCAAGCCAGATCGCCCGTGATTTACCCGCCTTGAGAAGGTCGTCATCCTCTTCGGCCTCATCACTGACCCCTGCAAGGTGGTACATCTGATCGGTAGCGTGTTCACTGATGACATCGTAAATGTCATCGGAGGTAATACGCCCAAGAAGTTTTCCGTACTCATCGACGACCGGCATGGAACCCAGGTCGTACTCCTGGAACTTCTGTACAATCTCTTTGATGTCGTCATGGTCGTGCCCGATGATCGGTTTGTACTTTTCGGGGTTCTCCTGAATGTTCTCACGCAGTGTCTTCTCCGGATCGAAAACGATAAGGTCGTCAAGCCCCACCCCGTAGCGAAGATAACCGTCTTCATCAGTGACAAAGAGATAGTTGATATTCTCAAGTTCCCCCTCGCGTTTGAGCTTGGCAAACTCTTTGATGACATCGGCAACCTTCTGGTCAAGCTTGGCGGAGTAAACCTCCACCTGCATGTAAGCACCCGCCTCATCCTCATCGTACTGCTTAAGCTGGAGAATGTCCTCCTGGTCTTCCTTGTCGAGCTGGTCGAAAACCTCTTTGGCCTTGGAGTCATCATGCTCCTCAAGCTCCTGGATAAAGTCCGTCTGATCATCCGACTCCATCTCGGAAAGAGATTCCGCAATCTCTTCAGGGGTAAAATTTTCAATTATTTCTCCAAAGTAGCGGTCCGGAAGCTCCAGCGCGACATCGGCAATGAGCTCTTTTGGAATCGACTTGACCGCTTCTTCGAACTGATCGTCACTGAGGTCCTTGAGAAGGTTTGCGATCTCGGAGGGATGCAGCTCCTCCTCACTGTGTGTACGCAAATAGTGTACCAGTTTATCCATCAGCCTATGCTCCTTGAAACAGATGCCGCATTATACTTGAAAACGGGGAAGAAGAGAAGAGACAAAAGTTGCATTTGTCTCCTGTATGTAGATCTATTTTTCAGAAATATCACACTTTTTGGTAATGATACAGAGGGGACAGAAGTTTGCAATACCGGCAATAAGGGGAATTATCCCCAGGAAAAGCCACTTGGACCACTCAGCATCAATCGTCAATGCACCGACAATCAGTGCAGAACCAAGAATGATGCGAAATACTCGACAAAAACTGCGTATCTTGTTGTAATTTATAGCCATACTATACCCTTTTGATTGATTCGAACTATTATCATGTAACTATACACTATCTTGCTTAGATTAAAATAAGAGAGAGAATGTCTGAATTGAAACGGAGGCGCCAGGAGACGCTTCCTGCTAAAGTTGCGGACCTGCAGAAGCGAAGTCGAACTTGCCGCCTTTGTCTTCGTAGCGTTTAAAGTTTTCGATGAACATGCCCGCCAGCTTCGCAAGGCTAGCATCGTACTCTGCCTTGTCAGCCCAGGTGTTTCTTGGATTGAGTACCGTATTGTCCTTCACACCTGCCAACTCTTTTGGCATCTGCAGGTTGAACGTAGGCAGTGTCTCAAACTCCGCATCATTGATCGCTCCGCTAAGGATGCCGTCGATACATGCACGTGTATCTTTGATACTCATACGTTTACCCACACCGTACGGTCCGCCTGTCCAGCCTGTGTTGACAAGGTAGACATTGACGTTGTGCTCGTCGATCTTCTTTCCAAGCAGTTCAGCATAGACTGTCGGATGCAGCGGCAGGAATGCTTCACCAAAACATGCTGAGAATGTCGCAACCGGTTCGGTAATACCGCGCTCCGTGCCTGCAACCTTTGCAGTATAGCCGCTGAGGAAGTAGTACATCGCCTGCTCTTTGGTAAGCTTGCTCACCGGAGGCAGCACGCCGAAGGCATCGGCAGTGAGAAAAATGATGTTGTTGGGGTGACCCGCCTGCAGATCAGGCTTGTGGTTGGCAATATGCTCGATTGGGTAGGAGACACGGGTATTCTCCGTTTTGGAACCGTCACTGTAGTCTACATTGCCGTTTTCGTCTGCCACTACATTTTCAAGCAGCGCATCTTTGGTGATGGCACCGTAGATTTCCGGCTCAGATTTTGGATCCAGATTGATAACCTTGGCGTAACATCCACCTTCGAAGTTGAAGACGCCGTTATCATCCCATCCATGCTCGTCGTCACCGATAAGTGCACGGTTGGGGTCTGTAGAGAGTGTCGTCTTCCCTGTTCCAGAGAGTCCGAAGAAGAGACAGACATCCCCCTCTTTTCCAACATTGGCGGAACAGTGCATGGAGAGTTTTCCCTCAAGCGGCAGCCAGTAGTTCATCATCGAGAAGATACCCTTCTTCATCTCACCGCCATACCAGGTGCCACCAATGATGGAAACATTGTCCTCAATGTTGAATACGACAAATACATCGGAGTTGAGCCCGTGCTCTTTGTAGTTCTCATCGACCGCCTTACAGGCATTGTAAACAGTGAAGTCAGGCTCGAAGTTCTCCAGCTCCTCTTCTGTTGGACGGATGAACATATTCTTGACAAAGTGCGCCTGCCATGCCACCTCCATGACAAAACGGATAGAGCGTCTGCTCTCCGCACTCGCACCGGTGAAGACATCCATCACATAGATCTTCTTTCCCGAGAGCTGTTTCTTTGCAATATCAAAAAGCTCTTCGTAGATCTCTCTTTTTATAGGACGGTTAACATCACCCCAGGCGATATGCTCGTTTGAGGGCGGCTGATCTACAAAATATTTATCTTTTGGGCTTCTTCCTGTGAAGATGCCGGTGTCGCACATTGCGGTGCCCGAAGTTGAGATCTTGCACTCGCGTCTGTTGATCTCATGCGCCTGCAGCTCATCGTAGCTGAGGTTATAATAGACCTCTTCGACGTCTGTCAGTCCAAGCTTCTCAAATCCGTTGGGCATTCTGGTACTCATAGTATCCTCTTTTAAATGTGTAGTTTCACTATGCCAAAGCATACATCAGAAAAAGCCTCTTTTCCTGATGTATACCTTTTGCCGAATGATAGAGCAAGCAAGCTTACTCTATCTTGAATTTTACTTGAAAATCGAAAGCAAAACACCGGCTGCAACCGCAGAACCGATAACTCCGGCCACGTTTGGCCCCATCGCGTGCATCAGCAGGATGTTGCCCGGCTTCGCCTCAGAACCGACACGACTTGAGACACGTGCTGCCATAGGTACGGCAGAGACACCCGCTGAACCAATAAGCGGGTTGATAGGCTCGTCTGAGAACTTGTTCATAAGTTTTGCCATAAGTACGCCTGCCGCAGTACCCGCAGCGAACGCAAGCAGACCGATAACCATGATGCCCAGTGTCTCGGCGACAAGGAACTTGTCCGCCTGCAGTGTCATACCGACACCGAACCCAAGGAAAATCGTAACGACATTGATGAGCGAGTTTTGCATTTCGTTGCTCAGTCTGTCGACCACACCGGACTCCTTGGCAAAGTTACCGAATGCAAATGCACCCATAAGCGGCGCAGCATCAGGCAGTACCAGTGCAATCATCATGATGACAACAATCGGGAAGACAAGCTTCTCGAGTCTGTGTACCTTTCTGCTTGTCTTCATCACGATCTTTCGCTCCTCTTCGCTTGTCAATGCCTTCATTATCGGAGGCTGAATAACCGGAACGAGCGCCATATAGGAGTATGCCGCAACCGCGATCGCCCCCAGCATTTCAGGTGCGAGTGCCGAAGCGATAAAGATCGATGTCGGACCATCGGCACCACCGATGATGGAGATGGCCGCCGATTGTCTCATCGTAAAGTCCACCATACCGGTGTACTGTGAAAGTGCCGCAGCACCGACCAGTGAACCGAAGATCCCAAACTGTGCCGCACCGCCAAGTAGTGCCGTCTTCGGGTTGGCAAGCAGCGGACCGAAATCGGTCATTGCCCCTACCCCCATAAAGATCAGCAGCGGGAAGAACTCGTTGGCGATACCCATATTGTAGATGATCCCCAGCATCCCATGCGGCCCTGTCATATTGGCGATCGGGATGTTCGCTAGCAGTCCCCCGAACGCAATCGGCAGCAGCAGTAGCGGCTCGAATCCTTTGGCGATAGCCAGATAGAAGAGAATGAAGACGATGATAAACATAATCACACGCCCCCAGCTCTGCGCAAAGAGACTTACTTCCTGGCCCTGACCGTTCTTAACCCCCTCTTTCGGGTTGATAATGGCATTGAGACCTGTCGTATGGAAGAAGCTGACGATCAGTTCCCCAACACTCTTCTCTTTGTAGGTTGCCTTCTCTTCAGCGATCAGCTCCTGCTGTGTCTTGAATTGTTTCGCCGTTGTCTCATGCTCGCTCGCTGTCGCCGCACTGCTTAAGAAGGCGAAAGCGAAGAAAACAGAGAGTAGCAGATGTTTGATCTTCATGATTACTCCATTGTTGCGAGAAGTTGTCCGTCGGCTACTGAATCATTGACGTTGACATTGATGGTTTTGATGGTTCCTGCCTGAGGTGCAGCGATGTCGATCTCCATCTTCATCGCTTCGAGGATCATAATCACTTCACCCTCTTCTACCTTGTCACCCGGATTTTTCAGAATCTTCCAGACGTTGCCCGGAGTCTGTGAATGAATCTCGATGCTGCCCGCACCGCCGGCTGCCGGAGCCGGTGCTGCAGGTGCCTCTGCCGCCGGTGCTGCATTCGCTGCAGGCGTGATCTGAACGTCACCGCTTCCCTCAACTACCTGAACACTGTACTGCTTGCCATCTACCACTACTGTATAATTTCCTGCCATATTCTCTTCTCCACAATCGTTTTCTTTTCCTTTTCTTACCATCAACGGTGACTCACCCTTGAGGAACGCAATACCCTTTTTGTCACAAGATGCCGCAATGAAGATGTTCTCATCGGTTGTCTCGAGGCCTTCTTCTTCGAGGACCTTTTTCCAGTGTGCAATCGACTTTGTCTCATCTCTGTCGGCAATGTCAAGCGGGTTCTCGGTTGTCGGCTCGAGCTTGAGCTTTTCGCTTGCCAGCTTAACGATCTCGGGATCCGGCTCGACCGGTGTCTTACCGAAGTATCCAAGCACCATTCTTCCGTACCCCGGAGCAATCTGCTTCCACGGCCCGAACATCACGTTGGCGTACGCCTGCTGCCAGTAGAACTGGCTGACCGGCGTTACCGACGTACCGTAACCGCCGCGCTCGACAACCTCTTTCATCGCCTTGATGACATCGTCGAACTTGTCGAGGTCACCGTTGTCGCGCATCATCTGTGTGTTGGCTGTCAATGCACCGCCTGGCATCGGCGAGAATGGAATGAGCGGAGATACCTGTGTCGCTTCAGGCGGGATCATATAGTCTGCAAGGCACTCTTTAAGACGCTCTTCATACTTGAGGATCTTGTCAAGCTGCAGATCGCCAAGGTTGTAGTTGGTTCCCTTGGTTGCATGCAGCATTGTCAGGATATCAGGCTGTGAAGTACCGCCGCTTACCGGGCTTGCCGCCATATCGATACCGTTTGCACCCGCCTCGAGCGCTGCGAGGTAGGAAGCGACGGAGACACCCGCAGTCTCGTGTGTATGGAGTCTGAGGTGTACGCTCTCGCCCAGCAGTTTACGCGCCATTGCGATAGTCTCATAGACCTTGTGCGGGTTGGCGGTACCGGAAGCATCCTTGAAACAGACAGAATCGAACTCGATACCACTGTCAAGAATGTTTCTGAGTGTCTTTTCGTAGAACGCTACATCGTGCGCACCTTTACATCCCGGAGGAAGGTCCATAATGGTAACGACCACTTCGTGGTTCATTCCATGCTTCTTGATCATCTCGCCTGAGTACATCAGGTTGTTGACATCGTTGAGCGCATCGAAGTTTCTCACCGTAGTCGTACCGTGCTTTGCGAAGAGTTTCGCGAAGAGTTCGATCATCTCGCGGCTTCCGGTATCGAGCATTACGGTGTTGATACCGCGTGAGAGTACCTGAAGGTTCGCATCCGGTCCGACAATCTCGCGGAAACCGTCCATCATCTCAAAGGCGTTCTCCTGTAGATAGAAGAAAAGCGACTGGAAACGTGCGCCGCCTCCGAATTCGAAATGGGTGATACCCGCCTCTTTGGCCGCTTCGACTGCAGGGAAGAAGTCATCCATCAGCACACGACCGCCAAAGACCGACTGGAAGCCGTCTCTGAAGGTTGTATCCATTACATCAATATATTTTTTAGCCATGTATCAAACCTTGTTTATGATTTATTTTTACGAAATTCCGCGATAGCTGCGACGATAGCTGCAACATGGTGCGCTTCATCAGCCGTACCGGTCTGGGGGGAAGAAGCTGGTGCTTCAGGCTCTTTTTCAGGAAAGTATTTGTTAATGATGATCGCCTGCCACTTCATTACCTGCACAAGCACGATAAGAAAGACAAAAACGATAAGCATTCCCAAAACCATAAATTTGAGGGCTTCGCCTACTAAGTTAATTTCCATTTGGACACCTTATCATTTGGTTTACAAATTTTAAAACAGTTTTGCTTGAGTGAAGTTAAAAAGCACTTATTATCGACGCTTTTTTCGCCGATTGTTATTTCGAGTAGCTTTTTGTTCATTTTCGTAACTCTCAAGCATCTCGTCCACCTTCTGCTGATCAAAGCCTATCTGACTGCCGACACTGTGAGACTCACACGCGATGAAGGCAGAGATCAGCTTCTCAAGCAGCAGTTCGCGGTCCATCTCAGAAAGTGTCTCAAGCAGATCCTGCGCCTGCGTATGTACAGGCACGGCTCTGAGCTGGTCAGCAAGGTACTCCAATGCATCTACATCAAGCTCTGACCCGCCTTCGATGGTAGCCAGACGCATCTCGGCACCTACCTCTTTCTGGATACGCTGCAGTTCACGGAACTCTTCGGTCGTCACCAGTGTAATTGCCTGTCCGCTCTTGCCCGCACGCCCCGTACGCCCGATACGGTGAACATAGCTCTGAGGATCGAACGGGATGTGGTAGTTGAAGACATGGGTGACATCCTTAACATCCAGCCCGCGCGCCGCCACATCGGTGGCAACCATAATCTTGCTCTCGCCTCTGCGGTAGGACTTGATGATTGTTTCACGGTCCTGCTGTTCGAGATCACCGTGCAGCCCAGCGGCATTGAAGCCGAGTGCCTGCAGATGCTCGGTCAGCCTGTCCACTTCACGCTTCATACGGCAGAAGATGATACACTTGTTGATCTCTTCGGTCTCGAGCAGTTTGACGATCGCTTCATCCCGCTGCGACTCGTTGATAACATAGTAGCGCTGTTCGATGACATTGTTGGTCGTCTCCTCTTCACCGATAACGGAGATGAACTCCGGGTTGTAGAGAATGTGCTCCGCAAGCTCCTTGATGGGTCCTGGCATCGTAGCGGAGAATAGCAGTGTCTGGCGTGTCTGCGGAATGTACTCGAAGATCTCCTTGATCTCGTCAAGGAAGCCCATATCAAGCATCTCGTCAGCCTCATCAAGCACGACAATCTCAGGATTGAAACTGTCGATCTTCCCTTTTTTGTAGAGGTCTTTAAGACGTCCCGGTGTCGCCACGACGATCTGCACCCCTTTGTGGATGAGCGCGATCTGGCGTCCATATCCCACACCGCCGTATACCGTCAGTGTACGGATACCCGCAAAGCGCCCGAGGTGGTAGAGTTCATCGCTCACCTGCGTTGCCAGTTCACGTGTGGGAGTGATGACCAGAGCACGCTCGATCTCCCCTTTTGCGATCTTGTCCATCATCGGCAGACCGAATGCCGCCGTCTTGCCCGTTCCCGTATGCGCCTGGGCGACCATGTCTTTTCCTTCCATTACCAGGGGAATGGCCATCTCCTGAATGGGGCTTGGCTCCTTGAAGCCTGCGATCTTCACCCCTTTGGCGAGATCACGGTGAAAATTAAATTCACTGAATTTCATTGTCTTCCTTTAGGCAGCTTTGACTGCCCTGCAAAATTTCGTTCAAAAGAGGTTTTGAACTTATCCAAACCTCCCGCGGGAGATTTGGTAAATCCACTATAAAAAGCCTTTGGAAGCGGAGACTTTAGTCCCGCAAGTCAGGCGAGGCTGAAGCCATCGCTTCCATAACCCATCAACTAAAGTATCCACAGCAATAACGCACCAAAAACGATACGGTAGATACCGAACGCCACAAAGGTAAAACGCTGCAGGAAGGCCAAAAAGAGCTTGATCGTAGCGTACGCCACGACAAAAGCGACTAAGAAACCGATGAGAAACGCACCCCAGTTGGCATGTGCAAACTCATGGTAGTGCTTAAGCAGGTCATAGCCGCTCACAGCTGCCATGACCGGAATGGCAAGCAGGAAACTGAAC
>JALWLU010000050.1 GCA_026996325.1 Sulfurovum sp.
CCTCTGCTGCAGCACAAGGCGCAACAGATCGGGCTGGATATCGACCACTACGCCCTGCAGCACCTGATGCAGCTTCTGAACAACAACCTGGGGCTCTGTATGAACGAATTGGACAAACTGGCCATTCTGCAGACCAAAGTCAGCAGCAAAGATATCGACAACCTTGTCTACTCCACCGCGCCGCTGGCCATCGAACAGCTGCTTATCGAGCTCTTCAACAAGCGTCCCATCACCAACATCATCACCAAACTGCTTGAACTGGGCTACGACGAATCGGAGATTTTGCGTGCAACTCAGTATTTCGTCAACGAGATCTTTCTCATCAACGCCTACATCAAGATCCACGGCACCCCCGACTTCAAAGAGATTTTCGGTTTCCTGCCGCCCCCGCAGGTACGTGAACGCAAACAGCAGCTTGCCCTGCGTGTCAAGTCCGCAGCACTTCTAAAGATATTCGAACATCTTCTTGAGAGCGAGATAGAGATGAAACAGGCGCCGACTACGCAGAGAGAAGTGCTGCTTTACAGTATGCTTATTAAGATTCAGCAGTACTTGTAGAATTAGGAATTTTATGGTTTTTGGGTTGGCTGGCACCTTAGTCGTCTGTTTAATATCAAAATAAGTTATGTTACGATAAAATATTGCTTCCAAAAATTCCTGCTCGTTTTTTTGGACGGATTTTCCGCATTTTGAAACGGGCTATTAAACCAAAAGGAAACATATGACTTCTTATGAAACACTGTTCGTAATTAAACCTACGCTGACAGAAGAAGAGATCAACGCACAGATCGAAAAGATGAAGGAAGTTCTTGCAAAAGTTGACGCAGAACTCCTCGCAACGGATGATATGGGTATGAGAAGACTCGCCTACCCTGTCGAGAAGAATGAGAGAGGCTACTACACTGTACTTTACTACAAAGCCAACGGTGATGCTATCGCTGAGATCGAAAGAAACCTCAGAATCAACGAAGAGGTGCTGAAGTTCCTGACCGTGAAGTACACGAACGGAAAAGAGCTTGCACAATTCGAAAAGCTTGTTGCTGCAGCGGGTAAAAGCGCTGAGCCAAAAGCTGAAGAGGCACCGGCGGAAGCTGAAGCTCAAGAAGCGTAATTAGCAACAATATAGAGGAGCAACCCTATGTACAACAGAGTGATTTTGGTAGGAAATCTTACCAGAGACGTCGAGGTGCGATACACTTCGGGCGGAACGGCAGTGGGCAACACAGGCCTTGCTGTCAACCGAAAGTTCAAAGCCGCGACGGGAGAGCAGAAAGAGGAGACGATGTTCATCGACATCACCTTTTTCGGAAGAACTGCCGAAATCGCCAACCAGTACCTCAGAAAGGGAAGCAAGGTTCTAGTGGAAGGAAGACTCAAGCTTGACCAGTGGACGGCACAGGACGGCAGCAAACGGAGCAAGCACAGTGTCACTGTGGACAACCTCCAGATGCTCGGCAGCAGAGACGAAAATGCCCAGATGGGCGGCAACAGCTACGGCGGCGGCCAGCCTCAGCAGCAGGGATCATCCAACTACGGTGCCCCTGCGCAGGAGAGCTACAGCCAGCCAAGCCAGAGCACACCTACTGCACCACAGTCCCAGCCGGACCCCGCACCAAGCATTCCGGAAATAGACATCAGCGAAGATGAAATACCGTTTTAGGAGAAACACCCATGGCAGAAAGAAGAAAATTCAAAAAAAGATACTGTAAATACTGTGAGCAGAAAGTCGACTTCATCGACTACAAAGACCTCAACGCGCTGAAGTTCAGCCTCAGCGAAAGATTCAAGATCATGCCTCGTCGTCTGACAGGTAACTGTAAGCGCCACCAGGAGATGGTCACTGTCGCGATCAAAAGAGCGAGACAGACTGCACTCATCCCTTACATCGTTGACAGAAAGAACGTTGTAGAAAACCCGTTCGAAATCATCAAGTAGATCTCTTTTACCCGCGCTTTGCGGGTAAAACATACCAACTTAGCGCATCTTGTTGTGCTTTCTTCTGTTTAACTTTACCGTTTTGACATCTTTTTCATTCTCTATAATATTTGCAACGACATTTTCATCCGTATCCCCTGACAGGTTATCGAACAGATAGTAACCGCTTAAAAGCCTTTTTCGCAGTTTCAGTCCATACTTTTGGGCAAACGTTTCTACATCCTTTCTCTTGCGGTGTTTGAACATCACCACAATACCCCGCTCTTCGGACAGCGTCGCATCTCTTTTCCCTGCTTTGCTCTCTTGGGCCTCCTGTACACTTTGCCCAACCGCCACTTTCTGCTTTCGTTTCACGCCTTTTTCAAGGATAGTCACCTCTTTGTACGCCTCCGTACCGGAAGACTCTTGCGCATATATATGCGTACACGACAGAATGAGAATGCCGATTATCATAGAGTATTTCATTTCATCTCTCCTTTTTAGTGTCCATAAAGTGTCAGCTGAAGGCGCTTCATGTGCCCTACATCGCCGTTCATCATGTCGCTGATCTCCACCTGCCAGGTTCCCGATGCCGTCTCGTCAAGCATCGCTCCCGTACCGAACCTGAACCCGTTTCTCATCCACGCATCCGTATCTATCTGATAGATGTCGGTATCTTCGGTCATCATCACAATACGTGTGCCACTTGGAGATACCAGTACCACTTTGTAGTCTGAAGCGTAGCTGCTGTCATTGGTCACCGTCAGCTCCACCCACTCAAGCGTCATAGCGTCACTCACGTTCAGATCGAAACGCTGTACCGTTGCATCGTCCGGGATCAGCACATCAGGCAGCGTACGCTCTACCGTTACGGATCTTTGGGAAGGAAGCGGAACATATCCGTTCGTACACCGGTCGATCATCCCTGCGGTATTGACAAGTCCAAAGCCGTAGTCGATACTGAAGTGCAACCCTGCACCATTGACAACCCAACTGCTATTGGTCGAGTCTACCTGTGTTGCCGTAGTAGCCAGCAGATATTTGACATCACGCCATGTAAGTGCCGGGCACGCTTCAAGAAGCAGTGCGACCGAAGCAGATACCATAGGCGATGCCGCACTAGTGCCGTTCATGGCGAAGGTGTAGTCTCCCTTTGTATCTTCCGGCCACGTTTCGGAAGTATCAGGAGTGCCGCCGCTAAGCGATTCGCCGCTTATTGTCGTCGTTGCTATGGTCGGTCCGCTCTGTACGGTTTCTGCACCACCGTAGGCTGAAACCCATATATTGGCTCCCGGACTCGAGTAGGGGGCAAATACATTGTTGTCTGTCAAGGCTGCCACTGCAACGGCAAAACGGTTGTTGAGGACATACTGCAGGTTCGCATTTCCGTCATTTTCCCTGTCGTTGCCTGCGGCAAAGACATAAACCCTGCCCTTCCCTTCACGCAAAGTGCCGACCCCCTGCTCCATAATCTCTTCATAATCCGTATCGGTATCGTAATAGGAACCCCAGCTGTTGTTGCTGACTGCGATCTCATTCGCCCCCGGCCCTGAAAGCCAGGCAAATTCAAGCGCATCAAGTGACTGGTGCGCCAACCAGTTGCTGCCCGATATCTTTGCAAACGGAGCGATACCGCGCACCCCTTTGCCGTTCAGGGCACGAGCAGCCATAATGCCTGCCACCATCGTACCGTGCGAGCTGCTTCCTGTCGGTATGCCCACTGCGCTTCGGTCGTATGAACGTGTCAGGTCGATATTCTCCCGCAGATCCTCATGCCAAATATCCAGACCGCTGTCGACCACCTGCACGATCACAGGATTCCCCTGGTTGTACCCCATATAGGTGTGGTATACATCCAGTACGGCAACATCGTTTCCGGCCTCCGTGGGGATACCGCTTGTATTGGTCACGTCACCCGTATTGTTCAGATGCCACTGTTTGGCAAAGAACATATCGCCAAACCTTCCCTCCGTTGCCAAACCGTCCGTAATGCCGTCACCATCCTCGTCATCCAAACCGGCGTCCATACCCAGCAGTTCCTCTACCGCATCCGGAATATAGTCACTATCACTGTCTCCTATCCCGCTCTCGTCAAGGTCAGTCACCTGAATCTGCATGGCAAGTATGGCACTGTTTCCTGCTTCATCACGTGCCTCAACATCTACCGCATAAATATTGTTCTGATCGTCATCTTCAGGATGTTCAAAATCAGGTGCTGCTTTAAAACGCAACCAACCATTCATGTAATTCATTATAAATGCACTGCTACCCTTCCCAGAAAGCAATCTATAAGTTACCGTGTTATTATCTTCCGCCTTTACTTTAATGACCATCGCATGATTTTCTGACGTGGTAAGATTTGCCTCGGAAGTGAAAACAGGGGCAGTTGTATCATTCACTATACCTGCTTTACTATTGGAAGCAACAGAAGCAGCCTCTCCACTACCTCCTCCGCCACAACCAGAGAGAATAAACAGTATAGTCAATAATGAAAAAGGGATTATTCCGTTCATACAAAACCTTTTCATCTGTATATTTCAAAAATAGAATCAAGAAGTAACAATTTTTATCATCAATTTTTTTGTAAAACCATCAAAAATTTATCTGCTTCATCGAATCCATACAGAGACAATGGCTCTTTTGCAAGCAGCTTCATCTGCGAAACCGATTCAAGTGTTTCGGGTGTATGGTAGAACTGTTCGATAGTCTGGCTGCTTCTCCGGTAACACTCCTCCTCTCTCTCAAAGAGGTCGAATTTCGCTTCGTAACGTCCATTGTCGAAGTCACTGTCGATGGCCAAAAAGCGTGTTTCATCCTCTACAATGTAAGCGCCGACAGCGACACTCTCGAAACCGTAGCGGGTATTGACATCGAAAAGAAAGCAGCCGCCGTCGTTGAGGTGATCGCGTATGCAGGAGAAGAAGCCTTCGAGTGCCTGCGGGGGAAGGTAGTTGACCATATCGAAGACTGCGGTAATGACATCGAATGTTCCGTCAAGTTCACAGAGGTCCACCGCTTCGGCATCAAGCCCTTTGGCTCTGGCACGCTCTGCCATCACGGGACTAAGGTCGATACCTTTGGCTTTGACATTGGGAAAGTGCTGCAAAAGTGCTGTAAGATAGGCACCGCTGCCGCACCCTACATCCAGCAGTGAATCGAAAGTGCATTCGGAAAGGGTTTCGTAGTAGTAGCCGTAGAGCGAAGCGATCGCCTCTTCGTTTTCAAGCATATCCTCCACTCTGGCGTAGAGGTCGAGCGAATCGGTACTGTTAGCCATTCTTTTCGACGACAGCCTTGATCTGCTCATAGAGAGAGAGTATCTCCGCCTTCTTGGCATAGAAGCTGTTCTTGTTGGCAATGAGGTGCGCTGAGGAGTCCATGATATCCTCAGCGACCTTCAGACCGTTCTCACGCATCGTATTGCCGGTCTCGACAATGTCGACAATGGCATCTGCAAGCCCTACAAGGGGAGCAAGCTCGATGGATCCGTAGAGCTTTACCACCTCCACACCGACCGCCTTTTTTGCAAAGTAGTTCTTGGTGATATTGACCATCTTGGTAGCCACTTTGATGTTGGGGCGGCTCCAGTCAAGTTCGTCTTCGTTTTTGATACCGATTGCCACCTTGCACTTGCCAAGCTGCATGTCCAGAAGCTGAATGATGTCGAGCTCCTTTTCGGTAATGACATCGAGCCCCACCACACCGATATCTGCCGCACCGTGTTCGACATAGGTAGGAACATCCTGGTTTCGTACGTTGAGGAAACGGAACCCCTCTTTTTCCATAATGAGCTCACGCCCCTCAAAACAGAACTTCCCGCCAAAGATCTCGCCAAAGATCTCCAGTGTCTGCTCAGCGATTCTTCCCTTGGGAAGTGCAACAGTTAGCATGATTCACCTCGTTGAGGTGAAAGCAGGTAGCAGGTAGCGGGTAGCGGGTAGTAGTTTTCGTTTGCACTCTTTTGCAATACTATAGCCTGAAAATTCATTCTTATCCTTCCAAATAGTTGCATTGCAAAGCAATGCATACCCTCATTTTTAATTTCTAATTTTTAACTTTTAATTTTTTTCTTCCTCACTCCCCCGCAACGCGTGCACCATTCCCTTGAATACCAGCATTTCATCATACACGGCATTGGCAAAAAAGCCCGAAACGGTTCTGCCGTCACCGCCTGTGACATAGAGCGGCTTTCCGCATGAGAGTGTCTCGATGAGGGTTTTGATAGGCGCGATTATACCATAGCTTATCTGCCCTTTGGTTGTACGGGGCAGCTCTGTGAGTGAAATGTCGCTATCCAGCCCGGTTTCAAGTGCCGGAGAGATACGGGCGTAACTCTCCAGCATCGCCGAAAGTCCTGGGTAGATAAATCCGCCTTTGTAGATGCCCCGTTCCATCACATCGACCGTTATGGCAGAACCCGCATCTACAAAAACACCGTTGTCGTGGCTTAGGCACAGCGCCCTGCGGTCTACGCCCATCGTGTCGTATTCACCGGGAATATGGACCCGGTTGGAGATATTTTCCCATACGGTTTCTGTCTTTAAACGTGATTCAAGATGACGGTTGACCGAGATATAGTACACCCTCTGTGCACCATACTGCTCTATCGCATCATCAGGCAGCAGATGGACAACCTCTTTGTCATTGTAAAGATGGATACGGGTGTTGCCTATATCGGCAAGAAGTGGACCATCCTCCATCTTCCATCCTCCATCTTCCATCGTTTCATGAAACATGAAACACCCTCCATCCATGCTCCTCAAGCAGCGCTTTCGCTTTGGAGCAGAGCGGTGCTTTGATGATGATATACTTCTTCTTGATCGCACTGCCGACATACCCTTCCAGTTTGTCGTGCAGTGCCATCAGCTCCTGCGCCTCTTTGCGCAATACCCTGCTCTTCTTCTCAACTACCATCACATCGGCATAGAAGCCTTTGAGGTCCACACCGACAAATATCTGTACTTTTTTTCGACTGCCAAGCTCTTTTGGGAAAACCTCTTTGAGAGACTTGAATACAAGGTTGTGCTGCTGTAAAAATTCGACGAGTTCTTTCATAAAATAATCTTACCCTATTTCTGGTTTAACCAAGTGGATGGAACGTGCGCATCGTCTCCTGAAGGTTCTGCTTCTGGATGTGGGTATAGATCTGTGTGGTCTCAAGCGAACTGTGTCCAAGGAGCTCCTGCACCACACGCAGGTCCGCACCACCGATGATGAGAGAAGAAGCGAAAGAGTGGCGCAGTACGTGGGGAGAAACGCCAAGATACTTCTTGACGATCTTGTAGGCGCTGATGCGGCTTAGCGGATCGCCGCGGTAGTTAAGCCAGATGTAGCTGCTTGCCATAGTCTGTTTCTCCAGGTAGGCGTTGAGTGCGTCAAGTGCCACAGGTGCCAGCGGTACCACCCGCTCCTTCTCCCCCTTGGCGAAGCGTATCTTCAGCCACCCCTCCAGGATGTCGCTTCGCTGGGCACTGAGCGCTTCGGAGATGCGGCAGCCGCTGGCGTAGAGAAAGAGAATGAGCGCATAGTCGCGAAGCCCCTGAAGCGTGCTGCGGTCTATCGCTGCCACGCCCGCCATGATCTCTTCGGGGCTGAGGTACTTTGGCAGGTTTTTGGGCACTTTCGCCATAGGGATCTTTATCTTTTCATATGTGAAGTTCTGACGGTGACAGAAAGCAAAAAAGGTGTTGATGGAAGAGAGTTTTCGGTTGAGGGTACGTTTGTTCTCGAAGTTTGCAAGAAAAGAGAGTACATCGGTCGTTTCAAGCTTCGTCAACGGTTTTTTGACCGCCTCTTCAAGCTGTCTGAGATCTCCTAGGTAGGAGGAGACCGTCAGTTCGTCAAGCGCCTTGGTGACACTGAGGTACTCTTCAAAGGCCGTAAGCAGGTCGCTCATCGGCGCATTAGTAGGTGAGTCTCTCAAGGTGGATGACTTCACCGTCTTTGTAAAGTTTGCCGTTGGCGATGAATACAGGCGAATCAACTTCGCCCACATCGTAGATCTTGTATTTGCTCAGATCCGGGCTGAGCACAATGAGCGAGCCCTGCTTGTCAAGCGCATAAACTCTGTTCTTGTAGACTGTCGCGGCGACAAACTGCGCGAACTTGAACTTTTTGGTTGCAAGCGGTTCAAGTGTGAGATCGAGTTTGATGATCTCCCCCTCTTTGGTAAAGAGGTAGATATGGTTGCCGCCAATGGCGACATCCGCAACATTCTTCTTGTACTCGAACTCACCCTCGGTACCCAGTGTCAGCAGCTTTTTGGGCGTGGCTGCCACCAGCGAGTCACCCATACGCTCAAGGTAGATAACATTGTTGAAGACCTTGTCGCTGCTGAGATAAACCACCTTCATTGCTTCGGGATCACGCGTATCGAAGATGACCAGTTTGCCGTCAAGCATCGGCATTACCACCAGCGTGTCGATAAAGAGCGGGCTTGCCGCTCTGGCATCGATGGCGTAGGTACGCTCGGAGCGGTTTTCAACGATTTTTCTGCCCTCTTTGATACTGTAGAGTCCAAAGGCATTGTTCTCGAGGATGTAGGCAACCAGTCCGTTGCGTACACTCGCAGAGACTACAGGCGGCTGCATCTTCACCTCTTTGATCACCTTGCCGCTTGTTTTGTCGATCAGGCGGAACATCCCCTCGGCATTGCTGGCAAGGATGTAGTTCCCAGTCTCGCTGAGAAAGCGGAACCCCTCTCCAAGCGAGATGTTGTGCACACCGCTCTTGTCGATATATCCTCCGCCTGCAAGCGTCGCACCGTCACGGCTGACATCGATAATGGTACCGCCAAAGCTGCTCTCCGCACCCGAGGCAGAAAGGGTGTTTTCCGGTTCGAAGTACTGTTTCGAGCTGCATCCTGAGAGGAGAAGCGCGCCGGCAGCCAGTGAGAGAAGAAGTAACTTTTTCATCTACTTCGCCTTCAGTGTGGAGTGTTCAAGCAGTTTGGCAAATGCCGCAAGCGGAGAGCGGGCATCGATCAGAGAGAGTCTCTCTTTGGCTTTTTTCACCTTTCCTGCTTTGATGTCAAGGTAGGCAGACTCGAGAATGGCAAGCTCCTTGTAAAGCTTCGAGTCAACCGGCTTCATTTCGATCGCAGCAACGGTATAGCGGCTCATATCGGCCAGAATTTCATCTTTGCCCTTTGCAATGGGTGCAAGCGCCTTGACATCCTGTGCCTTTGCTGCTTTCGAGAACATATAGAGCTCATAGAGTGCGGGGTTCTTCTCTTTTAGCACTGCAAGCGCAGCCTTGTCTTCAGGTTTCTGCTGCAGTGTCAAAAAAGCCTGGTTTGCCGCTTCGAGTTTGGACTGGTGTACCGCATCCATTCCCATCGTAATGACGAAGTAGAAGAGGATGGCTGCAACCAGCCCCCAGATGGAGAGTTTGTTCTTTTTGTAGAAAGTCTCGAGCTTGAAAACGCTCTCAAGTACCTTCTCATCGCCGCTTAGTTCCGTTTTGACATAATTGACATCATCTTTAATGCTCACGCAGTGCTCCCTTGCATTTTACTTGACACTATTATACCAATTTGCGATTAAAGCTCCACGACGGTAATACCGAGATTTCCCGGCATCCGGTAGAACTTCTGGATCTTGGGGTGTTTTTTGAGGTACTCCGTCACCAGTTTCGCCAGCACGCCGCTGCCCGTTCCGTGGATGATCTGCACTTCGTTCAGGCCGTTCACCAAGGCATCGGAGAGGAACTTGTCCACCGTGTCGATGGCTTCATCGGCATACATCCCAAGAAGTTTCACCGACACCGTCGCACCGCCCTTCTCTACGTGATGTGTCGCCTTTTTTGGCTGTGTTGGCTGCTTAATCTTGGGCGTCTCCTGCCGTCGTTTGAGCTCTTTGAGCGGTACGCGCATCTTCAGACCGTCTACGATGATGGTGGCGTTGTCGCCGCGAATGGAGAGCAGTTCGCCTTTATGGGAGCGGTACTTGACCTTATCCCCCTCTTTGAGCGGCTCTTTGGGGGTCACGGCAGCCTCTCTGACCTCCACGCTTTTTCGTTTATGCGCTTCATTGAGCAGTCGTCTGCCCTCGCTTGACTCTTTTGCCTTGAGCGCCTCTCTTGCCTTTTTGGTCGCGGCATTGTAGCGGTTCTCCAGTGTGGCGATGGCCTTTCTATGCTGCTCTTTGAGCCTCTCTTCCTCTTCGGTGAGTCTCTGCTTCTGGCGCTCGAGCGCCTTGAGTTCACTCTCTACCTGCGCTATCTTTTTGCGCATCTCACGTTCCAGAGAAGTGGACTTCTCGATCAGTTCGTTGAGGTTCTCCTTGTCCTCGCCGTACACCTTCTTGGCTTCAATGACAATCGCAGGCGGTACGCCGTAGCGCTGTGCCGTCTCAAAGGCGTAACTCTTCCCGATGCTTCCTTGCAAAAAGGTGTAGGTAGGCACCCTGCGCTCCTCATCGTAAAGCGCGGCGACAAGCTCCACCTCCTCATCGCTTGCCATCAGTGACGCCAGACGTTTGTGGTGGGTGGTGACGATGAAGTGGATACGCCGCTTCTTGAGCGCCTCAAGCATCACACGAAAGAGCGAAGCCGCCTCGTCGCTGTCGGTACCCAGTTCTATCTCATCGACCCCCACGATGGCATCCTGCTTCTCGAAGAGTTTGGCGAACTCCTGCATCCGTCCCGCAAAGGTGGAAATGTCGTTCTTGACCGACTGAGGATCGTCGATGACCGCTTCGATGCTCTTGTAGTGCCCCACCTTCGTACGCGATGCGTCACACTTGAAGGGCAGCAGATACTTGCTCATGTAGACCGCGCTCAGCAGTGATTTGAGCAGCATCGTTTTACCCCCGGCATTCACCCCGGTAACAAGCAGAATCGGCTTATGCATGTCAAGCGTAACGGGTACGGGGTTCTCGATGGCAGGATGGGCGAAATCATGCAGCGTAATGCGTTTCTCCTTTCCCGGCAGAATGAACTCGTACTCCTTGGCGCGTGCGAAACTCACCCGTGCCTGATAGTGGTCGAAACGGTCGTAGGCCTTGTTGACAAAAGAGAGAAAGCGTTCCCATTTGAAAAAGAGAGCGGAGATCTCTTTGCAGTAGCGCCAGATGAGTTCGGAGCGGCTGCTCAGCAGTGCAGCCTCCTTCTCCTTGAGGTGCGTCACGCTTTGGGGAATGATGTAGAAAAAGCCGCCTGAACTTCGCCCGACCACCGTCGCCTTGATGGCATTGTTGAAGCCGCCGCGCACCAGCAGTGTCTCTTCTCCGCTGTGAAAGTGCACCTGTGTATCGACCAGATAGTCACGGAGTTTGGCAGAATGTGTCAACTTGTAGAGCGTCTCTTTTATCTCACTGCGGTTACGCTTGATCGCACGCTCAATGCTGTGCAACTCAGGGTCGCGCTCGGGGTTGATCTCACCCTCCTCGGTAAAATAGCCCACCACCTCTGCGATCTCGTCGGGTATCTCGATCTCGTCTATCCAGCTTCCAAGCGGTTCAGGCAGAGAGAGCGCCTTGAGACGGTTGAAGTAGGAGACCATCGTGACAAAGGCGAAGATCTCCTCCAGTCCCAGTACCCCCTGCTTCTTTATCAGATTAAGTTCTCTGTCGAGATTGGGAACGGGTTTTGGCGGCGGGAACTGCACCGAGGAGAGTGCTTTGATGTAGCGGTGGTGCTGGTTGATATCTCCTGGCATCGCAACTGCTTTGTCCCTCGCAAGAAACTGTTTGAACTCCGAAATGTAGCCGTCAAGGTCCAGTTTCTGAACGATCGATTTCTCTCCTCTTTCCAAAAAAGCGTACTCCCTTACGTATATTTTGGTGAATTATACTATAAAATTTGGGTATAATCCTCGACATGCAACAGGAAACAAAATTTATCAGCCAGACTTTCGACAAAACCGATTTGATGAGAAAGAGTTCTCCAAACTGGGAGTACGAAGCGACATATACTCTGCTTCCCCAAGCCTTCGAGGGCAAGAACAGTGTTGTTTTTCTGCCACAGATCCAGCTCTCCTACGCTACACGCAGCGGAGGCATCCTCTATGAGGTTGCTTCACCCAAAGGAACCATCTCCGTGGGTGTCGTAACGGAGCTGGAAGACAAAGCCTGCTTCGGTCACACCAAGCTCAAAGAGGGAAGGGTCGTTATCTTTGATGACAAAAAACCCTACAGTATGGTCACCAATGGAAGATTCAGGGCCGCCATCGTCAGCTTCCCCAAAAAAGCCTACAGAGAACTGAGCAGAAAACTTGCCAGACACAACCTCGAAGCGGTCGAGGACAGCGATAACCGCTTGCAGGGACTGCTTGAGAGTATTTTGAAGCGTGTCGAAAAAGACCCTTCCATGCTTGAGGATGAAGCAAAAGCTGCTGTAATGGAGGAAGAGGTAATGCAGACAGTCGTATCGCTTTTTGAGGAGCAGATCCCGGCACTGCCAAAGCTGACCAAGGGAGAGAAGATCGCCCTGCAGATCAGAGACCGCATCTACAAGCGTTTGAGTAAAAAGGTCACCATCGCTTCGCTTGCACAGGAGTACAGTGTGAGCGAACAGACACTGCAAAATGCGTTCAAGTCCCTTTTTGGCTTCACACCAAGCAAGTTTCTGCGAAACCTCAAGCTCAATCACGTGCGACGAGCGCTTGTCAAAGCCGACCCACAGGAGGATGCCATCGTCCACATCGCCAAGCGGTGGGGCTTTACCCATATGGGGCACTTCTCCCGCTACTTTACCGACCTCTTTGGCGAAAACCCCTCGGTAACACTCAAACGCAAAAGCGATGAGGATGAGACAGGCAAGTGAGGTACCTGCTCATTGCTGCTGCCGCGGCACTTCTGCTCTATCTCATCCGTCCTCAGCCCCCCACAATGACAACGACACTTCAGCCAAACGATACCATTCTCGCCGTCGGTGACAGCCTCACCTACGGTTTCGGTGCACCGCCCAAAGAGAGCTACCCCGCCCTGCTCTCACAGATGACGGGGCTCAGGGTTATCAATACCGGTATCAACGGCGAAACCTCTGCAGAGGGGCTTCGGCGGCTGCCGGGATTGCTGCAAAAGCATCGTCCAAGACTCACCATCCTCTGCTACGGTGGCAACGACATCCTCCAGAAGCTGCCAATGGCGCAGCTCAAAACGAACCTCACCAAAATGGTAAAACTCTGCAAAGCACACGGCAGCGAAGTACTGCTTCTCTCCGTCCCCAACCTGACACTCTTTGGACTTGAGCCTCTGTCACTCTATGAAGAGGTCGCCGAAGAGACAGAAACCCCTCTGCTTGAGGGAGTGCTTGCCGACATTCTGGACAAACCTGCACTCAAAAGTGACCATATCCACCCAAACGGGAAAGGATACAAGATAATGGCTGAAGCCATCTATCGAAAACTGCATGAACTCGGACTGATTGAACGCTAAAAAGAGGTTACGCCTCGCCCCGTATCTGGTAGGTAATATCTCCCGCACCGAACGCCGTTACCAGTCCTTCACTGTATTCACGAATGACATGGCCGTCTTTAAAGATCTTCACCACACAATCCTCTTTGGTCACAGAATCTGCCATCAGCAGTTTATAGCGACTGAAAGCCCCTTTGAGGTCGATGTCCACTTCCAGCTCCCCTGCCGACCAGATAGGCAGGATGACAAGCTCGTCCACACCATTGAAACACTCCACGAATGCCGGCAGGTTATCGATGGTGCGTGAATATTTGTGCGGCTGCCAGATGACATTTAACTGTCTGAAGTTGCGCAGCCTCTTGTAGTGCTGCAGCGACTGCATCGTCACACGAATCTCTGTCGGATGATGGCCATAGTCGTCGATGACCACCATTCCCGGCTGGTTCTGTACGATATCAAAGCGTTTTTTGATGCCCTTGTAGCGCTTAAGATTCTCGCGAATATCTTCGATATCCTCTCCAAGCTCGAGTGCGGCGAGAATCGCCAGCGCCGCATCGAGCGCAATGTGCTCTCCAAATCCGAAAACATCAAACGATCCGTAATCACGTAACGTAAAGCGGGTATGCGGCTCACCGTCGAGCAGAACGAAGTCGATGTCGTGTATCTCCTGTGATGGGTAGAGTTTGATGCTCTCCATATCAAGCGAAGAGAGAAACTCATCTTCAGCATTGATTACACGGACCTTCGCCAGAGAGAGGAACTTTCGGTAGGCGTTGTAGAAGCGCTCCTCGTCATACTCGTAGTACTCCATATGTTCGGGCTCTACATTGGTGACGATGGCAAGCGTGGGGTTGGAATTGAGGAAGCTCTCATCACTCTCGTCAGCTTCGAAGACTACCTTGTTGTTTGGGTAGTTACGCACATTGGAGCCGAACTCCTTGCTGATGGCACCAATGAGCGCGTTGGTTTCGGGCAGCAGGGATGCCAGCATCGCCGATGTGGTACTCTTACCGTGCGCACCCCCTACAGCATACACCTCTTTTTCACCCAGTATGAACTTCAGCGCCTCTTTACGTGAAAGCAGCTCTATGCCAAGCTCCTTGGCGCGCTGGTATTCGGGGTTGTTGGGGCGCACTGCAGCGGAGTAGATGACCATATCGGCACCCTCGACCGCGTCGGGGTGGTGCGGAATGGTGATCTTCGCACCATAGTTGGTTGCCAGATCGTTGGTGATCTCCGTCTGCTTGATGTCCGATCCTGAGATCTTGTGCCCGTCGTTGTGCAGAAACTTCGCCAGAGCCGAAAGCCCGATCCCCCCAATACCGATAAAATGAATTTTCATATTGTACCCCCTACCCTCTTTTCAATAAAGGCATCGCTACGCGATGCAAACATCAACTCTTCACTCTTCTCTCTTAGCTCTTCACTAAAAAAAATTACGCCTTTTTCTCATCCTCTTCAAGCACCTTCAGCTCCTCTTTGCCCTGCTGCACATATTTGCTGTACATCGTCAGCAGAATGTCTGTCGGCTGTACAAAAGTCTGGATGAAAAAGGCCAGAGGGTCGTGCGGATCGACGTCGTCTACATCGACAAGGTCTTCGATGAAGCTGTCAAAGCTCATCCCCGCCATCACTGCCGAAGCGTGTACCATCATCGCATCTTTGAGCCCCTCGTCGTTGACCGTATGGTAGAGCACAAGGAACATCTCTTTGGCAGCCTTTTTGTCATTCTCGCTGTAGCGCTGAATGGCGTGTTCGTAGATAGCCCGCGCAATGGCACGCTCCTCGTCACTGCCAAGCACGTCGAACTTCCTGTGCTCGCTCAGATACTCTGCCAGCTTGTCAAAGGCGGTATTGACGATGAAGGTGAATATCTCGTTGATCTCATCTTCGGGCGCTTCGATGACAAGCTTCGCATCGAGCAACTGATACCCCTTTGCGATACTCTCTTCCTCTTTGCACTCTTTCTCCAAACGTTCGATATTGGCAAGAAACTCAGGGTCTTTCTTGAGCTCCTCGACATGAATTTCAGGCATTTCCTGCTGCATACTGTTCCTTTTTCTTTTTTAACTTTTAATTTTTAACTCTTTCATTAACGCAGCAATGCGCTGTAAAGCTTCTCTCGTCTTCTCCGCCTCATACACCAGCGCCAAGCGTACATACCCTTTGCCCTCGCCCTCGCGTCCAAGGAAGGAGCCCGGGATCACCTTGAGGTTATAGCGCTCGTAGAGTTTGACGGTAAAGTCTATCTCGTCACCGACCTTCAGCCAGATGTAGAAGGTCGCTTCGGGAGGCTCTACCCCCAGTACCTCTTTGGCAACCTCGAAGTTCTTCTTGTACTTCTCTCTAAACTCATCCACATGGCTCTGGTTCGCCCACGCAGCGGCAGCCGCGTGCTGCAGCGGCAGCGGTGAAGCACAGCCAACGTAGGTCCGGTAGGTCATATATTCACGCAAAATGGCGGCATCTCCGGCAATGAAGCCGGAGCGCAGCCCCGGCGCAGAGGAGCGTTTGGAGATGGAGTTGATGACCAGTACATTTTTAAAGCTTGGGTTGCCCGCCTCTATGGAGGCGTTGAGCAGTGAGGGTACCGGCTCGTTCAGGTAGAGGTCTGCGTAACACTCATCGTTCATCAGTACAAAGTCGTACTTGAGCGCCAGCTTCACCCACGCCTTCATCGCCTCCATAGAGATCGTTGAGGATGTGGGGTTGTTGGGTGAGTTGAGAATGACAAGGTTGGCTTCGGCCAGTACCGATTCATCGGCAACGGGCTGAAAGTTGTTCGCTTCGTTGAGATCGAGGTAGACCACTTCGGCTCTGCTGGCCTTTGCCGCCCCTTCGTAGATCTGGTAGAACGGATTGGGGAAAACCATCAGCGGCGCTTCGACATCGTGCAGCAGAAACTGCGGGAAGTTGAAGAGCACTTCACGCGTGCCGAAAGTGGGAATGAGCTGGTCGAGTGAGAGCGTCAAGCCAAACCGGTTTTCGAGGTAGGTCAGCATAGCTTCACGTAAAATCGTCTCGCCGGCAGTTTTGGGGTATTTGTTGAAAAGCGGAAGATTGGCTTCAAGCACATCGAGGATGAACTGCGGCGTCGCAAACTGCGGCTCACCGATTGTCAGTGAAAGCGGCGCGTAGTCACTGTTTGGCAGCAGTCCCTCAAGCAGATTGGCAAGCTTCTCAAAGGGGTAGGTTTCGAAATTCATAATGGCCCTGTTTTTTGGGACAATTATAGCGAATATGGAGTTATTGGGTAATTAAAGATACTTCCGCACGCAGTTTCGTCCGGCATCTTTTGCCATATAGAGCGCTTTGTCGGCACGTTCGATGATACTGCGAAGCTCATCTCCCTCTTTGATGCGTGTCAGACCGATGCTGACACTCAGTGGCATATCGATCTGAAACGTGCTCTTCTCTATTTTCTCTCTTAGCTTCTGTGCCGTTTCATATGCTTCGGCAACCGTCGTAGCAGGAAGCAGCGCAACAAACTCCTCGCCTCCCCATCTGCACACGATATCGACACTGCGAAGTGATGTCTGCAAAATATCCGCCACCTTGACAATCACCTCATCACCGACATTGTGTCCGTAGCGGTCATTGACCGTCTTGAAGTGGTCGATGTCGATCAGCAGAAGCGACAGGTCGTTCGTTCTGTGCATCATGACATTGTACTCTGCAACGAAGAGTTCGAGAAACTTCATGCGATTGTAGAGCCCGGTAAGAGAGTCCGTCTGTGCGAACTTTTCATATTTTCGGCTCTTCTGTTCAAGCCGCGCGTTGATTTCGCGCAGTTCGCTCTGATACGCCTCTATCATCTTCACCCATCTGGTGTAAGCGATCGCAATCAGCTCCTTTTGGGTAATGGAGCCGACCAGATTCCCCTCATCGTCGACTGCGACGATGCGTTTGAAGTGTTTGTCCTGCATAAACGCAAGCGCCTCTTTGAGCGTACAGTCCACAGGGAGCGTAATGACAGGCGTTGTCATATACTCCCTCACAGGCAGGCTCAGGTCTCTATGCTGTTTTAGCAGAAGCAGCATATCTTTGGCGGTAATGATACCGATGGGCTTTTTCGCTTCCACGATCATCGTAGCGTCGTGGTTATGTTTTTCCATAAAACGGAAAATCTCTTCGGTGGACATGTTTTGATCGACCCAGCGCGTACGCTTCTTTATCTGCAGGAAACTCGAAAGCCTGAATGTCTCCATCATCGTATCGGGATCGATACTTGAGAGGATGTCCGTCTGGGAAACGATGCCGTAGAGCGCACCTGTTTCATCCACAACTACCAGATACTCGAAATCCTGACGGATATACTCAAGCGCCTCCAGGATACTCTTGCCCTTCTGCAGAGTCGGCACTGGCGTAAGTGCGATTTCATACATGGGAGTCTGCTTGTTCATATGGCTGTTTGACAGACGCAGCACATCATAGATACCCAGGCCGTAAAAACGGTTCTTTTCGGTCACAATGATCTGGCGATGCTCTGAGCGGTACATCAGGTCTATCGCCTCACAGAGCGTTCTCTCTCTGGAGATCTGCGCTACATCGGTTGTCGCAACCTCTTCTATGTTTGGAAAATTCATAAGAGAGAGTATACTCAAAAATAGGATAAAATTACTCTTATTTTATAAACTTATTGAAAAAGACCACTTTAACGAGTAAAATTGATACATTCCTGAAGCCTAAAGCGCTTCAAGTTCCTTCTCAAGCGCAGCAACCATCTTTTTGCGTTTTGTAGAAAGCGGCCCTTCACCCAAAACGGAAATTTTTGCCTTCAGGCGTGCCTGGCGCTCTATCTTCATCATCGTATAGGCGACATAGTAGTTGTAGATATTCTCGATGTAGCCTACCGTCTCTCGCCCTATCTTCTCTGCCGCGACCAGTTCGACATTGCCAAACCAGACATCGGAGTCCAGACCACGCGCTTTTGCTATTTTTCTTAAACGGTTGATACGATTCGGCCCTGCGTTGTAGCCTGCAAAGGTAAAGAGGGTACGGTTGACCGCAGTGAGGTTCTCGTCACCAAAATAGTACTCTCTTATCTGCTTGTGGTACTTCGCACCTGCACGGATGCTCGCTTCGGCATCGTAACTGTTCTTTACTTTCAGCTGGCGTGCGGTTGCAGGCATCAGCTGCATGATGCCGCGCGCACCCACCCGGCTTTTCGCATGCGCTTTGAAGTGCGACTCCTGGTACGCCTGCGCCATCAGCACCAGCGGGTCGATGTCGTACTGTGCGGCATACTTTTCAAACTTCTGCTTGAGCGCCTTGAACTGCGCGTTGGAGACAGTGCTTTTTTTCGCCTTGTTGTACTTTGCAATGACGAACTTCGCATCGGAGAGCATCTTCTCAAAGCTCCCTTTTTCACGGTATGAGGCCACAAAACGCTCAAGCTCCGCTTCCAGCATCGGCGAGCCTTTACGAAACATAATGCCAATGGCCCTCTCCTCACCGAATGTCATCTCTTCGTGTGACACGATATTTTTCATGATCCCCGACCACAGAGATACCTTGTAGTCATCCATCACCGTAATGCCTACCACGCCGTCGTTTACCAGCTCCAGAATGTCCTCGCTCTCCAGGGCTTCGGGAAGCGCTCGAATGATGATGGGCTCAAGCCCCTTGTAAACAAGCGTCTGGCTAACCTGCAGCAGTGCATCCATACTGCTTGAGGAGGGTTTGATGAAGGCTTCACGTCCGACAAGATCTTCGTAGGCTTCAATGCCGCCAATACTCTTGTGCGTAACCAGCACCCTGTCAATACCCTCTGCCAGCAGGTCGCTGAAGGCGATCTGCTCCATGCGCCTTGGGGTAATGATGTTGTCCGCAAGGGCGATGTCGCCATAGCCTGCATTGAGTGCGCCTATCAAGGCATCACGGCTTACGGGAACGGGTACCAGTTTGGTCTTGATATGTCTGCTCTCTCTTGGGTAGCGTACATTAATCTGCCGTTCAAGTGCCATCAGCGCATCGTGGTAGATACCGTACTTTTTGCCGTTCTCTATGCCGTAAAGCGCTTTGGAATTGACCACCAGCACCCGGACAACCCTCTCTTCAAGCATCGTGTCAAGATCGCCCTTGTGACGCGAAAGCACCTTTTTCATCAGAGGCTTGTTCTGAATCGTCTCGGACTCGAAACGCTCCAGCCATTCACTGCTCTCTTTTACGCTCGCCTGAAGCCCTACACTTGAAGCCATCACTGCTGAGAGCAGATATCTGGTCACTCTTTTTTTCATCTCTACCCTCCTTTACACATTTGGAGTAGATTATAAAAGGCACTACGCCTAAACTATAATCAGTCTACAGCAATGGGGTAAAGGGGAGAATGGCATCTGGGAGAAAAAAAAGTTGTGCAGATGCCTAGTTGTACAATGGAGCATAGAGCCTAAAAATGTCACAATGTGACATTTTGGCCTCTCATCTTTGTGTTGTCAGTTTCTCTTCTACAAGCTGGCCGGTAATATACTTGTGCAGCACACTTTTAATGAAAGTTTGATATTTCAACCCCTCTTTTGAGGCGGCCTCTTTTATCTTTTCAAGTTCCTCCGGTGAGATTCTTATATTCATCTTTGTCTCCTGCCTCTTCACAAACGCTTGCGCTGACTCTTTTAACAACTTGCTGTTTTCTTTGTCATGCTCGATTTTGGAAAGATCAATATTTTGCAAAGAGTCTATCAACTCTTTCTCCTGCGCATCAATATACTTGGTTTTCATCGTTTTTCTCCAGTAAATATTTGAACCTTCTGTCTTTGAAGATCGTTTTTAAGACATAGGTTTCGCCATCTATGACATACGGAATGCAGTGAGGGTAGTTGTCTATCGCTATCACCATAATTCTCTGATTTGGATAGACTTCGGAGTTTGGATGCTGAAAATCCAACAGAACACCCTCCTTTGCAATAACCTCTATTGCCTGTTCAAATGTCAGACCTCTTGTTTCGGACAGTTTCCGATTTTTCGCCTCGTCGTAAACAAACTCCATACTCAATTATAGTACATTGTGCGCACAATATCAAGTACGGTAGTTTGCTGTTTACTATCTTCAAATGTCACGCCGTGACATTTTTTACCTGCTGATCTTCGGCCCTTTGATATATCTCCTCCACCAGAACAGCATAGGTCGTGTCGGTATAGGCAATGACAAATACATCGCCGTAACGCTTCTCAAGCACGATGTCCACTTCGGGTTTTCTGCTGCAGCGTGCGAGCACCTCATAGTTCGTTGGCAGTTTTTCGGGCATACCCATCTCCACGAACTTCCACGCAAGATCGGTCATCTTCCGGTGCATCTGCGCCCAGAAAGCGATGTTTTCGTGCTTCGTTGAAGCGAGTATCGTCGTATAGGCATCCGAACAGAGCCACTTTCCATCATCCACATAGCGCGTCTCACACTCCGCCTCATCCAGACCAAGCACCCGGCAGACTTCAAGCAATACTTTTTCGACTTCGTTCATTCTCCTCTCCTGTAGGGTAAAATAGTTCTTTTTTGAGGGAGGGAGATATGTATCCGTAGCCGCATACTTGGGGCATTGTAGCAGATATTCAAGAGGCGTCAAGGTATACTTTTTCGATTATTGAATATCTTAAAATTCACTATACAACTCCATTCTTAATTTGAAAAAGTGTTAACGATGATGTACAAATATAGATTTCCAAAATTTTTCCTTTATCCCTTAACTACTAATTAGTTTGTACATATCAGTTATTTCTTGTTCTATATCTGCAATCTTTCTTTGATGGCTTTTATATTGATTTAATTCATCTTGATAATTTTTCATGTTTACTTCATAGTTGTCATTATATTGTTTAAGAGAAGCTTCATATTCTTCAATAAGACTTTTATCTGCTAAATATTTCTCAAATTCTCTTTCATAATTATAAAATTCTTTTCTCATTTTGTATCGTTTTGGAGTTAAAGTAAAGAAACGGGTTGCTAAAAACCTAAGCAAAGCCCGGTACTATGGGAGTTAAAAAGGGATTATCTACAGATGGGTTGTAAAAAAGATGTCCAAATTGT
>JALWLU010000051.1 GCA_026996325.1 Sulfurovum sp.
TGCCTCTTTTGCAAATGCTTTTACAACAGGGAAAAGCGAGTATGTTGCCAGTGCCGGTGCCTCATCGATTTTTGACCATAGAATCTTAGGTTTTGACATAGTCATTCCTTTTGTGTGAATTTATTTTTGTAGGTGAAGTGTAGCATGAATTGTGTCACTGCCAAATTAATCAAATAGTTTTCCCCAGATTATACTTTTGTGTGTTTCTATTTTACACAAAAAGGGTCCGATTTAGCGTTTTGTCGGCACTTTTGGAGAGAGATATTGTAACAAAAATAGTGGTAAGCGTATGGGTATATGCGAGAAAAGTGTTACCAAAGCATACACATGGCCCTGGTAACAGCTTGAAGAGATTACTTTTCGAGTTCGAATCCAAGCTCTTTGAATGTCTCGACAACCTCTGCATCGATCTTTTTCATATATTCGATACGCTTCTGGTCCTTGAAGTCAAGACCGCTGATCCAGTTGCTTACAGTGGAGTAACCTACATGCAGCTCGTTCTTCCCTTTTGGGATATAGAAGTAGATCGAACATGGTGCGAACATCCCCGCTTCTGGCTTTCCTCTGTTGAAGATGGAGTTTGAGAATTCGAAATGACACAACAGAGAGACCCAGTAAGCGTCATACTTGTCAAAGTCAAGGTCCATATCACCATACTCGAACTTCAGGTCAACAAAGCCTGCAATGATGAAGTTGTGCTTCGTGAACTGTCCATCATGCGCCATAACAAAATCTTCGATGAACTCATCCATGTCATCGGGCTTTTCAAACTTCTTGACCAGCTTTGTCAGTGTCTTCTTTGGAAGCGGATGCTGTCTTTCGAACACCACTGTTTTCTCCGGCTTCATCGTCTTCTTGACCACATCGTCAAGCTTGTTGATCATCTTCGTGAACTCCGCACGTGTCGCTTCATCTTTCTCACCGATGATGTCGAGCATCATTTCCGGAGCGAGGTGTCCGTAGTGCGTGTAGTCGTCGTTCTTTTTGTCAAGTGTCTTGTAGATAAGGAAGTTGAACGGCGTGAATGCACCAAAGTCAGGATTTTTCAGAAGAAGCGGTCTGATCCCCTCTTTGTTGATAATGTCATAGAAAGAGATGAACTCGACACCCTTCTCCTTATACTTCTGGTAGTAGAAGTTTTCAATGTGGGTGTTCGCCTTCATAATGGCAAAACCGGCTTCACCGATCTTGTTCTTCATCATGTCGTCAAACTGCTTTTCGACATTTCCTTTGTTTGCCCAAAACGTTGCCGTAATAGGCGCCGCATACGTCGCTGTCAAAATTCCTGCAGCCGCAAAAAAGGCCAACACTGCTTTACTGATTTTCATTACCATCCTTTTAGAGTAAAATTTACATTAACTATTCTATCGTATCAATATTAAATAAAGCTATGAAGTGGTTAAAGAAAATTGAATAAATTCATGAGTGCTACATCTCTAAAGTCGGTACCTATGAAGAGAAGGAAAGGGAAAATGAAGAAGCGTCACGCCTCTACGCGCAACGGCTCCTCCCTGTAGATACCAAGTGTTTTCGCCTCTTCCAGAATAAGGTCACTTACCCGGTATTTACTCTCGATGATCACATCGGCAAGCTTGGATTTGATATGCAGCTCCAGCGGATGCTTGCCGGGGTAACGTTGCACCAGACACATCAAATCTTCGACCGTTTTGGCATCTGGCATCAGGTTGACAGCAAGAATCAGCGGCGGCTGCTCCGGCTCAGGCGTGTGCTTCTGCTCCTTTTTGACCTTGACTTTCTCTTTTTTCGCATCCTTGAGTGATTCGATCTTGAGAATGTTCATCCTTGTAAAGTCACCGTCTTTGGTGATCTTGACCTTGAAGGCAATAGGCTTGGTGATGTCAAAGTCCTCTTCAAGCTCTTTGAGACGGTTTTCAAAGAGCATCAGCTCGATGTTTCCGTGCAGGTCCATAATGTTGGCAATACCAAACTTGTTGCCTTTCTTGGAGATCTTCTCCGTAATGCTCTCGATCTTCCCGATGAAGAGTGCCTGTGAGCCGTCGGCAAGATCGTCTATCTCAGAGCTGAGCGTATAGTTGATGCTCTCGAGGGTCTCACGATATTTGTCAAGCGGATGTCCCGAGACGTAAAAGCCCAACGACTCCTTCTCCATCTCCAGTATCTCCATCGCCTCGAACTCCTCCATCTCTTTGAGCTCGAGCTTGACTGTGGTCATCTCTTCGCCCCCGCCAAAGAGAGAACCTACCGCCATCTTTTTGGCTTCACCCGCCTTCTTCGCCGTGTCGATGATCTCCTCGATCTGTGTGAGCATCGCCTTTCGGCTGTACCCGAAGCTGTCAAGTGCCCCCGCTTTAATGAGTGATTCGATGACCTTTTTGTTCACTTTGCTTGAGTCGATACGCGACACGAAGTCCGAAAAGTCTTTGAAAGGCGCTTCCGCCCTGGCTTCAAGAATGGAACTGATCGCGATATCCCCTGCTCCCTTAACAGCCCCCATACCGAACATGACCACCTCATCGCCGTCGATGTTTGTCGCTTCAAATACCAGTCCGGAGCGGTTGATGTCCGGCGGCAAAAGTTTGATACCCATCCGCTTGAGTTCATCGACATACTTGACAACTTTGTCGGTGTTGTTCTTCTCAAGCGTCAGGATCGCCGCCATGAACTCTGTGGGGTAGTAGTACTTCAGGTAGGAGGTGTAGAAGGTCACCATCGCGTAGGCTGCCGAGTGGGATTTGTTGAACCCGTATCCGGCAAACTTCACGATCAGGTCGAAGAGCTCTGCCGCTTTGTTCCTGTCAAACCCTTTCTTCTCCGCACCATCGGCAAACTCCCCTTTGAGCTTGTCCATCTCCTCCTTGATCTTCTTACCCATCGCACGACGCACCAGGTCCGCCCCGCCAAGGCTGAAGCCGCCGATCGTCTGTACGATCTGCATAACCTGCTCCTGATAGACGATGACCCCGTAGGTAGGCTTGAGTATCGGTTCGAGTTCGGGGAACATATAGGTGATCTCCGCTCGCCCGTGCTTACGCTCGACAAAGTCATCGAGCATCCCAGACTCCATAGGTCCCGGACGGTAGAGTGCAAGCATCGCGATGATATCTTCAAAGCCTGACGGCTTGAGTTTCTTTGCCAGATCCTGCATCCCGGCAGATTCGATCTGGAAGAGTCCGAGTGTCTCTCCAGTCGAGATATACTCATAGACTTTGGGGTCTTCGATGTTCTCTTCAACGAAGTTGATCCGCTTGCCGTGACGTTTTTGCACCAGTTGCAGTGCCTCTTCAATAACGGTAAGGGTCTTGAGCCCAAGGAAGTCGAACTTGATCAGGTCGACATCCTCGACATACTTCCCGCTGTACTGCGTCGCCAGCGTATCAAGCCCCGTCGGTTTGAACAATGGTGTCTTCTGCCAGAGTGGTTCGTTGGAGATGACCACTCCCGCCGCGTGCGTTCCGGCATTTCGGTTGAGACCTTCCAGGGCCAGCGCATACTCCCAGACCCGCTTCGCCTGTGGATCACGCTCGAGCAGCTCTTTGATCTTGGGCTCTTTTTCATACGAGCTTTTGAGGTCGATACCAAGCTCATCGGGAATGAGTTTCGCCATCGCATCGGCTTTGGAGTACGGCATGTCAAGCACACGTGCGACATCACGGATGACCCCTTTTGCAAGCAGTTTACCGAAGGTGATGATTTGCGCAACGTTGACCCGTCCATACTTCTCCACCACATAGTCAAGTATCTCCTGCCTACGCGCCTGACAGAAATCCATATCGATATCGGGCATCGAGACACGTTCGGGGTTAAGGAACCGTTCGAAGAGCAGACCGTAGGGCATCGGATCGATGTCGGTGATCTTAAGTGAGTAGGCTACCAGAGACCCTGCCGCCGAGCCACGGCCCGGCCCCACGGGGATGCCCATATCCTTGGCAGCCTTGACGAAGTCCCATACGATGAGCATATAACCCGGGAACTTCATGTTGTTGATGATGTCTATCTCCACCTGCAACCTGTCACGGTACTCCTGATGCTTCTCTTCAGGTACGATCTTCAGACGCTCCTCAAGCCCTCTTTTAGACTCTTCGATAAAGAGTGCTTTGTCGTTCTCTAGCGAATACTCTTTGTCAGGCTCAGGCAGCTCCAGTCCGATATCCGCTGCACGCTGCCTTGCAAACTTGAAGTTCGGCGGTGTAGGGTTCCCCAGTTTGATCTCGAGGTTGCATTTGTCGGCGATCTCCTGCGTGTTCTCGATGGCTTCGGGGATGTCGGCAAAGAGTTTCGCCATCTCTTCGGGCGACTTGACATAGAACTCATGCACAGAGTGGCGCAGACGGTTGGGATCGTCATAGAGTTTGTTCATTGCGATACACATGAACGCCTCATGCGCATCGGCATCTTCGGGGTTGGTGTAGTGGGTGTCGTTGGTAGCGACCACCTTTATGCCGGTCTCTTTGCTTAGCTGCAAGATCTGCTTGTCGATACGGTGCTGATCACCGATACCGTGACGCATGATCTCAAGATAGAAGTCATCACCAAATACCTCTTTGTACTTCAGTGCCACACGCTTTGCCTCTTCGTACCCCTTCGCACCAAACTTCACGTTACGCTCAGAGAGGTTCATATGCCAGTTGACCTCTCCCTGCAGACAGGCCGAAGAGCAGATGAGCCCCTCGGCATGCTCTTTAAGCAGCTCCCAGTTGATACGCGGATAGTAGTAGAAGCCCTCGATGTAGGCTTTGGAGGAGAGGAACATCAGGTTTTTGTAGCCTGTTTCATTCTTGGCATAGAGACAGAGGTGAAACCGCTGGCGCACCGACTTGTCACCCAGTTCGGGCTGGTTGTGCACATACGCTTCCATTCCGATGATGGGTTTGATGCCCTCTTTTCGCATCGTGTTGTAGAAGTCGATGGTACCGAACATATTCCCATGATCGGTCATCGCCACCGATGTCATCCCCAGCTCTTTTACTTTCTTGGCAAGCGCCTTGATCTTGTTAGCACCGTCCAGCAGTGAATACTCAGTGTGGAGGTGGAGATGGGTAAATTGGGGCTTATCAGACATTTGAGAACCTTTTTGAAAATCTTTTTCTAACAATCTTTGGTTTAATGTCAAACTCAACTTGCATGACGATGCTCTAAGATGAGATCACCGATTTCCATATCAAGTTTAGCCATTTCGGTCAGCAAGGAATCAATCATGGTTCGCGTAGATGCATCGCTTGTCTTTTCAAATATCTTTTCAACCACATCATAATTATCATCCAGCGCAAACTGCAATGCTCTGAGTTTTTCTTCATTGAAGTTGAGATCATCCAAGATATCCCTAAAACCACTGACCATCATCAACGCGATCTTTATGGCATCTTTTATTTCATCCAGCGAGACTGCATCGTGTCTCTTTTCATACTCATTAAGAGGAAGCACTATAGTCTGCTGCATATACTCAGCATCCAACACAGGAATGTACGGCACACTCATTTTGTCTCCTCTTTTGATGGTTTCTTGCTATTATAACATAAGTCTGCCACCTGCCGCTCAGATCCACGACAAGTGCCTTGCAGTACTATATCCGACTACCCATTCTTCCCTGCAAAAAGCTTTTCGCAAGAAAAGCATACCAAAATTCCTAATTCCTAATTTCGAATTTCGAATTTCGAGTTAAAGTAAGATTTCGGGTTGCTATTTGAGCTGTTTTTCCAAATAATAAACGATCAATTTCTTCTTCATTTCAATACCGATTCCCCGATGAATTTTTAGCAGCATTTTCA
>JALWLU010000052.1 GCA_026996325.1 Sulfurovum sp.
TAGATATTACAGCCAAGGCATATATCGTATATATCAGTTTGAGTGTTGCCAACACATCAATCGAATCTGCCATAGTTCTCTCCTCTTAAATAGTTTTGCATACATATTGTATAGAATGGGTGTAGAAAAAATAATTGATCTTTGTCAAAAGTATAAACATACTATTGATTAAAAAATATACAATAATTTCCAAATATATTTGTACAGATTATGGGTGTGATTAAAAATGAGACACATGTATCTATTGTATAGAATAAGAGAACCATGTCTGTGCTATAATAAATGAAAGGAGGAGATGCCTTATGATCACTCACTTAAAGAAGTGGTGGTACAGCAAGGGGGTGTTTGAACCCCGCGAACTTGTTTACAAAAAGTTCAAAGACCACCGCCTTTTTACCGCAAATGTCTTTCTCTTCGGTGCCTTCTTGGGAGTAATACTCTGGATTTGGGATTATATTACCGATCCGGTCGGTGCACAGGAGACGATGCTTCTTCGATCTTTTTTTCTTATTCTGCTTATAGAATACTTGATGGTGAGAAGGTGGAAGAACCCTTATGTACTTGGCTGGATGGCTCTTGCTTTGGTTCTTCTGACACTGATGGACTATCTTGTCATCCTTACACACCTGGAGGGTGGCATGGTATATGGGATTGCCGGATTCATGTTCTATATGCTGCTCCCGCCTATTGCATTTCAAGCCTTTCCCCTCTGGCTTAACATCCTTGGCATCATTATAATAGCCGCTTTCCCGCAGCTTTTTGCAGAGGCAGGATTTGTCGACGGCTTTCAGCAGGCCAACTATGCCGTTCTGATATGGCCTGCTGCTTCCATAGCAATTCTGATACAGTACTTCTATGCCCGCAGCTACCATCACCGATATGAAATGGAAAAAGCCCTCGAACACCTCTCCTATACCGATATGCTCAGTGGACTTTACAACAGAAGGTATTTCATGGAGACATTTCACAACCTGTTGGAACATGCAAAGGTGTCGGGATCTTCTCTTGGGCTTCTGATCGCCGACATTGACCGTTTCAAACTGATCAATGACAGATACGGCCACCCTGTCGGTGATGAAGTCATCAGGTCACTCTCTGCACTTTTGGCCAGAGAGGTTGGGGCAGCAGGTATCGTAGCACGTATCGGTGGAGAGGAGTTCGGAATACTTTTGCCGGATACCGATATGGAGGCATCTTCGAAAATTGCCGAGCAGTTGCGTTTGGCAACGGCGCAGATGAGAATTGATCTACAGTATGAAGAGCCACTTGCATTTACTATAAGCATAGGTATGGCAGTTTCCGATAACAAGTGTGATGTAGCAGCCCTGTTCAAAAAGGCGGACCAGGCCCTCTACAAGGCAAAACAGTCTGGCCGAAACCGTGTATGCAGTTCACAATAAAGATTTAAAATATGGAGGAAGAGAGAAACCCTCGTTGGTGAGGGTTTCCATGATTAGGAGATATTGACGACGATCTCGCCGTTCTGGACATCGAACTCGACGCTGCTGCCCTCAACGACTTTGTCTTCGAGGATGAGCTCTGCGAGTCTGTCCTCGACCACTTCGTAGAGTGCTCTCTTGAGTGGTCTCGCGCCGTAGACCGGGTCGAACCCTGCTTCGGCGATGTAGGCTTTTGCAGCCGGTGTGAGCGTGATGGTGATGTCGCGCTCTGCCAGCTTCTTCTGGATACCTCTGAAGAGGATATCCACGATGTTGGTGATCGCATCCAGATCGAGCGGATTGAAGATCACGATGTCATCCAGACGGTTGAGGAACTCCGGCTTGAAGTGGAGCTTCAACTCGTCGTTGACCGCCTTGCGTCTGTCCTCTGGGTCCTTGAACTCCATGATCTTGTCAGACGCGATGTTGGATGTCATGATGATGATGGTGTTCTTGAAGTCCACCGTCACCCCTTTGTTGTCTGTCAGACGCCCGTCATCGAGCACCTGAAGCAGTGTGTTGAAGACATCCGGATGCGCCTTCTCGATCTCATCAAAGAGTACGACAGAGTACGGCTTTCTTCTGACCGCTTCGGTCAGCTGACCGCCCTCATCGTACCCGACATATCCCGGAGGCGCACCGACCAGTCTGCTGGCCGCGTGTTTCTCCATGTACTCACTCATATCGATACGGATGAGCGACTTCTCACTGTCGAAGAGGAACTTCGCCAGTGTTTTGGCAACCTGTGTCTTACCGACACCGGTAGGCCCGAGGAACATAAAGCTTCCGATCGGTCTGTTGACGTCGCTGAGCCCCGCCTTGTTACGCTTGATGGCACGTGCAACGGCCTTGAGCGCCTCTTCCTGACCGACGACCTCCTCTTTGAGGACATCTTCGATATGCAGGATCTTGTCTTTTTCGCTCTGCAGCATCTTGTTGACCGGAATGCCTGTCCAGCGGCTGATGATGCTCGCGATCATCTCTTCATCTACCGAGTTCTTCAGCAGCGTGCCCTCTTTCTGCATCGCATCCCACTTCTCTTCGAGCGCTTTGAGCTCCGCCTCTTTGGCAGGGATCTGACCATACTCGATCTCGGCAGCCTTGTTGAAGTCACCCTGGCGCTTGGCAGTCTCCGCCTCGTGTCTGAGTGACTCAATGGCCTGCTTGATCTCTGCGATCTCGCTGAAGACGCGCTTCTCGTTCTCGAAGCGGTTCTGCAGCTCTACACGCTTCTCTTCAAGGTCTGCAAGCTCCTTTTCGATCTCTTCAAGACGCGCTTTGTTCTTTTCGGTCTCCTCCATCTTGAGCGCCTCTTTCTCTACCTGAAGCGTAGAGATCTCGCGCTTGACACGTGCAAGCTCTGTAGGCTCGCTCTCGATCTGCATCTTCAGCTCCGCAGCAGCCTCGTCAATGAGGTCGATCGCCTTGTCCGGCAGGAATCTGTCGGTAATGTAGCGGTCGGAGAGTTTTGCCGCCGCTACAAGCGCACCGTCTGTGATCATGACGTTGTGGTGCGTCTCGAGGCGCTCTTTGATACCTCTTAGGATCTGAAGCGCTTCGTTAATACTTGGCTCATCCACCTTGACCGGCTGGAAACGACGCTGCAGCGCAGCATCTTTCTCGAAGTACTTTCTGTACTCTTTCAGTGTGGTTGCACCGATGGTGTGCAGCTCTCCACGTGCAAGGGCAGGCTTGAGGATGTTGGCCGCATCCATGCTTCCCTCGCTCGCGCCCGCACCTACGATGGTATGAATCTCGTCGATGAAGAGGATGATGTTCGATGCCTCTTTGACTTCATCGACAACGGCCTTGAGTCTGTCCTCGAACTCACCGCGGTACTTCGCACCGGCGATCAGACGGCTCATGTCAAGCGAGATGACACGCATGTGCTGCAGGCTCAGCGGTACCTCTTTATTGACGATACGCTGCGCCAGCCCCTCGACGATGGCGGTTTTACCTGTACCGGGCTCACCGATGAGGATTGGGTTGTTCTTTGTCTTACGAATGAGGATCTGCATCACACGCTGCACCTCTTCGTCACGTCCGATAACAGGGTCGAGTTCGCCGTCGATAGCCTTTTGTGTCAGGTCGATACCGTACTGGCTGAGCGCCTCGAGTGTCTCGTCGGCAGTCTGCGAATCGATGGTCTTCCCGCCCCTGATGGACTCAAGCGTCTTCTTGAACTCGGTGATGTCGACATACTTGCCGATGACATCTTTAATGTAACTCTCGTTAATGTTCGCCATCAGCCAGGTATCGACTGCAAGGTACTGGTCACCGTTTGCAGCCATGACACCTTCGGCGTTCTGGAGTGAACGTACGAGGTTCTGTCCGAGCTTGATGGTCTCTTTGGTTACGGTAGAGACTGTCGGCAGCTTGGAGGCGACACTTTTCGCCTCCAGCTCGATCGCCGCCTTTTCGGCACTCATCTTGTTGAGCGCCTGGTTTAGGATGGAGTTGCTGTTGGTCAGCAGTGCCCAGACAAGGTGAATGGGCTCGACTTCCTGGTTTTTGTTGTGCAATGCAAGCGAAACCCCCGATTCGATGGTCTCCTGCATTTGGTTGGTCAATTTCTCTAAGATACTCATATTGGCTTCCTTCTTTCTGTATTTGGGCGTATTATACCAAGTTTAGTCACTCTTTGTCAAGTTTCTTAACAAAAAATATTTAATTTTAGCTGAAAGCACCAGTTTTTAGACCTTTAAGGACTATTGTAATGCAAATCCGATAACCGAATATGAATGAAACACAGATATTTAACAGCGATTTACCTATACCCTATATAGTATGCGCAAACAGCAATCTCTTAGTGAGATTTCTATAAAATATCACCTTAATGAACGGAGTACCTACCCTATGATTCAAAAAAGCAAAAAAGTGATCGCAGCGGGCCTGCTTTCTACCCTGACGGCAGCCTATCTTTTCGGATCTTTCGCGCAGGCGCAGGAGAAGCCCAAGGCTGACAGTGCCAAGCAGAAGCTTGAAGCCTACATCAAGTTCACCCAGATTCTCAATCTGATCGAGCAGGAGTATGTCGACGAGACCAATACGACCGAACTTGTGAACAAGGCGCTCAAGGGACTGATGAGCAACCTCGATGCCCACTCCACCTATATGGATGAGAAATCATACAAAGATCTTACAGTACAGACCAAAGGCGAGTTTGGCGGGCTGGGTATCTCTGTTGGTATGAAAGACGGTGCACTTACCGTTATAGCACCGCTTGAGGGTACCCCGGCCATGAAGGCGGGTGTCAAGGCAGGCGATATCATCCTCAAGATCGATGACAAGGCGACACTTGGCATGAACATCGACGAGGCGGTCAAACTGATGCGCGGGAAACCCGGCACCGACATCGTTCTTACCATTGTACGTAAAAAAGAGCCAAAGCCGCTCAAGATAAAAATCACCCGTGACATTATTAAAATCGACTCCGTCTACCCTAAAACCATCGAAGGGGAAGACGGTATTCTCTATCTGCACGTCTCATCTTTCGACCAGAAAGTGGTCGAGAGTGTCAAGAAAGCAATTGCGGAGCACAACAACACCAAAGGAATTCTCCTTGACCTGCGTAACAACCCGGGCGGACTGCTCGATCAGGCAACAGGCCTGGTAGACTTATTCGTCGATGATGGCGTTATTGTCAGCCAGAAAGGGCGCATGAAGTCAGAGAATGTCGAATACAGGGCACACAAAGAGGGAACGGACCTTAAAACACCGATCGTAACACTGGTCAATGGCGGTTCGGCAAGTGCCAGCGAGATCGTCTCCGGAGCCCTGCAGGACTTCAACCGCTCCGTCATCATCGGTGAAAAGACCTTCGGAAAGGGATCGGTGCAGATAGTTCTGCCCGTAGGCAAAAAGGAGGCGGTGAAGCTGACCGTGGCACGCTACTACCTTCCAAGCGGCAGAACCATTCAGAACAAGGGGGTTACGCCCGATATCACGGTACACCTTGGGAAGATAGAGTATGAAGAGGACCCTATTCTGCTTAAAGAGAAGGACCTGAAGAAACATCTTGAGACCGAACTTGAGAAAATAGAGAAAGATGTCGATAGCAAGGTCCTTAAGAAAAAGGAAGAAGGTTCGAATGCAACTGCCGAGAGTGAAGATGAGAATGCAACCAAGAACAAAAAGCTGATCACTGAGAAGATGATCTACAACGATGCGCAACTTAAAAGTGCGCTTGACATTCTTAAGGCACTCATCATCACAGAGAAAGGGAAACACTGATGGAGAAGAAATTACTGGTTTACGAAGGAAAGGCGAAGAAGATCTGGAGTACGGATGACGAGCGTCT
>JALWLU010000053.1 GCA_026996325.1 Sulfurovum sp.
CCTGCATAACCTGCACGAAAAGTGCAAAAGTAACACAAAAGTTTAATTTTTAGCTTTTAATTTTTGAATCGGTTGCTCACTACTCTCTGCTACCTATTCCCTACTCCCTATTTACACCTCTTTAAGTGCGACCAGAAGCTCCGAGAAAACCTGTGCCCGTTCGCTCTTGTTCTCGTGCGTCATATTGTAGATGACTTCAGAGAGTTTTGGCGGGATTTTCGGGTTGAGTTTGCTCACTTCATCGCGGGCTATCTTTCGTGGACGTGCAAGGGTTGGGGCGAGTCCTGTGACAGCTTCAAAACGCTTCTCTCCTGTGAGGAGTTTGAAGAGTTTGAGTCCGAAGGTGAAGAGTTCGTACTCTTCACGGCGTCCGCTTTTTGGCTCTTTGTCAAGCTCAAACATTACATCCAGCCCCAGTTTGTCGCGGAGGATATAGTTGATCTTGGTAAAGAAGCCGATCGCCTGGTAACTGTAGTTCTTGCTAAAAAAGCGTGTCTCGAAACTCTCAAAGGTTTCTCCGCGCTCTTTGTATGCCGCGTATGTTTTCAGCAGATACTTGACGTGGTGCTTGGCTTCGTCGATCGGCAGTGCCTTGTGGAGGATGTGCGCCTCTCTGGCTTCGCGGGTGATCTTGCCGCCCATAAAGAGGTGTACCCCGTCAACACGGTTGCCTTCGGCATCTTTTGCCTTGCACCCCTCAAAACCGATGTCAGCTATACCGTGTACCCCGCACCCTTTGGGACATGCCGACCAGTTCATACGCACATTGGCGTTGGCAATGGGCACTTCGGAGTTAAGAAAGTGTGCCATCTCTATGGCGTCAGGTTTGTTGGGGATGACACCGTAGCTGCAGGTCTGGGTCCCTGCACAGGCGATCATATCCTGAAAATAGAGGTTGTTATACTGCGCATACTTGGCAATGAGCGGGTCACTCTCGAAGGCTTCAAGCTTCTCTTTGTCAATGTTGATGATGTAGAGGTTCTGGTCGTAGCTGAGACGGATGTCGCCGTTGCCGTAGTTTTGTGCCGCCTGTGCGGCCGCGATCATATCTGTCCCGCTGAAGATACCGGAGGGGACGATGACCTTGTAGGCGTAAGTGCCGTTTTTAAGCAGTACGCGGTTGGCACCCAGTGCGATGTTCTGCGACTGCACCAGCGTCATGCCGCCAGAGGCGAATAGCATCCCGGCCTCCTCTTTGACCGCTTCGATGAATGCGGGAATACCCACATCCTGCAGCAGGAAGTGCAGACGGTTCTTGTTGCGGTTGTCACGGTAGCCGTAGGTTTTGAAGACATTAAGCAGCGCTTTGAAGAATGCCGGTACCTCTTCGGGGGTGACGAAGAGGTCGGCATCACGCGCCTGCACGCCGACACGGGCACCCAGATAGATATTGAAGCCGAAGCTGCCGTCCTTGTTGGCGAGTACGAAGTTGCAGTCGTGTCCGAAGATGTTGCAGGAGTTGCTGAGGCTTCCAAGGATACCGGTATTGAACTTTCTTGGCAGCGCGGAGATCCATTCGGGTTTTTCAATGAAGATCTCCTGAAGCTGCGTCAAGATCGGCATAGTTTCGATGATGTTGTCATACGCTATGCCGTCGAGTGGGTCGGTGACAATGTTTCGCGGATTGTCCACCCCGGTCTGGAAGGTGGAGATGCCTACCTCTTTAAGCGCTTTGAGTACTTTTGCGATGTCGGCAATCTGCAGGTAGCGCAGCTCCACCTGCATACGGGTAGTGATGTCGATGTAGTCGTTGCCGTACTCTTTTGCCACTTCACCGATGCGGACCGCCTGCGCGTTGGTCAGCTGTCCGCCGGGGATGCGTACGCGCAGCATGAAGTCCTCACCCTTGTCGAAGAGTCCGAAACACTTCAGAAAGTAGGCGGAGTCCTCTTTGCTCAGACCCTCGTAGCCTGCCGCTGCGATCTCCTCAAGACGCTCGTAGACCTCCATAGGGTCTTTCAGTGCCTTGGTAGTCTCAACCTTGTTGACCTTTTTGCTTCTGGCTTCAAACGCCTTTGCCAATGCTTCCATAATAGTATGCCGCTCCTGTCGTTACTGTTGGGCTTATTATAGCGAAAAGAGCACAGAGAAAGGCGTTACTGTTGTGATTAAAAAATAATCAATTGAAAGTATACCAATTACGGGTGTATGTAGGGAGCCTTTGCTATAAAGGGCAAATGTATTGATTAAAAATTAATCATACGGGTTCTGATTATTCCGATAACTTTACTGTATAATTCCCCTATCATTTTGTTAAGGAGAAACAATGGCAAGCTTCAAGGCACTAAAAGGACAGGGAGATGCAAAGACACTCTTTGCAGCGTTCCTTTACTTTGATTTCAGTTTTATGGTATGGACGATGCTGGGGCCACTGGCGACAGAGATCAACGAATCACTCACCGCACACGGTGCCGCACTGAGTTCGGGACAGATCGCGACACTGCTCTCTATCCCGATTCTGGCAGGTGCGCTGCTGCGTATTGTGCTTGGGTTCGGGGTAGATAAGATGGGGCCAAAAAAGACGGCTATCATTGCGCAGGTGATCGTTATCGCATCACTCTTCTACGCATACTCAAGAGGAGAGAGCATCACCTACAATGAGCTGCTTGTTGTTGCTCTGGGGCTTGGTTTTGCCGGTGCATCGTTCGCAGTGGCGCTGCCGCAGGCGGGACAGTGGTATCCGCCAAAGCTTCAGGGGATCGTGCTTGGTATTGCCGGTGCGGGGAATGTCGGAGTGGTTATCGACTTCCTTTTTGCTCCGAAAATTGCGGAGAAGTGGGGCTGGGAAGCGGTGTTCCTCGTTGGCGGACTGCTTTCGTTCATCGTGCTTATTACCTACATCTTCATGGCGAAGGATGCGCCGGAGTCTGTTTACAAGCCGCGTCCAAAGAAGCTGGGCGACTACTGGAAGCTTCTCAAAGACCGTGACAGCTGGTGGTTCATGCTCTTCTACGCCGTCAGCTTCGGTGGCTTTGTCGGGTTTGCCAACTATATGAAGGTTTACCTGATGAACACTTACCAGGCGGATATGAGTGCCTTTGGAATGGATGTGTTCAATGAGCCAAATGTCAAGGTCATTGCAGGTTACTTCGGTGCACTTACCATCTTTGCCGGTGCCATCCTCCGTCCTGTCGGCGGCGGGGTCGCTGACAAGATGGGCGGTATCAAAGCGCTTTATATCTTCTTTGGTATCGTTGCGGCACTGGTAGTACTCAGTGGAATGGTGAAGCTGCCGTTCTGGGTTGCCATCGGCGTACTCTTCCTGATCATGGCCAACCTTGGTATGGCAAACGGTGCGGTCTTCCAGCTCGTACCGCAGCGTTTCGGTAAAGATATCGGTATCATGACCGGACTCATCGGTGCAGCCGGCGGGATTGGCGGAACTTTCCTTGTCAAGACGCTCGGCTGGGCAAAGGGGACATTCGACAGTTACAGTATGGGCTTTTTTATCTTTGCCGGGCTTGTACTCATCGCCATTGGGGCCATCTCTCTTGTCAAGACACGCTGGAGAACCACATGGGGTGCCAATGCGGGGGGAATGATATAGATCGCAAAAGCTTCGGCTTTTGTGAAGTGTTTAGCGTTTAGCGCTGAGCATTTAGATGGATATGTTGGACTCACTCACTATCCGCAACACCCCAATCGTTGGTATGCTCATAGTCCGGTTCTAGCGGCTTGATATCTTTGAGGATGTCGGGGTCTACCTCTTTGCTCTTGAAATCGTATTCGTCACCCTGGTAGAAACGCTGCTCCTTGGCATACTTCTCCTCTAACGCTTTCTGTTTTTCTATCTGTTTCTCAATAATTGAGTGTTTGCTGCTGTTGTTCTCTGCCCTTCCTTGAGAAAGAAGCGTGCAGCAGAGTACCAGAAGTATGATCTTGACAGGCATAAGTTTCCTTTTGAAGGGGGTGTCATCTGTACATATTATAGCAGATAGGTACAGTGCACAAATCTTAATCAGGCGCTAAGTGTGAAAGCGTGGAGCGTAATGTTATAATGAAGCATTCATAAAGAGGGGAAGGTCTATGTCCAAAGAGAATATTGAAACCAACGGCTTTACGCTGGCAAAAGGTACGCAGCTTACAGGCGACGACTACTTTGAAGTCAAGGTGATGGAGAACATCACCGTTGCGGTGGTCTGTGACGGGGTGGGCTCTTCGATGCATGGGGCTGAAGCGGCAAAACGCACTGCGCAGTTTCTGGTACAGTCTCTGAAGAACCGTCCGCGAAGTTGGAGTATGGAGAAGTCGATACGCCACTTCATCGAGAATATCAACCGTGTGCTCTACCTCGAGTCGATGGAGCAATATGAGCGTCAGGAGCTGGTGACGACACTGACGCTGGTGGTCATAGAAGGCGACAGACTTTACGGTGCCAATGTGGGTGACAGCCGCATCTACCTCTCCCGCAACGGACAGTTTGCACAGCTCTCCTCCGACCACGCGATGGATGAGGAGGGGATGGAGAATGTGCTTACTGCTGCCATAGGACTTGAGGAGAGTGTCGAACCCTACTACTTTGAAAACAACCTGCAGGCGGGAGACCGCATTCTGCTCTGCAGCGACGGGCTCTATAACGAACTTTCACCCGAAGAGCTTGCCGAAGGCATCAAGGTGGGCGCTTCGTTCCTTGTCAAGAAAGCAAGCAAAAAGCACAATGACGATCTGCCTGACGATACGACAGCTGTGGTCATCGAGGTAAAAGAGCTTGACCCCAGACTGAAGCTCAAGCAGACTGAGCTGATCATTCAGGAGCAGTACAAAAAGGGTGAAGAGATAGACGGCTACCGTCTCATCAAACCGCTGATACAGAACAACAGAACCTGGCTTTGTGAGAAGAAGGGGGTGCAGTATGTCATCAAGTTTGCACCTGCCGAAGCGATGGACGATGAGGTGATGCTCGACCTCTTTGTCAAAGAGGTCTGGATGGCAAGCCGCCTCAAAGCGGGCTTCTTTCCCAAAGCGGTCATCCCCAGAAAACGGACGCACCGCTACTATATTATGCGCTACATCGAGGGAGTCTCTCTCAAGGAGTATATTGCCAAGAAGCCGCTTAGTGTCGATCTTGGGGTGGAGCTGGCACACTTTTTGCTGAAGATGTCACAGTATCTCATCAAGTTCAACCTCGTGCATGGCGATATCAAGCCCGAAAACATCATCGTCACGAAACGAAAGGAGAAGATCGTCTTCAAGATGGTCGATTTTGGCAGCATTACCGAAGCCTATTCGACGGTAACACGGGCGGGAACCCCTTCATACCTTGCACCGGAGCGTTTCAAACAGGCACCCATTACCGAGCAGACGGAGATCTACGCCATTGGCGTGACACTCTATGAGGCGCTGACACAGAAGTTTCCGTTTGGTGAGATTGAACCGTTTCAGACACCAAGTTTTGAAAAAGACCCCAAACATCCAAGCAAACTTAACCCGAAGATCCCGTACTGGCTGGAGAGTGTCATCCTGCGTGCGATCGAGACCGATACGGACAAGCGCTACCACAACTACTCCGAGATGCTCTACGAGATTGACAACCCGGAAAAGGTACAGCCCTATTTCGACCGCCATACCTCTTTCATCGAGCGTAACGAGATGATGGTCTACAAGGTGGGGTTCATTACAATGTTTATACTCAATATCGTTCAGCTGCTTTTCTTTTAGGAAATATCTCAGGTAAGCTCAGAAAGAGGGAATGGCTCGCAGAGATAAAACCCTTGCAGATAGTCGATATCGAGTG
>JALWLU010000054.1 GCA_026996325.1 Sulfurovum sp.
TTTTGCCAGCCCCGGTAATACCGGCATAGGCGACGAGGTAGATGAACTTTTTGGCATCGGGTACGATTTGGGCAATACGCTCTTTGGAATCGGTCGGTGCAATGAAGTCGATGAGGCTGAGTCCGGCTTCCTCTACGGCAGGTTTGTAGGGGTGCGCCTCCTCAAACGGCAGGTCCGGGATGATGAAACCGTTGACCCCTGCGCGTGTCGCTTCGTCTATGAAGTGCTCCATTCCTTTGTGGTAGAAAGGGTTGAAGTAGCCCATCCAGAGTGTGTCGATATGGGGTGCAATCTTTGCCGAAGCATCGAAAAGGTGCTGCAGTCTGAAACCGTTTTGCAGCGCTTTGAGGTTGGCCGCTTCGATAACGGGACCGTCTGCAACGGGGTCTGAGAAGGGCATACCGAGCTCAAGGGTGTCTACACCGGCATCGGCAAGTGCGAGAGCGGCATCTACGGTAAAATCCAGTGAAGGGAATCCGGTCGTGATATAGGCAACTAATTTTTTCAATATCGCTTCTTTATGTCATAAATTTTTAACATTATATGATAAAATGAGTAAAACTATCTCATTTGAGGTCTTTGAGTAAGCACGGTTCCATCCGATAGCTCTGGCAGTCGCAAACGCAAGCGCCCCTTTCAGGGGTTGAGTGCTCCTTTGTCGCCATCGGATGAAACCTTGTAACTGAATTATTCAAAGATTTCATTTATAATATGGCAACAAGGCAGCAACCCAAAATGCACCAATTATCAATCATCAATTATCAATCATCAATCAAACTCCAAAGGAGTTTCCTGTGAGTATCCATACACCGCGTATCGAAAAGAAGGTGACCATGAGCACGGTCGCCGCGATGAAAGGGATCGAGCCCATCACGATGGTAACGGCATACGATGCGCTCTTTGCCCAGCTCTTTGACGGCGAAGTGGAGATGATCCTTGTCGGAGACAGTCTCAACATGAGCTTTCTTGGCAAGGAGGATACACTCTCGGCGACGATGGATCAGATGATCTACCATACACAGGCGGTCTGCAACGGCGCGAAACTTGCCTGCATCGTGTTTGATATGCCCTTTGGCAGCTACACTACACCTGAAATTGCGCTTGAGAACGCTACCCGTGTCTATCGCGAAACCTGCGCGCAGGCAGTCAAGGTTGAAGGGGGCAGGGAGAAAGCCGACATCGTCCGTACGCTTGCAGACAACGGCATAGCCGTTGTTGCACACATCGGGCTTATGCCTCAGCACGTGCGCAGCGAAGGTGGCTACAGAGTACGCGGCAAAGACGAAGCCGATATCAAACGGCTGGTTGAAGATGCGCTTGAACTTGAAGCGGCCGGTGCGGCGATGGTGCTGGTCGAAGGGGTCAAGTCCGAAGCTGCCAAAGCGGTGACCGATGCGGTAAAGGTACCCACCATCGGTATCGGAGCAGGCAACGTCACTGACGGACAGGTACTGGTCTGGAGCGATATGTTCGGCTTCTTCGAAGCTTTCAAGCCCAAATTCGTCAAACGCTACTGCAACGGCGCCAAAGAGGTGCGTGAAGGGCTTGAAGCGTATGTCAAAGAGGTCAAGGCGCGCCAGTTTCCTGATGAAGCGCACAGCTATTGATTAGGGAGCAACGAGTAATGAGTAATGAGCAACCGAAAAAAGATAAAAGCATTGCGCAGCAATGCATACCAAACCTACTCCCTACTCCCTACTCCCTGCATACTTCCACCAAAAGGAACTTTTGATGGAACGTATGGTCGAGATCGAGCGTTTTGACGGCGAAGCCTCCTATGAGGTGACACTGCGGCCAAGTTCGTGGGATGAGTATATCGGGCAGGAGAAGATCAAGAAGAACCTGCGCGTATTCATAGAGGCGAGCAGACGGCGTGAAGAGGCGCTCGATCACATCCTCTTTTTCGGCCCTCCGGGACTGGGGAAGACGACACTGGCGAATATCATTGCTGCGGAGATGCAGGCGAATATCAAGACGACTGCCGCACCGATGATCGAAAAGGCGGGCGATCTGGCCGCACTGCTGACCAATATTGAAGAGGGGGACATTCTCTTTATCGACGAGATTCACCGTATGAGCCCGGCGATCGAGGAGATCCTCTACCCGGCGATGGAGGATTTCAGGCTCGATATCATTATCGGCAGCGGTCCGGCGGCACAGACTGTCAAGATTGATCTGCCGCGCTTTACCCTCATTGGGGCGACGACACGCGCGGGGATGCTGAGCAACCCGCTGCGTGAGCGTTTCGGGATGCACTTTAGAATGCAGTTCTATACGCCTGACGAGCTTGCAAAGATCGTTGAGCAGGCGGCCATGAAACTTGAGAAGCCTGCAACCCCGGAAGCGGCACATGAGATTGCAAGACGCAGCCGTGGTACGCCGCGTATCGCCCTGCGGCTGCTGCGCCGTGTACGCGACTTCTCCGAAGTGGCCAACGAAGAGACCGTGACGCTTGAGCGTGCGAAGTATGCGCTCGATGAGTTGGGTGTCAATACGTTAGGATTTGACGAGCAGGATATTCAGCTGCTTGAACTGCTGGTAAGCGCCAAAAGCCGTCCGATGGGCCTAAGTACCATCGCTGCGGCACTGAGCGAGGATGAAGGGACCATCGAAGATGTGCTCGAACCCTATCTGATCGCCAACGGCTACATCGAACGCACCGCCAGAGGGCGCATCGCGACACAGAAGAGTTACGAGCACTTCAAACTTGGCGGTATCAAGGAAGGGCTATTCAGTGACTAAAACACAGTTGATGATCACCGCCCTTTTCGTTCTGGGGCTCATTGGGGCATACAGCGTCTATCAGCCCTTTTTGCTTTCGATGACCGTAGCGATCCTGCTTTCTATGGGGACTTTCAACCTGACCAAGAAACTGGTCGACTTCACCGGTTCGGCGAAGATCTCCGCATCTATCTCCACACTGCTTATGATGCTGCTGCTTTTTGCGCCTATCATCTATCTGGCAACCATCGGAGTGGGGTACATTTCACAGATCGACAAGCAGGGGGTCAAAGATACCCTTGCCGCGCTGCGCTCGATGGTAGAGCACTTTCCTTTTCTCAAGGAGCTGACACATCAGTATATGAGTGATGAGCGGATCGCGGAGTATATCAGAGAGTCGACAGCCTACTTAACGGTAGCGGGAAGTACAGGGCTTGGCTTTATGAAAAATATGTTCTTTGTCGTCCTCTTCTACTTCTTTATCAACTACTACGGTAACCGCTTCTTCGATACCATTCTGGAGCTGCTGCCCGTCTCTCCGCAAAAGGGTGAGAGGATGATGAAGGAGGTCTCTGCGACGATGGAGATTGTCTTCTACTCCATTATCGTTACCGCGATCTTCGAGGGCTTTCTCTTTGGGATCATGATGAGCTTCTTTGGTTTCAACGGTATCTTCTTTGGGGTCATCTACGGCTTTGCCTCTCTCATCCCTATTATCGGCGGGGTGATCGTCTGGGCACCGGTATCGCTCTATGTCTGGACGAAGGTCGATGCGCAGACAGCTATCATGATCGCCTCCTATTCGGTGATCGTCATTTCTGTCATTGCCGATACTTTCATAAAGCCTATGATCATTGAAGTGATCAAGAGAGATTTCCTCAAAAGTACCCTGCAGATCAACTCCATTCTCATCTTCTTCTCTATTCTGGCGGGGATGAGTACTTACGGTTTTTGGGGAATGATTCTGGGGCCGGCGATCACATCGTTTTTGATCGCGATCACGAAGGTCTATCTGGACTATTCGGATGCGGGTTAATCCCACTGTTAAGCTTTATCGTTTACAATTGACATTAATTATTACACACGAAAGGATCGGCCATTATCAAGATACTCATTATAGAGGATGATCCCGAACTCGCGCTCATCCTGACCAACTATCTTACCAAGTACGATATGGAGGTGATCGGTGCGGAAGATCCCTACATCGGGCTTTCGCTTCTGACGCAGCACGATTTCGATCTGATCATTCTCGATCTGACCCTGCCGGGAATGGATGGGCTGGAGGTGATCCCCAAAATCAGAGAGATCACAGATATTCCCATCATCATCTCCTCTGCACGCGATGATATTACCGACAAGGTCATAGGGCTGGAGCGCGGGGCGGACGACTATATGCCAAAACCCTACGATCCGCGTGAACTGGTGACACGTATCAAGACGATCCTGCGTCGTACACACAGTGCAGATGAGAAGAAAAAGGAGAAAGAGGAGCTCTTCGTTGCCGATCCGTCGGCACGTACCATTCTCTTCAAAGGCCACTTCCTCGACCTGACAGCAGCCGAGTATGACATTCTCTCGATGCTGCTGCAGCACAAGAACGGTTCTGTCTCACGTGAACAGCTGCTTTATGAGAGCGACCATATCGATGATGACAGTTCCATCAAGAATATCGATGTGATCATTTCACGTATCCGTCAGAAGATAGCCAAGATCGATCCCGATCATGTCTACATCAAACCCATCCGCGGTGTGGGATACATGCTTACCGACAGGCTATGAGAAACCTCTCCGTTACCACCTTTATCCATATTCTCTTCTCGGTGGCGATCATCATTCTGGTGGCCACCTTTACCCTCTTTCACTTCTGGAACAAGGACAGACAGAAGATCGACGAGTTCAAGCGCTACCAGCTTATCTCACTGACATTCCTCTCCAATCTCCGTCTCTACCCCTCTCAGCAGGAGCTTGAAAAACTCTATAAAGAGCTGCATGTCAAGCCGATACCTCCTCAGGAGGAGGCAAAAGTAAAAAAGGAGATCATGGAGCGGGGCGAAACGATCTTTCGAGGGGGATCACAGCTGCTTGGGCAGGTGCGTGTCTTCAACCTTGACGGAAAGCGCTACATCTATGTGCAGCGGATGAGCTACAATCTGCTTTTGGAAGATGCCGCGCCTGAGAACTTCTTCTATGAAATTGCCGTAACACTTGGGGTAATACTGATCGTTTTGCTGCTTCTGCTCTATTTTGCCGTACTCAAAAAGCTCTATCCGCTCAAGAAGCTTCATCATCAGATACAGCGTTTTGCGCAGGGGGATATGAATGTCGAGATCACCTACGAGCACGATGACGAGATCGGAAAGATCGCCAAGAGTTTTGATGACGCGATCAAGCATATCGATCATCTGAGCACGTCGAAGAATCTCTTTATGCGCAACCTGATGCATGAGCTTAAAACCCCTATTACCAAGGGGCGTATTGTCGTAGAGATGCTCGATGATGAAGCGACCAAAAAGGTGCTTATCCGTGCATTCGAGCGTATGAATGAGCTTATCTCCGAGCTTGCAGAGATCGAACGGGTCACGACACAGAGTTTCGAGCCCAACTTCGAATACATTATGCTCAGTGAACTCATCGAGGAGAGCAAGGACCTGCTGATGTCGGAGGGAAGCTGTGTCCACACCGATGTGGAGGAGATGGCGCTGACGACCGATAAGAAGCTGATGGTCCTGGTGTTGAAAAACCTGCTGGACAATGCACTCAAGTACGGCAAGGACAAGTGTGCCCTGCTGCGTACCCACAACGGTATGATTGAAGTGCTCTCCAAAGGCGATCCGCTTGAACACCCGCTTTCTTACTATACCGAACCCTTTTCACAGGCGGAGAAGCGAAGTGCCGGCTTCGGGCTAGGTCTTTA
>JALWLU010000055.1 GCA_026996325.1 Sulfurovum sp.
ATATGGCAAAAGAGGGTGTCGCTCCCCATCTACCGGACATCGAGATCACCAAGCCCACCACACGCTACACCCTGCCCGAACTTCCAGAAGGCCAGGAGGTACGCCCGGCAGACGAGCACATCCTCAAGCCTGCCCACGCTGAACTGCCGCTTGTCTTCATGACGGTACTGACACAGGTATCAGTAGGAGCATTTCTGGCACTCTTTTTGGGACAGCTGCTCTACTCGCTTGGCTTCAACCTGCCAAAACCAAATCTTGTGATGGCGATTTTGGCATTCCTGCCTGCAGCCATAGGGCTGCCGCTTTCGGCCATGCACCTTGGACGACCGGGCAAAGCGATGAGTGCGATGAAGAACTGGAAAACCTCATGGCTCAGCCGTGAAGCGATCGCTTTGGGTGCCTACACCGCCCTTGCAACGCTTACTGCCGGACTCTACTTCCTCGATGTCGGCGGTGCTCTCCTGCTCTTGCTTGAAGCACTGACCCTCGGCATAGGGCTCTATGGCATCTACGCCCAGTCGATGATCTACCGCATCAAAGCAAGACCAAGCTGGAACCGCAAGAGTACCACCAAACGCTTCTTCGGTTCGGGCTATGTCGGATTCTTGCTTATCGCTACCGCCCTGCTTGCAAGCAACGGTGCACAGGGGGCAATGGTCCTGCTTGCCATCACCCTGCTTGCGGGCATGGGGCAGGCGCTGGTGATCTTCGAAGAGGTGATGTTCTACCGCCATCTTGACAAAGAGGACCCGCTCTACTACCAGTACAACCGAAGCCGTATCCTGCTGCAGGAACACTTTGGCAACATCAAGAAGTTCCGCATCTGGTCCCTGGCAGCCTTCGGGCTGGCACTGCCGCTGCTTGCCATCCTCTTTACCGCCAGCGGTCTGACAGGTCTGGCCATCGCCACCCTTGTCGTTGCCACACTCGGCGCACTTGCCTCCGAACTTGCCGGCCGCTACCTCTTCTACCGCACCGTGGTACCATTGGGACTTGCGGGGAACTTCTTTGCGGGGAACCAGAGACATTGACCACGAAGTGGTCAGCGTTGAGTGCTGAGCGTTCAGGATTTAGTATTTAGCGCTAAGAGAACCGTTATGTTTTCTTAGTTTTAAATACTAATATTAGGTTGCATTTGTCACTGAGCACTGGGTGCACAGATGCGTTGTCGCCCATATTTTCGAAGCAAGGCGACATAAGCATCGCCCGTGCACTTGCGAAGTGACGCTTTTTTGCCTACTTTTTTCTCTTGTGAAGCGAAGCGGTATGCAACAGCATATCACTCTCTTTGAGAAAAAAAGTAGGAAGAAACCTTTAAACAGCAAACAGAATTTGAGGAAAACCAAATGAGTCTCATAGACAAAGCAAAAAACTTTCTCGGTCTTGATATCAAAGAGGACAAATACGCCCTCGTTGACGACCCCATCTTCGGCAAAGTCGCCAAAGCCAAAGCCCCCGACAAGTGGGTACGAAGTACCTGCGGCTACTGCGGCGTGGGGTGCGGCATGTACATCGGTGTCAAGAACGGTGAAGCGGTCTACTCCAAGGGCGACCCGCTCCATCCGGTCAATATGGGTACACTCTGCCCCAAGGGACTGAGTGAACACAAGATGGTGCGTGCAGACAGCCGTGTACCTACACCGCTGCTTAAAAAGAACGGTACCCTGCAGCCCGCTTCATGGGATAAAGTCTTCAGCTACACGGCAGAGGCGTTCAAGCGTATCCAAAAAGAGCACGGAAAGGGTGCGGTTGCGGTAGTCTCTACCGGACAGCTGCTGACCGAAGAGTTCTATATGCTCGGCAAGTTTGTACAGCTTGGGCTTGAGACAAACAACTACGACGGCAACACCACACTCTGCATGGCAAGTGCGGTGATGGGCTACAAGCAGACCTTTGGAAGCGACGGACCGGTAGGCTGCTACGAAGACTTCGAAAAGGCCGATGTGATCATGCTTATCGGTGCGAACATCGCTGACAACCACCCTATTTTGAAGCTGCATATTGCAAAAAACAAGAAAACGACAGGCAAGAAACCGACCATTATCGTCATCGACCCCAGAAAATCCAAAACCTCACAGATGGCAGACATCTTCGTACCGCTCAAACCAAGAAGTGACCTGGCGCTTATCAACGGTCTGTGCTACATCATCATGGAACAGGGCTGGGAGGATGAGAAATTCATCAAAGAGCGTACCAACGGATACAGGGAGTTCAAAAAACACATCATGGAGAACTACCCTCCCCAGGAGGTTGCCAACATCACCGGCATCGATGTCAAGACACTCTATGAACTTGCGCGTGTCTATGCCGGTGCCGATGCGGCCATGAGTGCCTGGACGATGGGAGTCAACCAGAGCTCGATTGGTACTGACACCGTCTCTGCCATTTGCAACCTCGCCCTCATCACCGGCAACCTCGGCAAAGAAGGCGCTGCGCCGATGTCCATCACCGGACAGTGCAATGCGATGGGTACGCGGGAATTCGGCTTCACCTCATCCATCCCGGGATACCGAAACTATGCCAGTGAGAGTGACAGAAGAGAGTTTGCCGAGATCATTGGTGTACCGGAAGAGCTCATTCCCACTGCACGCGGCTACGCCTATCCGCAGATCATCGATGCGATCAACCGCGGCGAGATCAAAGCACTCTGGGTGGTCGCTACCAACCCGCTGGTAAGCTATCCTGACCAAAACGGGCTTAGAGAGGCACTCAAAAAACTCGACCTGCTGGTCGTACAGGATGCCTTCATGTCCGATACGGCACAGATCGCCGATGTGGTCTTTGCTGCAGCGACATGGAGTGAAAAGGAGGGGTGCTACACCAACTCCGAGCGCCGCTGCAACTATGCTAAAAAAGCCATAGAACCCCTTGAAGAGAGCAAAGCGGACTTCTACATCGTCAAGGAGTTCTCCAAATATTTCGGCGACAAACACGACCTGCTCTTCAAAAACCTCGACACTCCACGTGACGCGTTTGAGGAGATCAAACGTGTCAGCAAGGGCAGACTCTGCGACTACAGCGGTATGAGCTACGAGCTCATCGAAGCGCTTGGCGGCATCCAGTGGCCGTGTAACGACAAAGCCCCCAACGGCACCAAGCGCCTCTACTCTGAAGATATGCCATGCCCTACCCCTGACGGCAAGGCACAGCTGCTGCCGGTTGACTGGAAGCCGCTGAGTGAGATGCAGTGCAAAGGGCTGCCGTTGATGCTCAACACCGGACGAACGGTAGAGCAGTTCCATACACGCACCAAGACCGGTACCATCGGCATCCTCGATGCACTGGCACCCGAAGCGTGGGTGGATATCAACCCCAAAGACGCTGCCAAACTCAAGGTAAAAAGCGGAGACCGCATCGCCATCTCCGGAAACCGCGGGCGTGTGGAGGATGTCATCGTCAAAGTGAGCGAAACCGTACGCGAGGGCAACATCTTCGTACCGTTCCACTTCAACGAACAGCTCATCAATGCCGTAACCATCCCCGAGTTCGACCCCAAGTCTTTCGAGCCAAACTACAAGCAGTGTGCGGTACAGCTGCACTCCGAAGCGGTACCGGAGGGGATCGTCTACGAAGAGCTTGAGATCAGCGGCTACCTTGAGAATGTCAAAGTCTATAAAGAGGAAGAGACGATACAAAACGATATGGCGACCACGGGGGCACAAAAATAGCACCAGGTGTGCTATAATGCCGTACTTTTTTCAAGGAAACCGCCGTGGCAGAAAACAGCGTCAAAACACAGAAATTCATTCTCAAACTCTTTCCGGAGATCATGGTCAAGGGTGCTTCGGCAAAGAAGCAGATGGTCAACCAGCTCTACCAGAACCTCCTTGCACTCCTCAAACCGATCGATGAGACGATAGAGATCAAAAAATTCTCCGACAAGATCGAAGTGGTCACTCCCATCGAAAAGGTCGATGCTGTACGCGAAACACTCCTGAACACCCCCGGTATCGAACAGGTTCTCGAAGCGCTGCAGTTTGACAAGACCGATACCCTTGAAGCCATCAAAACGACAGTGGCACAGACCGTCGCCAAAGAGGTTGCGGGCAAAAGCTTTGTCGTACGCGCAAAACGTACCGGCACGCACCCTTTCAACTCTTCTGAGATGGAGCGGGTCGTCGGCGGCTACACACTGGCACACACCGATGCGAAGCGAGTCGACCTGCACGACCCCGATGTGACGGTACGCATAGAGCTGATCAACCAGCAGCTCAATATCATCACTGCCAAGTACGAGGGGCTCAGCGGCTTTCCCATCGGCACACAGGGGGATATTCTCTCTTTGATGTCAGGGGGGTTCGACTCTACCGTCGCAAGTTTTTTAACGATGAAGCGCGGTATAAAGACACACTTTATCTTCTTCAACCTCGGTGGTGCGGCGCACGAGATAGGCGTCAAGCAGGTGGCATGGTACCTCTGGAGCAGGTTCGGCGCCTCCCACCGCGTCAAGTTTGTCACTATCCCCTTTGAAGATGTCGTTACCGAAATCTTCCGCTCCACTCACGAAAGTTATATGGGGGTCACCCTCAAACGGCTGATGCTGATGGCAGCAGAGAAGATCGCCGACAGTATGGAGATAGATGCGCTGCTGACAGGTGAGAGTGTGGCACAGGTCTCCAGCCAGACCCTGCGCAACCTCGCCCTCATCGACCAGGCGACAACCAAACTGGTACTTCGCCCGCTTGCTACTGTCAACAAACCGGAGATCATCCGTATCGCCACACAGATAGGCACACGCCGATTTGCCGAGAATATGCCCGAATACTGCGGCGTCATCTCCAAAAACCCCATCACACACGGCTCGTTCAAGCGTATGGAGCGCGAAGCCAAGCGTTTTGACTACAGTGTTCTTGATAACGCCGTGGAGAGTGCCAAAACCATCTATGTCGATGAGGTCGTCGAAGACATCACCGACAACGCCCCTATTGAGATTGTTACTGCACCCAATCCAGAGAACGATGTCATCATTGATATCCGAGCGGATGAAAAAACCGTAGAGACCCCGTGTGAAACGATAAAGATCCCGTTCCACCAACTCAAAACGGAGTTCAAAAAGCTGCCCAAAGTAAAAAACTACCTGCTCTACTGCGATAAAGGGGTTCTCAGCCAGCTGCACGCACAGTACCTCAAGGATGCAGAGGGGGCGGATGTGAAGGTGTACAGGCCGGAATAAGGATTGAAGATTGAAGATTGAAGATTGAAGATTGAAGAAATTTTGCATTGTTTGGTTGAAGTAAAGCTTAAAAGGTCTTAGGAAGCGAGGATATCCTCGCCCATGCCGGGAATAAATTCCCGGTTCCTGCAAGACACTAAAAAACCAATACACCAGTTACCAATAACAATATTTACTCACACAACCGCTTCAAATCACCCAGATCAAACAGCAGCAGATTCTCACTTCGCATTCCCAGCAGTTCATTGGAAAATCCATCCTTGGAGAAGAGTGCATAGGTATCGGCACGAATGCCCGACTGCTCCGCCTTTGCCTTGAGTTTGTTCAACTCGTTCTTGCATACTTTTCTATCTTTGTACTTGCATTCACCAAGGA
>JALWLU010000056.1 GCA_026996325.1 Sulfurovum sp.
GTATTTATATTTGAAATGATCGATGTAAGGCTATTCATCTAAATCCTTTTTTATTTTGTACAAAATTATTGCATATTTTTACTTAAGATTACTTTTCATAACTTTTAATTTGAACACTATTTACTTAAGTGTTTTACATTCTCATAAAAGAACCATTACTTTTTTCCATCATCAAAGATACGGCCGCACCTCTTTGGCTTTCAAATAGTTGTCTCTCAGCAGTGTCTCCACAGCACTCTCCGACAGAGAGGGAAAGTAGCGATGCAGTCCCGCTTTTCGACAGCTGTTGTACGCTTCAGCTACCATCACTTCGAACCTGTTTCTCGGTGCGTTGAGAACGATGGGTCTGAGTCTGCTTTCCAGAAAGGTATCGAAGCTTCTGTCACCCCTGTTTCTGATCTTGTAAATGGTGATTTCAAGCGCGTCGCTGCCTTTTGGTTTGAGACGGAAAAGGCGCGCTCTGTACTGGCCGGCGCTTACCAGTGCTTCGATGCGGCGGTATTCGGAAACGGGGTGTTTTTGCTGCAGTTTGTGCAGGGTGCGCAGCACCCACTCTTTGGACATCTGCTTTACCAGTTTGCCCTTGCCGCTGCGGCCAAGTTTTGATGTGTTCCACTTGCTCTCGGCAACCAGCACTTCTGTAATACGCCCTTTTTTTCGTTTAAAGTAGAGTCCGTCGATACCGTTGCGGCCCACTTCACCCTCTATCTGTACCCATCCGGTACCGGTGTAGAAGCGGTGCATCACACACTCGGCAGCCGCACCGTTGAGAACGTTGAGTTTTGCCTGTATCTGCCTGTCGCCAAGCGGCGTTTGTGCCAGCAGAAGAAGCGGCAGCAGTAGAAGTAGCCATATCTGTCGCATCGGCTACCTCATAAAGATAAACGAGAGTATCAGAATGCCAAGCAGAACGATGCTGCCGACAGCTTCTATCTTCTGGGCCTGTTGTATGCGTTTCATCGAACGCTCCTTGTGTTGAGTTACCCAAGTATAGCCCTGTTTGGTCGTGGAGGGAATGGCATTTGGAAGAAAAAAAAATTTCCCAAATGCCTACAATGCAGTTGAACTTTCAGTGATATTGACGCTTTGGAAGGCAGAAAAAGATCAGTAAAGTGCAGTATTGGTTTTGGCCGGTGTGCGGCGGGTCAGGAAGGCTCCCTTGTTGACACGCTTACGGATCTGCTTGAGTGCCTTGCGTGCCTGCGCTTCGGTTGCGTAGGGGCCGACAAGCACCTTGTACTTGCCCTCCTTCAGTGCCATGGGAGAGAGACCCATCTTGCGAAGTGTTTCCATGTAAAAATCGGTGGGTTTAGTGCCAAAAGAACCGGTCTGGATGTAGTAGACCTCTTTTGCAGCCACCTTGGGTGCTGCTGCCTTTGGCACACTTTTTGGCGGTGTACTCTTTCCCCTCTTAACAGGCTTCGATACCGGTTTGGGTGCCGGTTTGGGCGCAGTGGCTCGGCCGCTGCCGCCACGGTAGCCCACCACCCATTTGAGGATGTCGTTCTCCAATCCTGCCGCTCGCCAGTTGCCTCTGCGGGTATTGACGATGATGACGACGGTGTAGTACCTGCCGCTTCGGCTCTTGACATACCCTGCGATGTTCTTGGCATGTTTGAGGGTCCCCGTTTTCATCCAGGCACGCTTTCTGACGATCGTGCCGCGGAAACGGCGCTTGATGGTGCCGTCCACCCCTGCAATGGAGAGGGTCCTCATCCAGCGCATGCCGTAGCGTTCGTAGGCATCGTCTAGCACATCGGCCATGATCTTCGCCGTCAATTTCGACTGACGTGACAATCCGCTGCCGTTGTCGATGTGCGGCATATCACGTTTTAATGCTCCACGCGCCTTTAAAATGACACGCACAGCCCGCCGTCCCTTCTCAAGCGTCGCCGGTGCACCGTACATCTTCGCACCCAGAAGCAGCAGCAGGTGGCGTGCGTAGAGGTTGTTGGACTTCTTGGCCGTTTTTGAGACTATGTTTTCAAGCGGTGCGGAGTAGTGGGTAAAGAGGCGTTTGGCACCGACGGGTACACGCTTCAGGCGCAGTGTTCCGTTTACCTGTACACCTGCACTGCGAAGTTCCGCTTTGAGTGCGTAGTAGAACGACTTGTAGGGTTTGGTAAGCACCTGACAGATGTTACGCTTGCCGCATCGCTTGGAGATCTTGCCGCTAAGCCACACCTCCGGCACTGCCTTGGAGTCATCTATCTTCACCCTCGGCCAGGAGTAGCGGCCGCGGCAGGGTTTGTTGACACGCTGCAGCTGGTTGTGAATGACAAAGCTGCCGTCAGGCACCTTTTTGCTCACCCTGTTCTGGTTTGGAACCACACAGATGGTACTGACACGCTCGTTGAACATCATGGCGTCTGGCATCGCGTTGTAGGGGCTGTGGGGGTGACTGTCGAAACCTGAGGTATTGCGGGTACCTACCTTGAAGTAGCTACGGTCAATGACGATGTTACCCGTGATCTTGCGGATGCCTGCAGCTTTGATGCGGGAGACGATTTCGGGAAGGTCCTTGTCACTGAGTGTCGGATCGCCGTAGCCTTTGACAATGAGGTCACCATGCAACACGCCGCCGCTCAGTCTGCCTTTCGTATAGAACTCTGTGGGCCAGCGGTAGTCGAACCCCAACTTCAGTATCGCCGCGTAGGTGGTCAATACCTTGATGATGGAGGCGGGCGTGCGCAGTGTGTTCGCATTCAGTGAAGCGACCACACGACTGCTGTTGCCGGCTTCTTTGATGTAGATGGAGATCTCTTTTTTGGGGATGTGAGACTTGGCAATGGCACTCTCAATGCCTGCCGGCAGTGCCCATACCAGCGTACTTAGCATGATCACCAGCAGTATGCTCTTTTTCACTCTTTTTCCTTCCACGCGTTGTAAAGACGCGCCATCGCGTTTTCGAGCACCGCCCTTGAGGTACCGACATTGAGCCGCATGAACCCTTCACCCTTCTTGCCGAAACTCACACCATCGTTGAGCCCCAGTTTGGCCTTGTGTATGAAGAAGTCTACCAGAGCTTCCTGAGAGAGTCCCATCTGCGAGCAGTCCAGCCACATCAGGAAGGTCGCTTCACTTTTGACGGGCACGATTGGCAGATTGTGTTCGCGCAGGTAGGCTTTGACAAATGCGATGTTGCCTGCAAGATGGATTTTAAGCGCCTCCAGCCATGTATCGCCTGCTTCGTATGCCGCCATCAGTGCTTCAATGCCAAAAGGGTTGCCGTTGGTGATACCCGAGCGGTCCTGCTCCAGACGGTAGGCCCTGCGTACCCTGGCATTGGGGATAACGGCAAAAGAGGTGTTCAGCCCCGCGACATTGAAAGTTTTCGAAGGCGCATGCAGCATTACGCAGCGCTGTGCAGCCGCTTTGAAACTGCCCACACTGCGGTGCACCTTTTCGTAAACAATATCTGCGTGGATCTCGTCTGCGACGATGAGTACGTCGTTTTGGACACAGATGGCTATGAGCCGCTCCAGCTCCGCATCACTCCAGGCGCGCCCTGTGGGATTGTGCGGTGAACAGAGCAGAAAGAGGTTTGCCTCCTTGGCCTTTGCTTCAAAATCGGCAAAGTCGATCTCATAGTGGCCGTTTTGGTAGAGCAGTGCATTCTCCAGCACCCTGCGTTTTCGGTGCTTTACCGAAGAGACAAAGGGCGGATAGATGGGTGTCTGCACAATTATCCCCTCACCCTTATTGCTGAACGCCTCGATAGCGAAGTTCATCGAGGGTACTACCCCGTAGCCTGGGACGATCCACTCCTTTTCTATCTGCCATCCGTAGCGTCTGGCATACCACGCCGCAATCGCTTCGTAGTAGCGTTCAGGGTAGACGGTGTAGCCGTACACCGGGTGGGCCGCACGCTTTTGCAGCGCCTCCTGCACGCAGGGCGGTGAGGCAAGGTCCATATCGGCCACCCAGAGCGGCAGCAGGTCGGCAGTGCCGAATTTCAGCACCGCATCGTCATATTTGGTCGTGTAGGTCCCGCTGCGCTCAACCGCTTCAAAATCGAATCTCATCTTCTCTCCCATACGCTCATCTGCGCGATTGTATGCTGGTGCTTGCGCGCAGTCTCCTGAATGACAAAAGGCACATCGCGGGTGTCAAGCAGTCTGAAATCGCCACCCAGAATCTCCTCAAGCCCCTGCAGGGTCGTCACGTTCTCTCCGTCACGTTTGTAGCCGCCGATCCACTTCTCTTTGGGCGTCGACTCCTCCTGCCAGGTGTAAGGCGATGTCAAAATCAGCAGGCCGCCTTTGTTGATACGCGGCGCCATCGACTCCAGAAATTTTTGCGGATCGTAAAGCCGGTCGATGAGGTTGCCTGCAAAGACAAGATCGAAGCCGGTAAATATCGGCTTGAGGTTGCACGCGTCCGCCTGCCAGAAGTTCACCTTCTTTGACGCATGCTCCAGCCCGAACTTGTTGAGCCGCACCTCGTGGAACGACTCTATCTCCCCCTCTTCTGGGGTCGCGTAACGCAGCACGCCGCTCTCTTTGAGCCTCAGCGCCTCCTGAATAAAGCGTGCGGAGAAGTCCACCCCTATCACCTCGTCGAACTCCCGTGCCAGTTCGAAGCTGCTGCGCCCGATGGCGCACCCCACGTCGAACGCCTTTGCCTTGGGACGCTCTCCCATATACTCCAGCACCAGTTTGGCACAGGTTGCCGGGTAGTTGGGTACCCCCAGACGGTTCTCTCCCCATCCGAAATGGCAATACTGCGCTATGATGGTGTCGGTGGTGTAGGCATTGGTCATCACTCTCTCCTCGTAGTTGCTCTGTATGTAACGAAATCCTGCGTGCTGATAGAGGTGGCGTTATATCCAAAGTACTGTAATACGTTCAATTTACAACTACTTATATGTAAAGTATTTTTATCTCTAAGCTTTCTTTTTCAACTTCATTCTCAATAAAATTTATATTTTAATACTTGAAATAGTTTATATATCTTTATCACTTTTCCAAATATAAATAACAATGGTTACTATTATAAAAAGTAAACCTATTGGAATATATAAATTAAAATTTAATAACCCGGATACTTCTCCCCCAAAAAGATCAAATAATCCTATTACTCTTGGATCAATATTTAAATTTTTTTGATTAATTGTTGTCAAATAGTCATTCCACACACTAATCAGAGCTAATAACTGCATAAAGGATATAGCTATAAGGATAAAATTTAATCTTTTTTGAAATAAGGCATTCTTTTGATTAAACAATCGTTCTAAATAATCTTTAAAAAATGACACATATTGTTTAGCTGCATCAAGTAAAGTAGATACTGACCACTGTTTTTCATTTTTTTCATAAATTTTTATATCTACTTCAATTGCATGTTTAAAATTCATATCATGTAAATGCAAAAACTCTATTTTATTAATCATAATATGAATAATTGAAATATACTTTTG
>JALWLU010000057.1 GCA_026996325.1 Sulfurovum sp.
GAATGAGGAATGAGGAATGAGGAATGAGGAATGAGGAATGAGGAATGAGGAATGAGGAATGAGGAATGAGGAATGAGGAATGAGGAATGAGGAAGTTTTGCATGGGTTGGTTGACAGTAACCTTAAAAAACGCCGTCATTCCTGCGGAGGCAGGAATCTTTGCGTCAATAAGCTAAATGATATCAAGATCCCGGATCAAGTCCGGGATGACAGTGATCAGGAAGCAATGACTTAACGAAGTGTATCCCTTTCGGTGCGCCGCCCGAGCCGAAAATATCCCACAAGGGGATACACAGTGCTAAATTTTCGGTTCCACCAAGAGGACAAAGTCCCCAATAACCAATACACCGGTTACCAATAACAGATATAGCAAGTCCCGCTTCGGGCACAGGAGGAGAAAAAAATGGACGTACGAATTTAACGAAGTGTGAGCATTTAGGCGTATTCGTGCCAGGGGCGGGAATGAATTCCCGCTTCCAGGTAAAAAAGGTGTAGGTTACTTTTTAAGCGGTGTAACGTACATATTGATGTAGCGCCCTTCCTGCTTTGGAGGGGACTCAAGCTGGCCTACATCTTCGATCATCGGCCAGACGCGGTTAAGGACATCCACGCCCCACTCCGGGTTGGCCATTTCACGGCCGCGGAGGAATACGCGAAGTTTGACGTGCTTGCCCTGCTCGAGGAATTCACGTGCGTGCTTTACCTTGTAGGCGATGTCGTTGTCGGCAATTTTACAGGAGAACTTGACCTCTTTGACTTCGATCTTCTTCTGGTTCTTTCTTGCCTCTTTCTTCTTCTTCTCAAGCTGGTATTTATGCTTGCCGTAGTCCATGATCTTTGCAACAGGGGGTTTGGCATCGGGTGATACAAGCACCAGATCCAACCCTTTCTCTTCTGCGATCTTCAGGGCTTCATCTCTGGAAATGATGCCGAACTGCTCACCATCATCTCCTAAAACCCTTAGTTCACTCGCTCTGATCGCATCGTTCATGATGGTGCTGTCAGGCTTCTTTCTTCCCCTGTTGTTTCTATCGTTATGTCTACTCAAATTGTTCCTTCAGTAAGTTGTTTGGTTAATTCTACCATAAATTCGTCTTGTGTAAGATTATACTGCTCGCGCGTTCTTCGGTTACGGATGGCGACCGTGTTGTTGGCCATCTCTTCATCCCCGACGATCACGACATACGGTACACGCTTCTTCTCTGCCGTTCTGATACGCTTGTTGAGCGAGTCGTTCTTGTCATACACTTCAGCATCGATCCCCTCCATACGCAGCCTCTTCTTAAGCGCAAAGGCATAGTCGGCATGCGTATCGGAGATCGGTACGAAGATCACCTGTGTCGGCGCAAGGAAGAACGGAAACTCTCCGGCGTAGTGCTCTGTCAGAATGCCGATGAAACGCTCGAAGCTGCCCAGGATCGCACGGTGTATCATCACCGGACGCTTGCGGCTATTGTCTTCGGCTACATACTCCACATCGAAGCGCTCAGGGAGGTTGAAGTCAACCTGTATGGTTCCGCACTGCCACTTCCGTCCGATGGCATCGGTGATCTTGATGTCGATCTTCGGTCCGTAGAAGGCGCCGCCACCCTCGTCGATGGTATATGGCAGATTGTTGCCCTCGAGCGCCTCTTTGAGCCCTGCTGTCGCCATCTCCCAGACAGCGTCTTCGCCAATGGCCTTTTCGGGCTTGGTAGCGATCTCCATCGTGTACTCGAAGCCGAAGAGCTTCATGACCGCATCGACAAAACCTACGACATCCAGCACTTCCGAAGCGATCTGCTCAGGGGTACAGAAGATATGCGCGTCATCCTGCGTGAACTCGCGCACACGCAGCAGACCGTGCAGTACGCCTGACTTCTCGTGGCGATGCACCACTCCATACTCGTAGTAGCGCAGCGGCAGATCGCGGTAGGACTTCTGTGTCTGCTTGAAGATCTGGATGTGCCCGATACAGTTCATCGGTTTGATACCGTACTCCTGCCCGTCAATCTCTGTCAGGTACATATTCTCCCCGTAGCAGGCGTAGTGTCCCGAAGTGCGCCACATATCGGCCTTGAGGATCTCAGGGCCGCGTACGGGCTCATAGCCGCGTGTGAGGTGCGCTTTGTGGAGAATCTGCTCGAGCTTGTGGCGAAGCTTCGCACCCTGCGGCATCCAGAACGGCAGTCCGGCACCGGATTCCTCGTTGAACATGAAAAGTTCCATCTCGGTACCGATCTTTCGGTGGTCGCGCTTCTTTGCCTCTTCGAGCATCGTCATGTATGCCTTGAGCGCCTCTTTGGTGGCAAATGCCACGCCATAGATACGCGTAAGCATCTCCGCATTCTCGTCGCCGCCAAGATAGGCCCCCGCCACACGGGTAAGCTTAAAGTTGTTCAGAAAACGAAGCGCCGGCACGTGCGGTCCGCGGCAAAGGTCTTCGAAATCACCCTGCTTGTAGATGGAGACCGTTTCGTCGGGAATGTTCTTGAGTACCGCCTGCTTGAGGTCGTCGTTGGCGAACTTCTCGAGCGCTTCGGCTTTGGAGATCTCGTACTTTTCGATCTTGTACTTCTTCTTGATGAGTTCTTTCATCTTCTTTTCGATCTTTTTGAGATCCTCTTCACCAATCTTTTCGCCGACGCGGAAGTCGTAGTAGAAGCCCTCATCCACGACGGGGCCTACGAAGAACTGTGCATCGGGATACAGCTCCTTGATCGCCTGTGCCATCAGGTGTGCCGTGGAGTGGCGGATGATCTCAAGCGCCTCTTCACTGTTGTCGTACTCGATGGGAGCGGCATTGCAGCCCTCCGCTGCACTCTGTGTGTCGATAATGTTGCCCTGGTCGTCCAGGTAGCCAATCAGATTTTCGCTCAAAATAACCCTTTTGCTGTAAAAGTCGCACGTTTGCGTGCCTTGAAATGGCGCTATTATAGCCAAAATCTACTTTTAGGGAAATGCGAACCGCCTTAGGCGGTTCGGCGGGAACGATAAAGTGAAAGAAAAAAGAGTTTACTTTTTGGCTTGCAGGCTCTGCGCTTTCTGCTCAGCTGTGAGTTCATTGTAGAAGTAGTGATAACGGTCGGCATCTTTCTTGGCTGCATACATTGCTTCGTCGGCATACTTTCCAAGCATCATCGCCGTTTTAGTGTCGTCTGGGAAGTAGGAGATACCAATGCTCAGTTCAATAGGCACGATAATACTACCGACCTTGTGTCGTCCAATGACGTTGCGCTCAAGCTTTGCGATAAACTTGTCCATATAGGCCTTTTTGCGCTTGGTGATGATGGCGAACTCATCACCCCCAAGGCGTGCGACAAAATCCTCCTCATCACAGTTCTCCACCAGACGCCTTGCTACCTCTTTGAGCACCTCGTCCCCGACGTGGTGGCCATGGGTGTCGTTGATGGCCTTGAACTTGTTGAGGTCGATGAAGAGGAGTGCAAACGGTTCGTTTTCATGTATCAACTTCATCATTGTCTCTTTGTACTCTTTTCGGTTGGCAACACCGGTCAGCTCGTCACTTGAAGCATCCATTGCCACTTCATTGAGGGTTTCGGTCAACATCATGTTTTCACGGTCGAGACTAAGGATGAAGCGCTGGAAAAAGATGACCACAAGCATCGTCGTGATACCGAACATGATCAGAATCTCATAGTGGCTCTGCCAATACTCCGAATAGGTATAGAGTACAAACCATGCAACTGCCGAAAGAAAAACACTAATATTGAAAAAGAGCGATCCGAAACTCAGCCCGCTACGTATTATGATTAATAGATAGAGCGGCAGCAGATAGAGACTGTCCTGGTCAAAGACTGCGATGAAGAAGGTCAAAAGCACGATATCGATCAGCAGCAGCAGCGTTTTGCGTATCTCTACCAGTTTACCGGGGTAGGTGGAGATGTAGTAGAAATGTGCAACAGAAAAAAGCACGACAACAAGCAGCGTAAAGCCAGAAAGCAACGCGTTCTCCGCAATGGTCCCTTTGGTGACACCCGAAATCACGAAAGCAGCGAGCATCAATACCGCCAATGCGACAAAACGGTCGGTAGCATACTTGCGCTCCTGCTGATAGTAGATTGTCTGTGTAAGCATGGGGTGCTCCTTGCAAAATATGAAGATATCTTACACTCTTTTCTCTTAGAGGAGAGGATGGCTTTTCAAATTCAAAACAAGGAGAATAGTCGTGCTCAAGGGGGAAGGAGGATACACACACTGAACGCTTTTTCGAAAAGCCACCCAGAAGACACCCGCCCAACTGTTTCAAGGGAGGAGGAGTTAGCGGGGTTCTCGTCTTCATAATGGTATCGTAGCATTCTTGTGTGGAGTGTCTGTGGAGTACGGCTTAAGTTATCATTATAAGTTTATTATTGATTTTAAAATGATAAATATAACCAATCGTTAACTTTTTCTTGACATTTGTTTACTTTTCATTGTATAATGGTTATGAAATCAAAGCTTTATAAGGAAACGTTATGAAAAAATTAACACTTTCACTCGCTGCAGTTGCAGCAATGGGTACATTTGCAGTTGCCGGCGGCGACATCGCTCCGGTTGAGCCGGTAGTAGACACTCCGGTAGTCGCTCCAGTAGATGCAGGATTCTACATTGGTGGTGCATATGGATATGGCAAAATGGATCTTTCTGATAATACTGGTTATGCGCATGATGAGAACTTCGATTCGTTCATGCTTCAGGCTGGATACAAAATCAATCCATACATCGCAGTAGAAGGTAGATACTGGTTTGTCAGTAGCGGTGACTGGGCAGACGGGACTACACCAACACCAAGCTTCGATACTGATAGCTGGGGAATCTACATTAAACCGATGTACCCTGTGACCGATGCATTCGATGTCTATGCGCTGCTCGGATACGGTGATACAGACCCAGAAGTTGGCGGGCAAGGGCCTGGTTATGATACAGACGGCTTCCAGTGGGGACTTGGTGCATCATATGACATCAACTCCAACTTCGCTGTATTCGTTGACTATGTCAACCTCTACGATGACACAAACAGTGGTGAAGATCTCCAAATCGACACTTGGAACTTCGGTGTAACATACAAGTTCTAATCTCCCTTTTCGGACCTTTGGGTCCGAAGCTTCACTTCAATATACTCTTTTTCCGTTCATCTACTTAGCAATACACAAACTACCGCTTTAAACTCTGAAACTCACTACCTCTATTTTCATTGAACACACAAACAGAGAATGCTTCTTTAAGAGGCAAAATAAGCCTTTTTTTTATTTTTTTCGAGTTAAAGTAAAGAAACGGGTTGCTAAAAACCTAAGCAAAGCCCGGTACTATGGGAGTTAAAAAGGGATTATCTACAGATGGGTTGTAAAAAAGATGTCCAAATTGTAATTCTACAC
>JALWLU010000058.1 GCA_026996325.1 Sulfurovum sp.
GCAACAGAGAGTACATAGCATTTTTACCAACATCCCCCTCTTTAAGTGAAACATATACATTAGACACACCTCCATTACCAGCACCACCTGCACAATTTAAAGCCTTTTCATCTCCACTGGTACCAATATAGAGTGTACCATTTGCCGTCATATAGAGTCTATCAACTGTTACATCACTACATCCTGTTGCCATACATCCCGCATTTATCGCTGTGGCAAGTACCACATTGAGCAATATTCCAATCGCTATCTTTTTCATTTTTTTCTCCTTAATTATTTATGGCTACTGTGTTTGAGCATCTTCTGCAATCATCTTCAAGATCTCTTCCTCGGAGACCTTTTCATGGTAAACATGCTGCATACTCTGAAAATATGCCAAATCATCCCGCATGCGTTCTTTTTCCGCTTCGCTGACATTCATATTTTCAATCGCTTCAAGAGTAAGTCCTTCACCAGGCTCAGTGATCTCTGTAGCACTGTCTACCTCAACTTGTGCTGCATTGTCCACTATGGGCTTTTTGATAGGCATTGACACCGGATCCTTGCCTTTCTGCTCCTTTTCCTGAAAAACAGTTGCGCTCTTTACCGTCTCTTCGGTTTTGTCTACTGTTTCCAAAGAGTGTTTTGTTGTAACTTTACTTCTTTCTGAATAGAAGAGTGCATATCCCACTACTGCTGTATTGACAATAACAAGAAATACAATGAGATATTTCATCTCTTGCTCACCTCGATGTTCCCGTTTGTAAGTTCGTACACGGCGAACTCATCTTCTGCTATATTACCAGAAAAGACTAAAGTATTTCCTGAAATACCTACCCATCCGATCTGACGGGCAGGCACACCCACCATCAAAGCATACGGTTTAACATCCTTGTTCACCACCGCACCGCTTCCTATAAGTGCATACTCGCCTATGGTAACACCACAGACAATGGTGGCATTGGCTCCTATGGAACATCCTTTTTTAAGCAGGGTTTTTCTGAACTCATCTTTGCGTTGAATGAAGGCTCGAGGATTAATCACGTTGGTAAATACCATTGAGGGTCCCAAAAAGACATCATCTTCAACTTCTACACCCTCATAGATGCTGACATTGTTTTGAACTTTGACACCATTTCCAATCTTCACTTTTGGTCCCACTACACAGTTCTGCCCGAAGGAGCAGTCGGAACCTATGGTCGTGTGAGACAGGATATGACAGAAGTGCCAGATTTTGGTGTTTGGTCCAATTTGGACGTTATCATCTACGTATGCACTTTCGTGTGCGTAAAAGTTTGAAGTTCGGGGCTTGGAGTTGGCAGTTTTCATAGTATACTCTTTTTCATGGATGTAATTAATGCATTTAGCATCTTTTCAATTTCTAGTGTTTGGTTGTTTAACTCAGCTATATTGGATATATAACCTACACGCTTAGCAATTTCAAGTTGTGTCTGTAATTCATAAAGAGAGCCAAGCGAAATATATAAAAACTGTATGAATTCTTTGGTGTGATTTCTTCCAGCTCCTTCAGCTATATTGGAAGGTATGGAAACAGCAGATCTTCTTATCTGATCAGACAAAGCAAACTTTTCTATTTGAGGCAAAGTATTGACAGTTTCATATATATCTACTACCAAGTCCATTAACTTCTGCCAAACTTTCAACTCTTTATACTGTGCCATTAACTTCCAACTTCTAACTTGAAACTTCTAACTTTCTCACAAAACGGATGATACTCCCCTTTGAATCCGACAGCCGGCATATGGCGAATGGCGGAGACTGTTTTAATGCTTCCGTAGGCTTCATCGAGTCCGAATCCTCCACCGTTTAGGATGTGTTCATAGCTTTTAGTGTGCAGGTCTGTAAATCCGCCGCTGAACTCTATCTCCTCTCCGTCTACTGTGATGGAACGGTAGGTACGCATACCGCTTGCTTTGACTTCTTCGGGGATGTAGTCGTAGTTGACAGAGAGGAACCAGCGCACAGTGGCATGTTTGAGTTTAAAGTATCCTGCATTGCAGTCGTGTGTTTTGATGTGTACAATGTTCTCTTCGACATCACCGAAGATCCAGCAGAGCATGTCGTAAAAGTGCACACCGATGTTGGAGGCGATACCGCCTGATTTCTCTTCTTTGCCTTTCCAGCTTTCAAAGTACCACTTCCCACGGCTGGTAAGATAGGTCAGGTCGATATCGTACTGCTTTTCGGGATTATCGGCAAGCTCTTTTGAAACTTTCTCCTTAAGGTCTATAATGGACTGGTGCAGACGCAGTTGCAGAATATTGTACACTCTCTTACCCGTCTCTTTCTCAATGATTTTGAGTGCATCAATATCTTCCGGATTGAGGACAAGCGGCTTTTCACAGATAGCATCAGCACCATTTTGAAGTGCCATTCTGATATGACTTTTATGCAGGTAGTTCGGTGAAGCGATACTCATGTAGGCAATAGGGTTTGGGTTCCCTCTGTTGTATTGTGTCACAAAATCCTCGAAGCGCTCCAGCTCCGTAAAAAAATCAGCCTGAGGGAAATGGCTGTCCATGATACCGATCCCATCATAGGGGTCGAGTGCGGCTACAAGGTCATTACCCGTCTCTTTAATCGCTTTCATGTGTCTTGGCGCGATGTATCCACTCGCACCTATCAGTGCAAAATGTTTTACTGTACTATTCATCATTCTTCCTTTTTTATATCTTCTATCTTGAAACTTCCAACTTGTATCTTCAAACTTTCTCTAAAGTTTCCATGTAGGGTTCTCGACAATTCCCTTGACATCCATAATGATTGGTTCACCCTTCGAAAGTCTGGTATACTGCTCCTGCGTGAGCTCTTTAAACTTATCATGAGCTACCGCAACCACAATTGCCTCGTACTGCTGAGAACCAAGTGGGAGATCATCTATAAATGGAATATTGGTTTTGCTTTCTTTATCACTTTTGTCTACCCAGTAGTCATATACGTCGACTTCACACCCATACTCTTGCAGTTCTTTAATGATATCGACCACTTTGGTATTACGCATGTCGGGACAGTTCTCTTTGAAAGTCACCCCAAGTATAAGCACTTTTGCATCTTTGATCTTTTTATCGGCTTTGACCATGAACTTGACTGTTTTTTCTGCAATCAGCTTTCCCATTCCGTCATTGAGACTACGGGCATTCAGGATAAGGTTTGGCATGTAGCCCATTTTTTGGGCTTTATGTGTGAGGTAATAGGGATCTACACCAATACAGTGTCCACCTACAAGCCCTGGGGAGAGTTTGATGAAGTTCCACTTTGTTGCGGCAGCCTCGATAACTGCATGGGTATCTATGCCCATTGTATCGAAAATGAGTGCCAGCTCATTCATAAGTGCGATATTGACATCGCGCTGGGTATTCTCAATCACCTTTGCAGCCTCTGCTACTTTGATGGTTGGTGCCAGGTGAGTGCCTGCTGTAATAATACTTTTATAGAGATCGTCAACTGTTTGGGCAATTTCCGGAGTCGATCCTGATGTGATCTTTAAAATCTTAGTGACAGTGTGCTCTTTGTCTCCGGGATTGATTCTCTCCGGTGAGTAGCCACAATAGAAGTCTTCATTGAATTTTAAACCACTTGTTTTTTCAAGTTCAGGGACACACACCTCTTCTGTTACACCGGGATAGACAGTTGATTCATAGATGACAATATCACCTTGCTTCAATACACTGCCAACTGCTTGTGACGATTTGATGAGTGGAGTCAGGTCAGGTTCGTTCTCTTCTGTTATAGGGGTCGGTACCGTTACAATATAAATGTTGCAGTCTGATGTTGCGTTAATATCGGTTGTAAATGTCATACCATTTTCAATGGCTTCCTTAAGTTGTGTTTCGTCCAATTCAAGTGTACGATCAAACCCTTGTTGAAGTTCTTCAATCCTCTCCTTACTGATATCCAGTCCAACAACTCTATATATACTGCTAAAAGCATGTGCCAAGGGCAGCCCAACATACCCGAGTCCTATCACGGCTATTTTATGATCCATTCATAATCCTTTCCTATATAACTTTTTGTTCCGCACGTCTGAGCAAATACTGTCCGTACTGGTTCTTCTTCAGCGGCTGTGCAAGCTGTATGAGTTCTTCTTTGGTAATGTAACCCATTTCGTAGGCGATCTCTTCGATACAGGCGACTTTGAGTCCCTGACGGTTTTCGATGGTCTGGATGAAGTTAGAGGCTTCCAGAAGGCTTTCGTGGGTACCGGTATCAAGCCATGCATAGCCTCTGCCCATCAGTTCGACCTTCAGACGCTTCTCCTCAAGATACATCTGGTTGAGTGTGGTGATCTCCAGTTCGCCTCTCTCACTTGGTTTGACCTCTTTGGCTTTTTTGACCACGTCGTTGGGGTAGAAGTAGAGCCCTACCACTGCATAGTTGCTTTTTGGGGCTTGGGGTTTCTCTTCGATGGAGATGACGGTACCTTCTTCATCAAACTCCGCCACGCCGTAGCGTTCAGGGTCTTTGACATAGTAGCCAAAGACCGTAGCGGCATTGTGCTCTGTGGCGTTGGCGACAGAAGCTGCAAGCATCTGGGTAAGACCGTGTCCGTAGAAGATGTTGTCGCCCAGTACCAGCGCTACATCGTCATCGCCGATGAACTCCTCTCCAAGGATGAATGCCTGCGCCAGTCCGTCCGGGCTTGGCTGTACGACATAGCTAAACTGCATGCCGATATCGCTTCCGTCACCCAGCAACTGCTCAAAACGCGGCAGGTCTGTGGGTGTAGAGATGATGAGCACTTCGGTAATACCCGCCAGCATCAGTACTGAAAGCGGATAGTAGATCATCGGTTTGTCGTAGATGGGAACCAGCTGTTTGCTGACCCCTTTGGTGATGGGGTAGAGCCGTGTGCCTGACCCGCCTGCTAAAATGATGCCTTTCATACACTGTCTCCTAATCGTTCTCTCTGGTAACTGCCGTCCTGTACAGCTCTCCACCACGCTTCATTGTCAAGGTACCACTGTACAGTCTTCTCCAGACCGGTTTCGAAGGTCTCCTGCGGTTTCCACCCAAGCTCCCGTTCGATCTTCGATGCATCGATAGCGTAACGTACATCGTGTCCCGGGCGGTCTTTGACAAATGTGATAAGCTCCTCGTACGGGGTCTCTTTGGGTACTTTTTTGTCAAGGATCTTGCAGATGGTCTTGACCACTTCGATATTCTGTTTTTCGTTGTGTCCGCCGATATTGTAGGTTTCGCCTATCTCTCCGATTGTGGCAACGAGTACCAGTGCTCTGGCGTGGTCTTCTACATAGAGCCAGTCACGGATCTGATCCCCTTTGCCGTAAATAGGCAGGGGTTTGCCTTCAAGGGCATTAAGGATAACAAGCGGGATAAG
>JALWLU010000059.1 GCA_026996325.1 Sulfurovum sp.
CTCGCCACTATGCATATCAGCTTCGAAGCTTATCTCTTCAAGCAACTTCTCCATCACTGTATGCAGCCGTCTGGCACCGATGTCTTCCGTCTTTTCATTTGCAAGCAGCGAATAGTGTGCAATGGCGCGCAGCGCTTCTTCTTCAAATTCCAGTATTACGCCTTCTACTGCAAGCAGAGCCTGGTACTGCTTGACAAGCGAATGTTTGGGCTCTGTCAAAATACGATAGAGAGTCTCTTCGTTCAGGCTCTCAAGCTCCACACGCAGCGGGAAACGCCCCTGTAGCTCAGGGATCAGGTCGCTTGGCTTGCTCAAATGAAACGCCCCTGCTGCAATGAAAAGAATATGGTCAGTATTGACAACCCCCAGCTTCGTGCTTACAGCCGAACCCTCTACTATAGGCAGCAAGTCTCTTTGAACCCCCTCTTTACTGGGGTCCTGTCTACTCTGTGAACCGGAGGAAACAGCAATCTTGTCCACCTCATCAAGAAAGACAATACCACCCTTCTCTACCTTTTCACGCGCCAACTCTTTGAGTTTTTCCTCATCAAGCAGCACTTCACTCGCTTCCTGCTCGAGAATCTTCTTTGCTTCGGCAACACTCACCTCTTTTTCAGGCCCTTTCTTACCAAAACCGCCAAGCACCTTGACAATAGACTCCTGCACCTGGATCATCTGCGGCGGCAGTCCATCTTCGGGAAGTTCCGCTTTATTTGGCATATTGACCTTGACCATCAGGTGGTCAAGCTCACCACGTGCAAACTTCTCCTGCATCTTTGCAAAGGAGGCGTCATACTCTCTTTGCTTCTGCTCGCTCGCACCCTTCGGCAGCGGCGGCAGCAGCTTTTCGATGATCTTGTTCTCAATGTAGTTGGCGATCTTCTCACGGTTCTTCTCATTCTCCTCTTCACGCACCAGTGCAAGTGAAGTAGTGGCAAGATCACGTATCATCGATTCTACATCACGTCCGACAAACCCTACTTCGGTATATTTGCTGGCTTCAACTTTAATGAAAGGCAGGTTCATCATCTTTGCCAGACGTCTGGCAATCTCCGTCTTACCCACACCGGTACTTCCAATCATCAGAATGTTCTTGGGTGTAACATCTTGCTGCATCTCTTCACTAAGCTGCATCCGTCTGTAACGATTCCTCAGTGCCACGGCAATTGTCCGCTTGGCATCATCCTGCCCGATCACATACTTATCAAGATGTATCACAATCTCTTTTGGTGTCAAGTTATCCAAACTATCTCCTATAAAATCTCATTATTTTCCAAAGGTACTTATTCTGTCCTTCCCACGTTTTTACAGAGGAAGGTTATTGACAACGCGTCAGCCCTTCAGCTTTTCTTTTTTCTTTGGTTCGTTTCTCTTTTTCTTTGTGCTGCTACAAAGAAAAAAGAAATGAACATCCATCAAACAGTTACAGTTCCAAAATCTTGATATTCGTATTCGTATAGATACACAACTCACCCGCAATCTGCAAAGACTCCTCCACCAGCTTCCGCGGTTCAAGGTCGGCGTGTTTGTCCAGCGCACGCGCAGCGGAGATAGCATAGTTCCCGCCGCTGCCGATAGCTGCTATCTTGCCATCTTGGGGCTCGACCACATCACCGGTTCCAGAAAGTATGAAGATATGCTCACGGTTAAGTACGATCATCATCGCTTCAAGCTGACGCAGATGCTTGTCCTTGCGCCACGCTTTGGAAAAGGCGATCACCGACTTGAAGAGGTCACCTTTCTTCTCGTTCAAAAACCCCTCGAACATATCAAAGAGGTTGAACGCATCCGCTGTCGAACCGGCAAAGCCGCCGAGAATCTCACCGTTATAGAGTGTACGGATCTTTGTCGCGTTGCTTTTAAGCACCGTATCCCCGAAGGTTACCTGCCCGTCTCCGCCGATGACCGCTTTGCCGTCAGCCTTGTATCCGAGTATCGTAGTCGCTTCGAACATCAGACACCGACCACTTCTACTTTCGCATCGGCGTGAATGCCGTGTCCAAGCTTGATGTCGACAGTGTGGATACCCGTGGATTTGATCGCCTTTTTGAGGTTGATCTGCTTCTTGTCCACTTCGATATCAAGCTGCTCTTTGATAGCTGCAGCGATATCTGCATTGCCCACCGAACCTTTAATACCGACAGGCGCTGCCTGCTTCTCAATGTGCACCGTTGCTGCCTCAAGCGCTTCTTTCTCTTTTTCAAGGCGCTCCAGCTCCGCTTTGAGCTCAGCCTCTTTGCGGGCCTGCTCCTCCTGCCACTGCGCTACCACATCGGGTGTGGCCAGTTTGGCAAGCCCTTTGTTAATCAGGAAGTTCTGCCCGTAACCGTCTTTGACCTCTTTGATCTCTCCGGCTTTGCCGAGTGTTTTGACATCTTTGATGAGTAAGACTTTCATATATCCTATCCTTGCATAGTAAATTGACACTATTTTATCGAAACTTTGTTAACACTCTTAACAGCCAATGTGCTACAATTGCCCAAAATTAAACAGAATGGATACACAGCGATGTTTCAACCCTTTCAGATAGACGACCTTGCAACCTTTCCCAAGCGCCTTGAAGCGCTTCTCGACACGCAGCGCGAAGCAATAGATGCTATTGTAAAGAGTGATGCTAACGACTACCAGAGCGTACTCAAACCGCTGCAGGATATGGATGAGGAACTCGAGTCTTTCTTCACACCACTTTCGCACCTCAACTCGGTGATGAACTCCGAAGCGACCCAGCAGGCCTATGAAGCCTCTCTGCCGCTACTGAGTAAGTTTGGCTCCGAAATGGCGCAGAATGTCCCGCTTTTTGAAAAGATTAAGAAGCTCACAGGGAAGACCTCCCAGCAGCAGAAAGTCATCGCCAACGATGTGCGCGATTTCAAGCTCTCCGGTATCGACCTTCCCGAAGAAAAGAAAAAGCGTCTTGAAGCGATCAGCCTCGAACTCTCCGAACTCTCCAACGCCTTTTCACAAAACCTGCTCAACGCTACCAACGCCTACGAACTCATCATAGAAGAGGTAAAGGATGTGGGGGGGATGCCCCCGCACGACATCGAAGCGGCAAAAACACAAATTGACGGCAAAACCGTCTACAAATTTACCCTGCAGATCCCAAGCTACCTTGCCTATATGACCTACGGCCCCAACCGCAACTACAGAAAAGCGCTTTCCAAAGCCTACAGCACCCGCGCACCGGAAAATGCCGAAGTCATAGACCGCATCCTTGCACTCAAACAGGAGAAGGCGCACATCCTTGGTTTCGACAACTATGCCCAGTATGCGCTTGAGACCAGAGATGCTTCGAGTGAAGAGGAGGTACTCAGCTTCCTCAACACACTTGCCGACGCGGCACTGCCGCAGGCAAAGGAGGAGCTTAATGAACTCATCGCCTTTGCAAAAAGCGTTGACGGCATCGAAGATTTCGCACGCTACGACCTTGCCTACTACTCGGAAAAACTCAAAAAGAAGAAGTTCGACTTTGACGATACGATGACCAAACCCTACTTCGAACAGGAAAAGGTACTTGTCGGGATGCTCGATATCGTCTCCGAACTCTTCGGTGTACGCTTTGAAGCGGTCGATGTACCCGTATGGCACAACTGTGTCAAAACCTTTGACATCTATGAGGACGAGACACTTGCAGGGCGCATCTATTTCGACCTAGAAGCGCGTAAAGAGAAGCGCGGCGGAGCGTGGATGCACGACTGGGAGACCCACTTTGTCGACCAGGAAGGCAGCACCCACCTTGCATCAGCTTTTGTCGTCTGCAACTTCGCACCTGCAACCGAGACCACTCCCTCGCTGCTGCGGCACGACGATGTCGTCACCCTCTTTCACGAAATGGGTCACGCCATCCACCACCTCTTCGGTAAGTGTGAAGAGCGCTCCGTAAGCGGTATCAACGGTGTGGCGTGGGATGTGGTGGAATTTCCTTCCCAGTTTTTGGAAAACTTCGCCTACGAAGCGGCCATTTTGAAGCGTTTCGGGTTTCACTACGAAAACGGTGAAGCGATTCCCGAAACACTGATGCGAAAGATCAAAGAGACAAAGAACTTCCAGGCCGCCCTTGGCATTCTGCACCAGGTGGAGTTCTCACTCTTTGATTTTATACTGCACCAGAAACTCTACCAGGGTGAAGCGGTGCAGACACTTCTTGATACGATACGCGAAAAGACTTCCCTGCTCAAACCGCCAAGCTACGACCGTTTCCAGCACGGCTTTGCACACATCTTTGCCGGCGGGTATGCTGCTGGCTACTACAGCTACAAGTGGGCCGAAGTGCTCAGCGCCGATGCCTTCTTCGCCTGTCTGGACGAAGCAGAGGGCTTTGACAGAACAAGAGCCAAAGAGTACAAAGCACATATCCTTAGTAACGGCGGCGCAAAAAAGATGAGCGAACTCTACCGGGAGTGGCTCGAGCGCAAGCCAAAGGTCGAAAGTCTTCTGAAACTCTATGAGATCGCATAAAGGAAGAGAATGAAAGAGTATGGCTATCTACTGCTCACAATCATTGCCATCTTCGGCATCATTCTTGCCGGAGCCTACTTCAGTCCCACCTTCGAAGAGCAGAAGAGTTTTCTCGAACTCTTCTACCTCAGCGGCGCACTCCTCTTTGTCTTCTCCGCGCTGGTGATCTTCGCCACCATCGGCTTTGGCTCCTTTGCCATCTACGGGGCCATCTTCCTTGCAGCGGTGATGGGCATTTACGGTGTCGAGGGTGCCGTGCTGGTTGTCGTGCTTACCTACATTACCTGGGGTTCCATCTTCGCAATGCAGGTACTGCTTTTTTACCACCGTCTCAAAAGTGCCGTGGAGTGGTTCGAGTCGCGATACAGCTACAAGTCTTTCAGGTACGAGTACTACGTCTTCTACCCGATGTTCTGGGTAGCATACATCTTTCTGGAGTTCATTCCAAGTATCATTTACAGAGAGGATTTTCTGAAGTTCACCCCGTCAAGGGTGTTGGAGGAGATGCGTCACCTTTTGAAGTGACGCATTGGAAGGGAGGGGCGAAGTCATCGCCTCCTTTGGCGGGCTGCCTACTTCTTGGGCGTGCTGGTATTGCCAAATCCGAAGAAACGCTTGATGCGCTCACAGATCGTCATCGACTTTGTCTCTATGCGGCACACTTCGGTCTCTTCGTAATCGCCTACCAGTGTCTTGATACGCTCAGGCTGCTTCTTGCCCTCGATGATGAAACGCAGCGCATTGAGGCGGATAAACCCTTCTGCATCTTTCTGGTTGTAAACATCGTCCGCTTCGAAAGTAGAGTGCTCTTCGGAGTAGAGTGAGTCCTCGGACTTCCGT
>JALWLU010000060.1:0-2313 GCA_026996325.1 Sulfurovum sp.
ACCGTTGAGTTAAGGAGGATATGAATGACTAAAATGAATAATGAACAACCTACTTTCGTAGAGAGCAGAAGAAGCTTCCTGAAAGGTACCGCCTACACTGTAGCTGGTGCCTCTCTGGTAACCGGCGTCTTCAAAACGATCGTCGAAACACCGGCTGTGGCAGAAGACGAGCAGTTCACGCCGACACCGAAAACACTTTCGTTCTATCCTGAGTTCAAAGACTGGGACAGCTTCAAAGAGCTTGACGGTAACGATTGGAAACGCGGGGGTAGCGGAAGAAACGGTGTCGAGAGCGACAAGAACCCTGAGGGTATCAAAGTAAACGAGTTCATGCTCGTTCCTACTGTCTGTTCAAACTGTGAGGCACAGTGTGGTCTGACTGCATGGGTAGAAGTGGGTACCTACAAGAAGACAAAGAACCCAAGAGACCTCGTTGTCAAGAAGTACATGGGTAACCCACTGCATGCAGGTTCACGCGGGCGTAACTGTGCGAAAGGGTATGCGACCCAGTCACAGATGTACGATCCGGACAGAATCCCTTTCCCACTCAAGAGAGCACCAGGCTCCAAGAGGGGTGAAGGTAAGTGGGTAAGAACCACCTGGGATGAGGCGATGGCGACCATCGGTAAGAAGATGCACGACACCCTCAAGAAGGGTGACGAGATGTCAAGAAAGCTCATCATGTACCATGTCGGTCGTCCGAACGAGAATGGCTTCGGTCACAGAATCCCTCACTCTATGGGATGTGACGGATACGACTCCCACACCAACATTTGTTCAGCAGGTGCGCGTGAAGGTACGATCCAGTGGGCGAACGATGACAGAAACTCACCGGATTGGGCGAATGCGAAACTGATCTTCCTTCAGTCTTCCCACGCAGCGGATGCGGGGCACTACTTCCAGCAGTCTGCAGGTTACATTGCCGATGCGAGAAGAAAGGGTGCGAAGATGGTCGTTATGGATCCAAGACTCTCCAATTCGGCGGGTATCGCGGATCTGTGGCTGCCGGTTTGGCCTGGTACGGAGACAGCGCTCTATCTCTATCTTGCAAACAGAGTACTGCATGAAAAGGATATCAACGGCAACGACCTGGTTAACCACGACTTCGTGAAGAACTGGATCAACTGGGATCAGCTGATGAAGGACAAAGAGCACCTCTCCTTCATGGTTCAGGAAGGTATCATTAAGACACTTCCTCAGGATGAGAGCTACGAAAGCTACATCGAACTGATGAAAGAGCTCTATGCACCGTACACCAAAGAGTTCGTTGCAAAAGAGTGTAAGATCGAAGGGTACGAAGACAAGCTTGACGAACTCTTCGAAATGTTCATTGACGCGGGTGACAGAGTGGCGACATTCCTCTGGAGAGCGGGACCGATCGCTCACAGAGGTGGATGGATGATCACACGTGCAGGATTCCTGCCGCTGGCACTCAGAGGTGCAATGCGTGGTGATGTGGGTGGTGTAAGTATGCACCACTGGCACGTTATCTCCGTCAACGGTAAGGGTGACGCTGCAACGCAGGCAGGACAGAGACCTCCAAGAGTCGATGTCTGGAACGAGATCGCATGGCCGCCTGAGTATCCGCTCAGCACCTACGAAATGTCTCACATCATGCCACACCTGCTGATGGATGACGAGTGGAGAGCGAAGTGGAAGAAGAAGGGTCTTGACAAGATCCCTGAGAAGCTTGCTGTATGGATCCCGCGTATGTACAACCCTGTATGGATCAACCCGGACGGATTCAGATGGATCGAAGCGCTCAAGCGTGAAGACAAGATCGAGCTGAGCTTCAACCTCTCTCCAACATGGTCAGAGACTAACTGGTACTGTGACTACGTACTGCCTGTAGGTCTGGCGGGTGAGAGACATGACCAGTCTTCCGAGCCTACCAAGCCGGCAAGATGGCTGAGCTTCAAGAATGCCGCACTGCGTGTTGCACTTGAGAAGAACGGCTGGAAGCCGAAAGATCCTGCACGTGCGACACTCGAAGCGCACATGGCAGCAGGTCTTGGCGAGATTTGGGAAGAGGTAGAGTTCTGGGCGAACATCATGGTTCACCATGTCGACCCTGACGGAAGCCTCGGTGTCAGAAAGTTCTGGGCATCCAAAGAGGATCCAACCCGTGCGGTTACCATTCCTGAGTGGTACCAGGCTGCATTCGACCTGCTGCCTAACCTCAGAAAGACGGCGAAACTGAAGTACCCTGACTCGAAGTATCCAAACTACGAGATGATGAGAGATATGGGTACATGGCTTGAAGAGGACAACATCTACAAGCCTCAGGAGAGACCACTCAAAGAGGTAGACGGC
>JALWLU010000060.1:2323-5176 GCA_026996325.1 Sulfurovum sp.
GAAGCAGATCGGTGTCGTTGTTGAAGGTAAAGCAAGACAGGGCTTCCACTCACTCAGCGGTAAGCTCGAGTTCTACTCCAAGTGGTTCGCTGAGTGGAAGTGGCCTGAGTACGCGGTACCGTTCTACCCAAGAAATGCCGAAGAGCGTAAGAAGTATGTGCACCTGGTCTCTCAGGTACACCATGACTTCATCGATCCGGCGAAGAATGAGTTTGCGCTCAACACGGTATTCAGACTGCCGTACAACATTCACACCCGTTCAGTGAACTCCAAGCACCTGATGGAGATCTCACAGAACCACAACCCTGTATGGATCAACATGCAGGATGCGAAGCGTCTTGGCATCAAGCGCGGCGATGCGATCAAGGTGACCATCGAAGATACCGTTTCAGGTCTCGAGTCCGGTTACTTCATCGCGATGGCGGTACCGACAGAGGGTACAATGCCTGGCGTACTTGCATGTTCACACCACGCCGGTCGTTGGAAGCTCAAAAATGCTGTCGAGATCCCAGGATTTGAGCACAAGCTTGGTGTTATGGGTCTTGGTGCACCACTCTACGACATGACAATGGATGGCAAAGTGGGTACGCTCAAGCCTAAGCAGGGTCTTGACAAGGGTATGATCGCACGTAAAGATACATGGCAGTTCAAAGAGTACAACAAAGACCTCGACAACATCTGGTGGGATGGTCTCAGTGGTGCTTGGCAGAATGCCGTTGCGGCTTCACACCCGGATCCAATCGCAGGTAACCACGCTTGGCATCAGAAGGTTCGTATCGAGAAGGCGGCACCGACAGACAAGATCGGTGACATCTATGTCAACTACGAAAACAACTTCAAAGTCTACCAGGCTTGGAGAGACAAGCTGACAAGACCGCTTGCCAAAGGCGACACACTCAGACGTCCGGTACACATGAAGCGTCCGGCAGTACCTTTGACTCTCAAAGCGTACACAGTAGATATCAAAGCCTAACTCCGGCTTTGGTTTGGCGGGCTTGCCCCGCCTTTTCATACTCTTTTCCAAATAACCCAATGACATTAGCATTGATTTATTTTGAAAGTGGTATAGTTCGCTCAACTGCTTCTATGAAGAAGTGCGCACCCCATAACCGTCAAAAAGGCTGAATGACACATGAATGACTTGAAACAAGATATCGATAACCGTATTGCACTCTATGCACTGATCTCACGCTTGATGATGCAGGAGGTCGATGAGACCTTCCTCAATCAGATCGAGTCGGACGAGGCGATCCTCTCGCTCTTCCCAAACTACAGAGACTGGTCAAAGCGCAAGGAGCTCAGCCGAAAGGAGTTGGTAGACCAGTACTACAATGTCGACTATGTAAACCTCTTCATCATGCACCTGGTACCCTACGAGAGCTTCTATACGCGGGATGACCAGATGATCGAAAGCGGCGGGGACAATCCGGTACTGCAGCTCTACAATGCACTCGACTTCCGTGTGGAGCTCGAGAAGGCAAGGGTGGTGAGCCCCGACCACATCGGCGTGGAGCTGGAGTTCATGTATATGCTCTGCGATGCGCAGAAAAAGGCGCTCGAAGCCGATGATATGGAGGGTGTCTGTGAACTTCTCAGTGTACAGCACGGCTTCCTCAAAGACCACCTGCTCGAGTGGGCACCGCTCTTTTTGATCAATGCTAAAAGAGAGTCGCGTACACCGCTCTATCACGACGGTACCGAGCTGGCACTGGAGTTTTTGCTTAGTGACTTCGAGTATGTGACGCAAAAACGCCAGGAACATTGTAGTGACATGGAAGCTGACGAAGAGGCTAACGCGTAGATGAGGCTCAATCTCGATGTCGCGCTCTGTGTCAGGGCGACAAGCAAATTCTCCGAGTGTACCAAGTGTGTTGCCGCCACGGATGGCAAAATACGCATCGATGAGCAGCTTCCGACCTTTGCCAAGGGTACGGGCGTAGAGGCGGCTGCCTGTGTGGGTGCCTGTCCCACCGAAGCCTTTTCGCTCTCGGATTTTTCACTGACGGAGTTCTTTTTTACCTTCCTAGAGGGTAAAGTGCGCCTGATCTCACGAAAGCTGAACATTCCCTGCCTGTCAGTACTCAGTGTAGAGCACCTCATTTCGCTTGCACTGGCGTGCGAAGAGCCGGTGACACTTGACCTGAACGATTACGAAGAGGACTCACGCCTCTTTAATGTTATCGCCGAACGTATCGATGAGGCAAACTTTATCCTATCAAGCTTTTCTGACAAGCGGCTCGAGGTCAATACCGACGCAGCTTCAGCAGCCCAATCGGAAGTGGAAACAGCTTCCAAAGAGAGTGAAGAGGAGATCTCCGATCGCCGTAACTTCCTTAGAAACACCGCCTCCCTCAAAGGGGTGGTCAAGCAGAAAAAAGCGTTCGATGAAGCGGTCGAAGCCGATGAGCTTTACGCATTCGAGATCGATGAGGCGATGACCCAAAAGATCCGCGACAAACATCTGCCCGACAAGCGCAAGATCCTCTTTACGATGCTCAAGCATACGCCCAAGCCCGACCACTACGAAGTGCTGGCTGAGGAGGATGTCTCTTTCGTTTCGCAGAAGTTCGTAGACGAGAGCTGTACCAACTGCCAGATCTGCTACCGTATCTGTCCTACGGGGGCACTCAGTTCCAACAAGAAGTTCTCACTCATCCACTTCGATGCGATGCTCTGTCTCAAGTGTCACCTCTGCCACGATGTGTGTGAGCCGGGCTCCATCCAACTGCAGCCGGGTTTCGAGACCAAAGAGTTCTTCGAACCCACCCAGCGTACCCTGGCGACATTCAACATCAAACGCTGCAACGAGTGCGGCAACCCCTTCACCTACCTTGGCGGAGAGCAGACCTGCCC
>JALWLU010000061.1:0-1665 GCA_026996325.1 Sulfurovum sp.
TTATGTGTGTAGAATTACAATTTGGACATCTTTTTTACAACCCATCTGTAGATAATCCCTTTTTAACTCCCATAGTACCGGGCTTTGCTTAGGTTTTTAGCAACCCGTTTCTTTACTTTAACTCTAATTTTCTTGCCTACGACAAACTAAAAGGTTTGAAGCTTCTGCTTCACTACATCTGCGAGGGAGTTTGTTCGGTTCTGGCACTAAATGCCGATACCCCCGGCGCTAAAGCGCAAGTGGGGTGCACATACTTGATCGTATGCTCCCTCTCAATAACCCTCAAATCTATTGCAAATCAGAAACTTTTCTATTTTTTTAATTTTTAACTTTTAATTTTTCCCTTCCAATCACCAATACACCAATATACCAATAACAACACTTCCAATTTATGCTAAAATACCCTCAACTCAAACAAAGGTGCGCCAATGTCCCAACCTCTTCTTGAAGCCAAAGGGATCTCCCACAGTTTTGATACGCTGCTCTTTTCCGATGTCAATATGACGCTGCATCCCAGACAGAGTCTCTCCATTGTCGGACGCAGCGGTTCCGGGAAGTCGACGCTGCTGCACATCTGTTCGACATTCATCAAGCCAAACGAAGGGAGTGTGGCACTCTTTGGTGAAGAGGTCTATGGCAAAAGCGAGAGTGAGATAGAGGCGATAAGGCGTTACGATATCGGCATCGTCTTTCAGTTTCACTACCTCTTCAAAGGGATGACGGCGATGGAGAACATCGAGGTGGCGACACTGCTTTCGGAGGAGCAGGTCGATATGGACCTGCTTGAGAAGCTGGAGATCGCGGAGCTGATGGAGCAGAAGATCGGCGAACTCTCCGGCGGACAGCAGCAGCGTGTCTCCATTGCAAGGGTGCTCAGCAAGAAGCCTCGCATTATCTTTGCAGACGAGCCTACAGGCAATCTGGACAACGAAACCGCTTCACTGGTAATGGAGGTGCTTTTTGACTACATCCAGAGCCACAATGCCGCATTGCTGCTGGTGACACACGACCTGCAGATCGCCGCACGCTGTAACGATGTCTACCGTCTTGAAAACCGTACCCTTCTGGAGGAAGCATGAAGATCGATCTGATGCAGATACTCTACACCGTAGTTATGGTCATTTTGGCATTTCTTGCTGCCATTGTCGTGACCAAGACACTTTCGAAGTGGCTGAAGCTTGATGAAAAAGAGGAGGAAGAGCTGTAAGGTGCATAAGCACGCACCTTGCTAAAAGTTATTTGGCCTGCGCGATAAGCACACCCTCCAAAAGCTTGTCGATGTCGCCGTCGAGGATGGCATCGACATTGGTGAATGCTTGGCCGCTTCTGGTGTCTTTGACCTGCTGGTAGGGCTGGAGGACGTAGGAGCGTATCTGGTGGCCCCAACCTATCTCACTCTTCTCTACGCCGTCTATCTCGGCCTGCTTCTTCTCCATTTCATATTCGTACAGACGGGATTTGAGCATCTTCATCGCCGAAGCCTTGTTCTTGTGCTGGCTTCGGTCGTTCTGGCACTGTACGACGATGCCGGTGGGGATGTGGGTGATACGGATGGCCGAGTCGGTGGTGTTGACGTGCTGTCCGCCAGCACCGCTGGAGCGGTAGGTGTCGACGCGGATGTCCTTCTCCTCTATCTCGATGTCGATATCATCGTCGATCTCCGGG
>JALWLU010000061.1:1675-19373 GCA_026996325.1 Sulfurovum sp.
AAGGAGGTGTGGCGCTTGGCGTTGGAATCGAACGGGCTGATGCGCACCAGGCGGTGGATGCCGTTTTCGACCTTGAGGTAGCCGTAGGCGTTCTCTCCCTTGATGATGAAAGAGACATCCTTAATGCCTGCCTCTTCACCGGGCTGGTAGTCGAGCACTTCGGTTTTGAAGCCGTGGCGCTCCGCCCAGCGCAGGTACATTCGGTAGAGCATGCTCGCCCAGTCCTGACTCTCTGTCCCGCCCGCACCGGGGTGGATGGAGACGATGGCGTTCTTGCTGTCGTGCTCACCGCTTAGCATCATCTGCACCTCGAGCGCTTTGATGTGCTCTTCGAGGTTCTCTGCATCCTCAAAGAGCATTTCGAGCGTCTCCTCATCCTTTTCGGCTTTGGCAAGTTCGAAGTACTCCTTGGCATCAGCAAGCGCGTCGTTGGCGTTGTTATAGGTTTCCAGAATACGCTCTGTTCTGGTCTTCTCCTGGGAGATCTTCCCCGCATTTTTGGCGTCGTTCCAGAAGTTGGGGTCTTGCTGCATCTGCTCTATCTCTTCCAGACGCTTTTGCAGTTCGTCCGGTTTGACGATGTTGGTGATGTTCTCCATCTTGGTGGTCAGTGATTTGAGCAGTTCGCTGTATTCGTAGGTATCCACGTGAAAAAGTTCCTTTTTCAAGTGAGGAGTGAGGAGCGAGGAGTGAGGAGTGTATGTTTGTAACATAAATAAAAGCAATGCAACGCATTGCAACCACACATTCCTAATTCCTAATTCCTAATTCCTCATCTAATTTTGCTATGATTTTACCAAACAAAAGCAAAATAGAGGGTTAGGTATGGTTATCGCACGTACGATAGAAGAGCTAAAAGAGGCAAGAGCGTTACTGCAGGGAAGTGTGGGATTCGTGCCGACGATGGGGGCGCTGCACCAGGGGCATCTTTCGCTGATCCAAAGAGCGAAGGCGGAGAACGACTGCGTTATTGTCTCTGTCTTTGTCAACCCGACACAGTTTCTTGAGGGGGAGGATCTCGATGCCTATCCAAGACGCGAAGCGGCAGACAAAGAGATATGTGAACGTGCAGGTGTCGATGTGCTCTTTATGCCGACGATTGACCAGATGTACGAAAAAGATGAACTCTGCATCGGTGCGCCTGCCGTTCGCGGATACATTCTGGAGGGCCAGAAGCGTCCGGGGCACTTTGACGGGATGCTGCAGATCGTCATGAAGCTGCTCAACCTGACACAGACGACCCGTGCCTATTTCGGCAAGAAGGATGCACAGCAGTTGGCACTGGTAATGCAGATGGTGCGAAACTATTTTATGGATGTCGAGATTGTCCCCTGCGAGATCGTGCGTGACGAGAAGGGGTTGGCGCTCAGTTCGCGTAACGCCTACCTGAGTGCTGAAGAGAAAGAGCGTGCACTCTGTATTTCACGTTCGCTGAAACGGGCTACAAAGATGGTGATGAGAGGTGAGCTTGATGCCAAGAAGATAGAAGCGGAGATGATGAATGTGCTTCAAGAGGCGGATGAGGTGGAGTATGTGGCCATTGTCGACCGCGCCTTCAGGGCCATAGAGAGCGTGGAGATCGGCAACACGATCATTCTTGTCGCCGCAAGAGTCGGTAAACCAAGACTTCTGGATAATATCTGGATCTAAAAGAGGTCTTGGGCCTCTTCTATCTGGCGCTTGCGTACTTTTGGAAGTACTTTGGGCTTGCGCTTTGGCACCGGAACAACCTTTTGTGGTTTTTCGATAATGGGCTGCTGCGGCTCTTTGGGTTTGGGTGGCGGCGGCAGGATGGGTGCCGATACTTCCGCTTCACTGCGTCTTTCACCATAAAGTGGCGTGTCGCACGCTACCTTCTCTTCGGCACTTGGGTCTGGCTTGAGGTAGCCCTGGTCCACAAGAATACGCACGGCATTCTTGAAGGTAGGTACGGCAGACTGCGAAGCGAAGTATTTGTGGTACTTCTTGGCACGGATCACCAGTACACCAATGGTGTATTTGTGCCCCTTCTTGTCGTTGGCAAAGCCGTAGAAGCTGCTGTGGTACTCCCTGACATAGCGGCCGTGTTTGGCGATGTGCGCCGTTCCTGTCTTGCCGCCGATCTCCAGTCCCGGATACTGCGCTTTGACTCCTGTACCGCGCTTGACGACCTCTTTTAGAATTTCGTGTATCTGCCTTGCCGCCTTTTTGCCAATAGGGTGCAGGTCTCCGCGGGTGGGTGGCAGTACGTAGTGGTCTCCCTTGGCATCCTCGAGATAGTCGGCAATGCGTGGTGTGACCGCCACACCGTCGTTGTTGAATGCGGAGTAGGCTTTGAAGAGTTGTGCGAAGGTGACCACCATACCGTACCCGTAGGAGCTGTTGGCGCGGTGCATCTGGTTGTTGAGCAGGTGGAGTGACTTGATGCGCCCGGGAAGGTCACGGGAGAGGTCAATGCCTGAAGGCTGTGAGAGACCGAACGCCAGCAGGCCGTCACGGAACTCTTTTCCTGTCAGTCTCCATGAGATCTGTGAGATACCGACGTTGGAGGAGTGGACAATGATGTCCGTCGCATCGAGCGAGGCGAACTTTTCATCATCGCTGATGGTACGCCGCTTGCCGATCTTGAACTTTCCATTATAGGTGTTGAATACCGTATGGGGTGTGACAATCCCTTTGTCGAGTGCAAGGGCAAGGGTGAGCGGTTTGATGACCGACCCCGCTTCGTAAGGGTATTCTGCAAACTTCGGACTGAGTGCGGCAATGTCCTTTTGGGTTATGTGTGAAGGGTCGTAGCGTTCCGTGGTAGCCAGGGCGAGGACATTGCCCGTGTCACTCTCCATGATACCTATGAGTATCTCATCGGCATCGATACGCGCTTTCATGCTGTCTATCATCTTTTCGATACGCCGCTGCAGTGCCAGCGGGATGTTGAGATAGAGGTCCATCCCATCCACACGCTGCTTCTCGATAGTGTTCTTGTCGTGGATGATGTTGCCTCCGACATCACGTTTTCCGCGGAAGTAACCATCCTTTTTGGAGGTGATATGTTTTTCGTATTTGCGCTCGAGCCCCTTTTTGCCTTCAGGGCGGGTATAGCGGCCGTCATACTTCTTGCCTACGTAGCCTACAATGGGGCTGAGCACATCGTGCAGTGGGAAACGGCGGCTTTCACCAATTTCGGTGATATCAAGTCCGTAAAGCACCTCGATGCCCGAACGTGTCTTGACCGAACGGAATACTTTCAACTGCCGCAGTTTGTAGGCAAGTGATTTGAGCTGCATCGCCTGTTTGGCGTTGAGGCGTTTGGAGAGTGTGACGTTCCCTTTCTTTAGACGCCCTTTTTTGTCGTAGAAGCGTTTTTTGATCTCCTCTTCAGAAATGCCGCTGTAGATACTGAAGAGCTTGACAAAAAGCGCTTTCTTGTCAGGATCGATACTCTCGGCACGCACAACCGCCTGGTAGGTTTTGAACGAGGAGGCAAGGGTGTAGCGGTCTGCGGAGAGGATCGCACCCCTGAAAGAGCGGTCATGGATTGTGGCGTGCTGACTGGGGATATGGCGATCTGATGTGGCAGTGTTGAAGACGGAGAGCAGAAAGATGAGCATACCAAGGCCCAGCAGAAAGAAAAGGAGGGTGATCTTGCTGGTACGCTGCTGCATCGCCTGGTTTTTTATCTCTTTGTTCATCGTTCCCCCGGTTTGTGTAGAATTTTATCAAAGATATCTGTTATATCTGATAAAATACGGCATTCAATCCTGTAAAGTGATGCCTCGATGATAGACAAACCGCTCCTTGCCGCTGTTGTAATACTGCTGACACTCTCGCTGGTGATGGACTATTCGTTGTCGGCCTATACCGTACAGCACTTCGGATATAACGAATTTCATTTTTTCATCCGCCAGAGCATCGCCGTTTTTGCAGGGCTTGCGATGATAACACTGCTTAGCCGTCTCGATCCTGACACGTGGATCGCGCGTATCGGTATCGGGCTTTTTATCCTCTTTTTTCTACTGATGCTAGTTATGCCCTTTTTGCCATCTTCGCTTGTTACCGCGGTCGGCGGGGCGAAACGGTGGATCCACCTTGGACCGGTATCCATCGCCCCTGTGGAATTTTTCAAGGTGGGTTTCATCGCTTTTCTTGCCTGGAGTTTCAAGCGAAAACTGGGGGACAAGGGACGTATCCCGTTCGGTGAGGAGATACGCCTTTTCGCTCCCTATCTCTTTATCTTTATGGCGGTAGTGGTGTTGGTTGCCATATTCCAGAAAGACCTGGGGCAGGTGGTAGTGCTCGGTGCGGCACTGCTGACACTCTTTCTGTTTGTGGGCAGCTCCTACAAGTTTTTTCTGATGCTTCTCTCCTCCGCCTTTGCGGCTATCATCGCACTGATCTTTCTTGCACCCCACAGAATGGCGCGTATCAAGAGCTGGTGGGTCAGTGTTCAGGACAGTATTCTTGCATTGTTCCCTTTCGAGCCGATCCAGGATTTGCGGGTGGAGGCGACCGTGAAGGAGCCCTGGCAGATATCCAACTCTCTCAATGCCATCCATAACGGAGGACTCTTCGGACAGGGGCTTGGCAACGGGCAGTTCAAGCTGGGGTATCTCTCCGAAGTCCATACTGACTTCATTCTTGCCGGAATCGCTGAAGAGCTTGGGTTTGTCGGCATTCTCTTTGTAGTGCTGACACTGCTCTTTATCATCTTCCGTATCTTCAAAATCGCCTCCAAGGTCAAAGATCCGATGTACTACCTCTTCAGCATTGGTGTAGGACTGCTGATCGCGTACGCCTTTTTGCTCAACGCTTTCGGGATCGCCGGTATCACACCGATCAAGGGGATCGCCGTACCGTTCCTGAGCTATGGGGGGTCGCACATTATGGCGATGTCGATCGCGATCGGGATGGTGCTGATGATCTCAAAAAAGGTGCCAAGAGATATTCATGGAAGAATGTTGTAGTATGAACCAGAAAAAGGGAGAATAAAAAATGAGTATTGTGATGACAGGGGGAGGCACGGGTGGCCATCTGGCGATCATCCGCGCGGTGAAAGAAGCTTTGGTAAATGAACAACGAGGAACGAGTAGTGAGCAACCGATAGGAAGCAGTGAAGAGGGAGTAGGGAGCAATGGTGAGGTAACAGGTAGCAGGGAGCAGGGAGCAGGCAGCGGGTTGGTCTACATCGGTTCCCAAAAGGGGCAGGACAGGCAGTGGTTCGAGGATGACGGCGATTTTGATGCGAAGTACTTCCTGGAGACCAAAGGGGTGGTCAACCAGAAGGGGTTTGGCAAAGTACAGTCGCTCTGGATGATGTTCAAAGCCTATCTGCATGCGCGAAAACTGCTCAAGCAGCACGATGCGAAAGTGGTCTTCTCTGTCGGCGGCTTCTCTTCGGCAGCCACGGCTTTTGCTGCCAAGACAAGCGGCGTACCGCTGGTGATCCACGAACAGAATGCAGCACTTGGTTCGCTCAACAGATTGCTCAAACCCTACGCCGATGTCTTCATCAGCTCCTATCTTGAAGAGAGCCCTATCAAAGCTTACCCGGTAAAGGAGGTCTTTTTCGACAATGCCCGCATCCGCGAAAAGGTAGAAACCGTCATCTTCCTTGGCGGCTCCCAGGGGGCGCGTGCGATTAACGAACTGGCGCTCTCCCTCGCACCCGAACTCAAAGCGCGCGGTATTCGCATCATCCACCAGGCCGGTGCCAACAACATCGAAGCGGTGGAAGAGGCGTACCGTGGGCTTGGTATCGAGGCGGAAGTGTTCGGCTTTACGACAAAGCTTGCAGACTATATGAAGGAGGCGGACTTCGCCATTGCAAGAGCGGGTGCCTCGACACTTTGGGAGCTTGCGGCGACGGCACTGCCGACACTCTTCATCCCCTACCCCTACGCAGCAAGCGACCACCAGTACCACAATGCCAAGTTCCTCGTTGAAAAGGAGCTGGCATGGGTGATGCGCGAGAAGGAAATAGACAAGCAGAAGGTGCTCTCCCTGCTCGATGAAGACCTCTCGAAAAAGAGCAAATGGCTCATGGAGAGCATCGAACGTAACGGCAGCCGTCAGATAGCAGAGCTTTTACAAAACTACCTCTAGCCGCTTCACAATTTACCAACAATTTTTCTCTATAGTTCCTTTCAAAAACCCTGTTTTTGAAAGGAATGGATATGAAAAGAAGATGGATGATGTTACTGCTTTCCGGTATGGCGGCAGTGATGATGACAGGTTGTGGCGGTGGAGGCGGTGACACGGTTGTAGTGGATGAGGGGCCCATACCGGAGACTTTTTTTATCACGGATGGATTTGGTAATGGTGTCAGTGGCATAATTTACCACTGTGACAGTGGTTTCAGCGGCGTGACGAATTTTGAAGGAGCTTTTACATTTGACATTGCCGGAGATAACTGTAATTTTGATTTGTTGACAAACGGGATTACTGAAGATTTGTTTCTTGAGTATGATAATGATCCAAACACGGATGCGGGCATCAACGGAATATACTTTGAGTGCTTTGTGGGAGGCTCGCTTGTCGCGTCTGATTATACAAGATATGATCCATTGTTTGGTGTAAACGGTTTTATTGAGGAAGGAAGCCTCTATGATGGGTGTACATTGTTTGATATACATTAGCAAATTCATAAGTTTACGAGTCCCCGTGCTTAGCGTGGGAGCCCGTACCAAAAAAGATACAAAAACCCGTTCTTGACTTCAATAAATTATCTCCTTCACCTCCAAATAACCACAAATTGGCTAAAATATCCCAATTTTTAACGCAGGATATATGCAATGATGGATATCAGAAAATCTTTTTTGGACTACTTCAAGAGTAAAGGGCACAAAGTGGTGGAGAGTTCGCCGCTGGTCCCTGACGACCCCACGCTGCTTTTTACCAATGCAGGTATGGTGCAGTTCAAGAACATCTTTACCGGGGATGCACCTATCCCAAACCCACCAAGAGCGACCAGTTCACAAACCTGTATCCGTGCAGGCGGAAAGCACAACGACCTGGACAATGTCGGCTATACCGCACGCCACCACACCTTCTTCGAGATGCTGGGTAACTTCAGCTTCGGTGATTACTTTAAAAAAGAGGCGATCGCCTATGCCTGGGAGTTTGTCACAGGCAAAGAGTATCTTGCGCTTCCGGTAGAGAAGATCTGGGTAACGGTGCACGAGAATGATGATGAAGCCTATGAGCTCTGGAAAGAACACATTGCCGAAGATCGCATCATGCGCTTTGGAGACAAGGACAACTTCTGGCAGATGGGCGATACCGGGCCGTGCGGGCCGTGTTCGGAGATCTTCTACGATCAGGGGGAGGAGCACTTCAACTCTCCAGAGGATGTGATGGGCGGCGAGGGTGACAGGTTCCTCGAGATCTGGAACCTTGTATTTATGCAGTACGAGCGCGATGAGAAAGGCGAGCTCCATCCGCTGCCAAAGCCGAGCATCGATACGGGTATGGGGCTGGAGCGTGTGGTTGCGATCAAAGAGGGGAAGTTCAACAACTTCCACTCTTCGCTCTTTATGCCGCTGCTTGAGGCCATTGGAAAACTGGTGGGTACGCCGTACGACTACGATGAACCAAACTCTGCAAGCTACCGCGTTATTGCAGACCACCTGCGTGCGGTCAGCTTCCTGCTGGCACAGGGTGTGAACTTCGATAAAGAGGGGCGAGGCTACGTCCTGCGCCGTATCATGCGGCGTGCCATCCGTCACGGCTACCTGCTGGGGCTCAGAGAGCCGTTCATGCATAAACTGGTCGATGACCTTGTAGCGGTGATGGGCGGGCACTACACTTATCTGCAGACGAAGTCTGAAGCGATAAAGACCTCCATGAAACTGGAAGAGGAGCGCTTCTTCGATACGATCGAGGCGGGGATCAAGCTCTTCAATCAGGAACTGGCGAACACCACAGATGTATTCAGCGGAGAAGTGGCGTTCAAGCTCTACGACACCTACGGGTTCCCGCTCGATCTGACCGAAGATATGCTGAGAGAAAAAGGCATAAGACTCGATATCGAAGGCTTCAACGCCAAGATGGAGGCACAAAAGGCGCAGTCCAAAGCCAACTGGAAGGGCAGCGGTGATGCGGCAGCCACCGGAGACTTTAAGCAGCTCAAGGAGCGCTTTGGAGAGAACGAATTTGTCGGTTATGAAACCACAAAAGTACAGACAAAAGTACTGGCGCTGCTTGATGAGAACTTCAAAGAGGCTGACACGCTTGACGGCAGGGGTTGGGTGATGCTGGAGAAGACGCCGTTCTATGCGGAGTCTGGCGGGCAGGTCGGCGACAAAGGTGAATTAGGAATTAGGAATGAGGAATTAGGAATTAAGGTATTGGATACTAAGAAATTCCTTGATATGAATCTCTCTGAAGTGGAAGGGAAGCTTGCTGTGGGTGATGAGGTTGAGGCGATTGTAGATCAGAGCCGTGCGGAGATCGAGAAGCACCACTCGGCAACCCACCTGCTGCATGCAGCACTGCGTGCGATTTTGGGCGACCACATCTCACAGGCGGGATCACTCAATGACGACAAGCGTCTGCGCTTTGACTTCTCCCACCCAAAAGCGCTCACCAAAGAGGAGCTGCAGAAGGTAGAAGACTGGGTCAACGACAAGGTGCAGCGTGCGATTCCGCGTAAAACGGAGATCATGAGCGTTGAAGAGGCGAAGCACTCCGGTGCGATGGCGCTCTTTGGTGAAAAGTACGGCGAGAAGGTACGTGTGGTCAGCATGGGTGATGCTTCCATAGAATTGTGCGGTGGTACGCACGTTCAGAACACAGCACAGATCGGGCTCTTTATGATCACCAAGGAGAGTGGTGTGAGTGCGGGGGTCAGACGTATCGAAGCGATCTGCGGCCGTGCGGCGGTCGAGAAGGTCAAAGGACTTCGAGAAGAGATTGAACAGATCAAAGAGGAGGTCAAGAACCAGAATCCTCTTGCGGGTATTGCCAAGCTCAAAGAGGAGGTCAAAACCCTCAAAGGCGAACTCAAAGCCGCACTTAATGCCACCAAAAAAGAGTTGATGCCTATCGATGTCAACGGTGTCAATGTCATTGTCGAAGAGGTTGATGCTGGTGATATCAAAGAGATGATCGACGAAGCGAAAAACAGATACGACAACATCGCCATTATGCTCTTCCAGAAGAAGGGTGATAAGGTCCTTTTGGCAGCGGGTTCGAAGAACACCCCTGTCAAAGCGGGTGACTGGATCAAAACCATTGCGCCGATCGTTGGTGGTGGCGGTGGCGGGCGTCCCGATTTTGCCCAGGCTGGTGGAAAGGATGCCGGCAAGATAGCCACTGCGATTGAAGAGGCGAAAACCTATCTTGCCGAAATGCTCGAGGGGGGCAACTGATGAAGCAGGCGATGGTGGAGCTCTTTGGTACCTATGCGCACGAGATCGTCTTTACCCATGTGCTTTCAGCCTTTGTCTGGGTGGGCGGCATGATCGCGATCCGCTTTGCGGTACATCCGGTGATGCAGAGTATCGAAGATCCCAAGATAAGACTGGGCAAGACACTGCAGATCACCAAGAACCTCTTTCATCTGGTCATCCCGTTCATCATCGCTATCATCGTTACGGCGGTTTTGATGGCGGTAGGGCTTGGTTTCCGTGCGGCAGCGGTCGATGAGAGCGGCAACATCATCAGCCAGACAGCCTACAGTATCTACCAGGTCGTGCACATCAAAGAGGTGGTCTGGATGGTGATGGCAGCCAACTTCACCTGGATGTATCTCAAGCGCAGAAAAGCGCAGAAGCTTTTTGATGCCGGCGACCTGCCTGCTGCAAAAGCGGCTGTGGCGATCGTACCAAAATACCTGCTGCCGATCAACATCGCCCTTGGTGTGCTGGCACTCTGGCTTGGCGTTACGCTGCGGGGCTTTTGATGCTCTACCTCTGCTCCCAGTCCCAAAGCCGCGCACTGCTTCTAAAAAAGTTCGGTATTACATTCGAGCAGAAGCCGGTCGACTTTGACGAAGATGCCATTACGACGCGTGTAGCCAAGGATTTCGTCTATCTGGCAAGCAAGGGAAAACTTGCAGCGGCCCAGCAGCGCTACGGGCTTGAAACGCCGCTTCTGACTGCCGACAGCGTCATCGCTACCCAAAGCGGCGAGATTTTGCGAAAGCCAAAAGATATCGACGATGCCAGACGTATTCTGAAGCTGCAAAGCGGTGCACAGATCAGCATTATCTCTTCGCTGCACTACAAAACCCAAAACCTGCTCTTTATCGACACTTCGGCGACACACTACCGCTTTGCCCCCTTTGAAGAGGCGGATCTGGAAGCCTACCTTGCAAGCGGTGAATGGCAGGGGAAGGCCGGCGGCTGTATGGTTGAAGGGTTTTGCAAAAAATACATTCGAGAAGTTAGAGGGCATGAGAGTACGGCGATGGGCCTGCAGGTGGAAGCACTGCTGCCGTGGATAAGGAGAACGGATGTACTCTAAAGAACTTGAAGCCCTCAAAAAAGCTGGACGTTTCAGGCAGCGCCACCTCTACTCCGATATGCTCGATGACTTCGCCTCCAACGACTACCTTGGGCTCTCGACCAAAAAGAAGCAGTTCAAAAAGGCGTGCAGGCTGGTTGAGGAGTACAGTACCGTCAGCTCCAAGGCGAGTATGCTGGTAAACGGCTACCACCCCATTCACAAGATCTTCGAGATGGAGATGGCCGAACTAAACGGCTTTGAAGAGGGGCTGGTGGTTGGCAGCGGTTTTCTGGCCAACCTGGCACTTATCGAATCACTGGTGCGCAAGGGTGACAGGCTCTTTATGGATGAGGAGTACCACGCAAGTGGGGTGATGGCAGCACAGCTGCTGGGTGACCGTGTAACGACCTTTCGCCACAACGATGCGGAGGATCTGAAGCGCAAGCTTCAGGAGAACCCCGCTAACCGGCAGATTGTTGCGGTGGAGGGTGTCTACTCGATGGGGGGTGACCTCTGTGCCAGAGAGATCTTCGATGTGGCTGAAGAGAGCGGGGCACTCCTTATTGTCGATGAAGCGCACAGTGCGGGGGTGCTTGGCAAAAAGCTGCTTGGCATTTTCGAACACTACGCCATTACACCCAACGAGCGGCATATCAAGATGGGTACACTTGGCAAAGCCTACGGCAGCTACGGCGCCTACATTCTGGCTTCGAAAAATGTTATCAGCTTCCTTGAGAACCGTGCCAAACCGGTTATCTACACCACCGCTCCTTCGGTATTCGATACGGCACTTGCCTATGTGAATATGAAGTACATACGCAAGAATGCCAAGAAGCTTCGCGAAAAGATAAAAGCGCGTCAGGAAGTGGCCGAATCGGAAATGGGTATCAAAACGGAGAGTCTCATTCTGCCCATTGAAGTGCCCGACAACGACTTCGCGCTCTTTATGCAAAAGGGGCTGATGGAGCAGAACTACCTTGTGGGGGCTATTCGCCAGCCTACGGTGCAAAAGCCCATTTTACGGGTGATCCTCAATACCGAAGTATCGACCGAGAAACTTCGTCACCTGTTAAGACTCATTAGACTTAACTTGGTACAATAGCACTAAAAACAGGTGGATGTGTGTTCAGTCTAATCAAGGGTTCCATTATCTTGGCGATGATCTTCGCCGCTGCGCTTATCGCGGCATTCATCTACGCCTATGAGGAGATCTCTCTCGATGCGGAGAAGCTGATCCACTACAAACCTGAAATCTCTTCGGTGGTCTACGACCGAAACGGCGAGAAGCTTGCCTACGTCTTCAAAAAACAGCACCGTCTCTATGCGCGTTACGATGAGATCCCAAGCTACCTTGTCGAAGGGCTCATCGCGATGGAGGATACCAAATTCTTCGAGCACAAGGGTGTCAACCCCGATGCGATCCTGCGTGCGATGATCAAAGATATCAAAGCGGGCAAGTTCGTAGAGGGTGGCAGTACGCTGACCCAGCAGCTGATCAAGAACAAGGTGCTCAGCAACGAAAAGAAGCTCGCACGTAAGATCAAAGAGGCGATTTTGGCGATCAAGATCGAAGAGGTGCTCACCAAAGAGCAGATCATCGAGCGCTACCTCAACGAAATCAGCTACGGCAACAACTACTTCGGGGTAAAGACCGCGGCTGATGGTTACTTCCACAAAGACCTCGACCAGCTCACCCTCAAAGAGGCGGCGTTGCTGGTGGGGCTTCCCAACGCGCCAAGCTACTACAATCCGCTCAAGCACTACAAACGTGCGCTCAATCGTGCCAACAACGTTCTCTACCGGATGAGAAGCCTTGGGTGGATCAGTGAAGCGGAGTACCTCAAGGCGGTCAAGGAGTCTCCCAAGGTCTACAAGACCTCACTGCGCCAGAACATTGCACCCTACATCGTCGATGAGGTGGTGCGCCGATTCAAGAACAAGCTGGGTGATGTGCGAACGGGCGGCTACCAGATCTACACCACGATCGATATGAATCAGCAGCGCATTGCGCGTGAAGCGGTGAAGTACGCTTACGAGAAAGTGCTCAAGCGCTATAAAGAAGACCCCAAAACATCGACGCTCAACGCTGCGTTTGTCTCCGTGGACAACGCTACTGGAGACATTCTGACGATGGTTGGCGGCGTGGATTACAAGAAGTCCGCGTTCAACCGTGTGACACAGGCCGAGCGCCAGCCGGGCTCCGCCTTCAAGCCCTTCATCTACCAGACGGCGCTTGATATGGGCTACAACCCTGCAAGTCCGCTCACAGACCTGGCGCGTACCTTCCAGTACTACCAGAACGGCAAACCCAAAGTGTGGTCGCCCAAAAACTATGAGCGCAACTTCAAAGGTTTCATTTCGCTTCGTGAAGCGCTGGTGCATTCGCGCAACCTGGCAACGATCAACCTTGTCTCCGACATTGGGGTAAAGACGATCATCCGTCGTCTTGCCTTCCTCGATGTGCCGCACATTCCACACGATATGTCCATCGCGCTGGGGAACCTTGGTGCGAGTCCGCTGAAGATGGCGCAGATCTATACGGTATTCTCCAACAAGGGACATATGATAGAACCGCGGCTGGTAAGCAAGATCGTCTCCAAAGAGGGCGCGGTCATCTACGAGACCAGACCCAAGGAGATCGCCAACTTCACCACGCCCGAGCAGGCATACCTGATGACGAGTATCCTCGAGGATGTCATCAAGCGCGGTACGGGACGCAATGCACGCGTCAAGGGCATAGAGCTGGCAGGGAAAACGGGAACGACAAACAAGAATGTCGATGCCTGGTTCTGCGGCTACTCACCCACAATCGAGACCATCGTCTGGTTCGGGCGCGACAACAACCGCCCTATCGGAAAGGGTGGAACCGGCGGTGCGGTAGCCGCTCCGGCCTTTGCCTACTACTACAAGCACCTGCTCAAGCTCTATCCGAAGCTCAAGCGCACTTTCGATATCCCCGAAGGGGTATTCATCGGAGAGTACGAAGGAAAGAGGGAGTACTACACCAAAACCTCTCCACTGCCAAAGGCAAAAAAGAGCGACAGTCTGTTCGATATGCAGGAAGCCGACGGGCCGGGTTACCGTGTGGATGATGACGGGTACCAGATCATGGATGACCCCGGCGAGGATATCGCTACAGAAAAGGATACGCCGATCATCGAGAGTGACAGCGACGACATCGGTTATGCACAGCCGATCAATATTGATGAGGACCCCAATGAAGAGAGTATCGACGATGCCGATCCGCTCCATCCGCCGCGTATCGCACCGGAACAGCCGGCCTCAGATGACAGTGGGACACTCTTCTGATGCCGACGCTTTACTTTGTCGTCGACCCGATGTGTTCATGGTGCTGGGGATTTGCGCCGGTCATCGAAGAGGTACGAAAGAAACTTTCTGACAGCTATGAGATCGACCTGGTTATGGGCGGTCTGCGCACCAAAGGGGAGATGCCGTGGGATGAAAAGGCGAAATCGTACCTGAGCTACCAGTGGCGACAGGTGGCTGAAAAGACAGGACAGCCTTTCGATGAGAGCCTTTTTGAAAAGGATGTTTTCGAGTATGACACCACGCCTGCCTGCAAAGCGGTGGTGACGGTGCGGGAACTGCTTGGTGAAGAAGCGGCCTTCACCTATCTGCACAAGCTGCAGCACGCCTTTTATGCGCAGGGTATAGACATCACCAAGCCAAGACTGCTTCAGGGGTTCTACGAACAGCTCTTTGGCAACAGCGGGAAGTTCGCGTTCTTCTTTTTGAGCGAACGTGCTGAGACCCTTACCGAACACGATTTCGCCAAAGCGCGTTCGATGGGAGCGACGTCGTTTCCCTCCGTCGTTGTCGTCGATGATGCCGGCCATATGGTCTGCCAGAAGGGGTACCGAAGCTACCTCGAGATAGAACACCTTTTAAAGGATGCCGACAATGCATAGTTTTGCCCCCGAGATCATGCTCATTACCATTTTGAGCCTTGTCATACTCTCCGATACCCTTGCCGAGAGATTGAAGATCCCTTCGGTCTTTCTGCTGCTGACAGGCTCCTACCTTGTCTACACCTACTTCAAGGCTGCCGTCCCCATAGACCTCAGCGAGCATTTCGATACCCTCATCCTCTTCTGTATCCCTCTCATATTTATGGGTGATGCGCTTCATCTTCACTTTTCGGACATTAAAAAGCATGGCTGGAGCATCTTTTACCTTGCCGTTGTCGCCGTGGCGCTTTCCATCGCTGCGGGGGCGAGTCTCTCCTACTTTGGTGTATTTGAAGGCTTGACACTGGGGGCCTATGTATCGCTCTTTGCCATCAACATGGCGACCGATGCGGTCAGTGTCCAGTCGGTGCTTTCGCGCTTCAAAGGCATTGGGCATGACATCAAGGTGCTCATCGAGGGGGAATCGCTTGGCAACGATGCCACGGCGGTCATCGCCTTCTTCTTCATCGGTCTGCCGTGGATGATGAGCGGTCATATCGATGCGGGGCATGCGGCAACGGAGGCGCTGCGTGTCTTTGTTGTCAGTATGGGAATGGGGCTTGCGCTGGGGTATGGTTTCTATATGCTGATGAAGCTCTTCTCCGACCGCAGGGGTGAGCTCTTTGCCTTTATCATCGAGGGGTACGCGGCCTATCTGCTTGGCGAGCACTACCACGCAAGCGGTATTCTGACACTCATTACCGCCATTATCGCCACCAAGGCGTGGATCGATATGGACCTTGAGGCGTTGGAGGAAAAAGAGGGTAAAAAACGCAAGAGCTTTTTCAGAAAGCTGCGGGCAAGTTCTGTCGTGGCGACGACCAAGGAGCGGCTGGAGTATATTTACGAGATGGCCAAGGAGTTTGGCTACATTGCTGCAGTACTCATCTTCTTCGCCCTTGCGGAGATGGTCGATGTTAAGATGCTCTGGCAGTACCGTAACGAGATCCTGATCATGTTTTTGGTCACCACCCTGATACGTGCACTCTCTATGGCGAAGTTCGCCTATTTTGGCAAGCGCGTCGGCTCCATAAAACCTGTTGGTACGGAGGGGTGGTTCATTCTGACCTTTTCAGGGATGAAGGGTGCGCTCTCTATCATTTTGGTGCATATGATCCCTGCCGACTTCGCCTACAAAGCGATGTTCGAAGCGGTCACAACCGGAGTGGTGGTACTCTCCATCTTCGTCTACGGTACCGTGCTCTGGAGCTACTTTACCTTCTTCAAAAAAGAGAAAGAGCCGAAGCTGTTTGCTTCATAACAACCACCTCATTTGCCGTAATGTGCTTTAGACACGAGGAATTATCCAATTTTCCGTTTGGCTCTTGGTCATTCCTGCGAAAGCAGGAATCTTTGCGCCAATTAGTCCAAAAGCATCAAGATCCCGCATCAAGTGCGGGATGACAAAGATAGTGAACCCGACTCAGTCATTCCTGCGAAAGCAGGGATCTTGACGCTGTACAGGGATGTTGTTTGTTCCCTGTAGGGTGCGTAATTACTACAATGCGTAAGTACCTGTATTGAAAAGAGTAACGTATGTTTGAGAAAATATTAGAAATAGGGAAAGGGAGAAAATTTCGGGCCGAAGCCCGGAGAGGTTTTAGCAAGAGTATGTAGAGATATACTCGTATGCTGTCGGTCTACCTTCGACAGGAATAACGTGTCTTTCGAACTGGTAGTCGATGTATGTCTTGATAAACTCTTCGTTCATGACAGGTGTCAGGAAGCTGTGGTCAGCATCGAGTCCCTCGAGAGCCTCTCTGAAGCTGTTTGGCAGTTCAGGGATACCTCTCTCTTTCAGCTCGTCTCTTGACCACTCGAAGAGGTCTTCGTTGATCGGTCCGACAAGCTCGTAGCCGCCGTTTTTAATACCATCGATACCTGCCATCATCAGCGCAGTGAAGGCGAGGTATGGGCATGATGTAGAGTCAGGGAAACGTGTTTCGATTCTGGTTGACTTCTCACCCGCTCCGTAAGGGATACGACATGCAGCAGATCTGTTCTGTGCAGAGTATGTGAGGATTCTTGGTGCTTCGAACCCTGGCAGGAGTCTCTTGTAGGAGTTGGTAGAGGCGTTGGTGAATGCTGCAACCGCATCTTTGTGCTTGAAGATACCGCTAAGGTAGTCAAGCGCTGTTTTGGAGAGGTTTGCGTACTCACCCTCTTTGTAGAAGAGGTTTTTGCCGTCTTTCCAGATGGACTGGTGAACGTGCATACCGTTACCGTTATCGTTGTAGATAGGCTTAGGCATGAATGTCGCAGTCTTGCCGTTGAGGTGTGCTACCATTTTGACGACATACTTGTACTTCTGTACGTTGTCTGCTGCAGTGATGATGTCACCGAAGACTACACCGATCTCACCCTGTCCCTGTGCCACTTCGTGGTGTCCGAGAACGACCTCAAGACCTACCTCTTCAAGAAGGAGCATCATTTCCGCTCTGAGGTCTACCATAGAGTCAGTCGGCATTACCGGGAAGTAACCACCCTTGATTCTTGGTCTGTGACCCATATTCCCGATATCGTCGTACTCGGCAGTGTCTGCCCAGTGACCTTCGTCTGTCTCTACTTTGAAAGACTGGTGGTTGTCGTGGTCGTGGATCTTTACATCGTCGAAGATGAAGAACTCGTTTTCCGGACCGAAGTATGCCGCATCACCGATACCCTGCTCGTCAAGGTACTTGAGCGCTTTTTTTGCGATCGATCTTGGACACTTCGCGTAAAGCTCGTTCTTGTAGATGTCGTAGACATCACAGATGACCACTACAGTAGGATCAGCAGTGAACGGGTCCATAAACGCTGTCGGAATGTCCGGCTTGAGAAGCATGTCAGACTCGTTGATCGGCTGCCAGTTTTCGATGGAAGAGCCGTCAAACGGAAGACCCGCTTCGAGCATCTCGTCAGTGACTGCGCTCAATCTGTATGAAATGTGGTGCCATGCACCTTTGATGTCTGTAAAACGGAAGTCTACGAATTCTACTTCGTTCTCTTCACAGTATTTCTTGAACTCTGCAAGGTTGTTCACGAATTTACCCATGTTGTATCGCTCCTAATTGAAATTTAAGTCCAGTCATTATAACCACTCTAAAGTAAATTGTTTCCCTTTTTGTGATTAAAATTTGACCATTTGCCGATCTCTGCCTTTAAAGGTAACGGCAGTGTCGTACCCGACCTCTCTGGCAAGGGCAGCAGCTGCATCGTATCCGAAGCCTACCTGTTCGGGGCTGTGGGCATCCGAGCCGAAGGTAATGGGGATCTCAAGCGCATAAGCTTCTTCAAGAAGTGCTTTGGAGGGGTAGATCTCCCCGACG
>JALWLU010000062.1 GCA_026996325.1 Sulfurovum sp.
TTATTCAATCCCACTAAACGGAATTGAACCCGGTTCCCAAACTCAAGTGGTACACGAATTGGTACACGCTGAGAGCTTGGTAGCCACAAAGCACGCTATAACGATATAGTTCGGTAGCCGTCACCTCTATACCACAACTCTCTCAATATCTTTTGACAACGCCGTCATCACTTCATACGAAATCGTACCCAGCTGTCTTGCAGCTTTCTGTGCATCATCGAAGACAACCACCTCATCCTTTTCACTCTCCAGTGAGATGAAATCCATCGACACCCGCCCAAGAATAGGCAGACTTTCAGCAGTTACAAAAGGTGCAAGGGTATTGCCGCGGCACCAGCCGTCACCATAACCGAGGTCATAGGTAGAGACCATCATCTCATGAGGTGCGGTGAAGTCTCCGCCATACCCTACCCGTTCACCCCTTTTGAGCTTGCGTGTCGCGACTCTGGAAGCTGTCAGTTTCATGACAGGTTTCAGCAAAACTTTGTCATACGCTTCGGGAAGTTCGTTATAGCCGTAGGCGGCGATACCCACCCGCACAAGGTTCTCTTCGAAACTGTTTGCACGCAGAATCGCTGCAGAGTTGTGGGAGTGAAAGCGTACACCGGTAAAGCCGGCGGAAGTAACCTTCTCTTTCACTCTCTCAAACCGCTTGCGCTGCCAGAAAAGTTCCGAACCCATCTCGTCTGCCGAACGGAAGTGGGTCATCACACCAAACAGTACAAGCCCTTTCTGACCGATCTTCTCCAGCGCTTCATCCAGCTCATCCATAGCAATGCCGTTTCTGTGCATTCCCGTATCGACCTTCAGCTCGACTCGGGCACCCTTTTGTGCCACATCGATGCCCTGCAGTGAATTGAGCGTATAGCTGCACTGCGCATCGGCAACAGCCCTGTCACCCAGTATCAGGATATGTTCGAAGTAGGATCTGATCAACTCCGCTTCATGCCGGTTTCGCACCACCGCTTCCGTCAAACCGAACTCAGAGGCAAGACGAGCCATCAGTTCAAGACCATGCCCGTAAGCGTTGTCCTTCAGCACAATGGCCACCTTCTCTTTTGAGCCTGTTTTCAGTACGATTTGGTTAAGATTGTGATAGAAATTTGCTTTGCTGATGATTATTTTTGCCATAGAGGTATTATAGTTAAAAATTGAAAAGTTAAAATTAAAAGGGGGACTATGGATACGATTGCGATTGTTAAAATTATCGGTATGACGCTCACTGCAGGATTTCTTCTCTATCTGCTCAAAGTGCTCATCGGTGTTATCAGAGAGGACCGCTCCGGACGCCCCAACGAAAAGTGCGATCTGGACTGATGCAGCAAAGCTGCAAATTAGAAATTAAAAGTTAAAAATTAAAAATTTTGGTATGCTTTTCTATTAAAAAGCTTTTATTATTAGGGAAACAACTCATGACTTGTTCTAAAATAGAAGCATTGCAAAGCAATGCAAACCAAAAATCCTCCATCATCCATCTTCATCTCTCTCACAGGGGTATCCTGTGAGAAGAGTCCCCGCCGAATGGGAGAAGCAGCGCTGCGTGCTGATGAGCTTCCCGCATGAAGAGACTGACTGGTACGACCCTGCCAACCCAAAGTCACTCAACGAAGCGCTTTCGCCTTTCATCCGTATCGCACAGGCCATTGCCTACAAGGAGCCTGTCTATATCATCTGCAAAGACAAGCAGAAGATCAGCTCGATGTTCTGCTCGACATTCAACATGATCTTCATCGAACTGCCCACCAATGATACGTGGATACGTGACTACGGATACATCACTGTCGAAGAGGAGGGCGAAAAGAGGCTGCTTGACTTCACATTCGACGGCTGGGGCGGCAAGTTCGACGCTGCACTTGACAACCGTGTCAATGCCCTGCTGCATAAAAAAGGGTATATGGGTACCACACCGCTTGAGCAGATCGATTTCGTACTTGAAGGTGGCTCCATAGAGAGTGACGGAGAGGGGACCATCTTGACAACCTCGCAGTGTCTTTGCAACCCAAACCGCAACGGCGGGTTGACAAAAACGCAGGTTGAAGAGAAACTCTCAGAGTATCTCGGTACCAGGCGGGTTCTGTGGCTTGACCATGGCTATCTTGCAGGCGATGATACCGACAGCCATATTGACACCCTTGCACGTTTTGTCAACAAAGACACCATTGTCTATGTCAAGTGCGAGGACAGCAGTGACGAACACTACGAAGCACTCAAGGCAATGGAGGAGCAGCTCAAAAGCTTCCGGACGGAAAAGGGTACACCCTACCGGCTCATTCCTCTGCCAATGTGTGAACCAAAATACGACAAAGCGGGCAACCGCCTGCCGGCAACCTATGCCAACTTTCTCATCACAAACAACGCACTGGTCTACCCCACCTACAAAGACAGAAACGATGAAGCGGTCTCTTCCATATTCAAAGAGATCTACCCCGAAAAAGAGATGATCCCCGTCAACTGTCTCAAACTCATCGAAGAGGGTGGCAGCCTGCACTGCTCGACGATGCAGATCCCCTTTTAGGAGCAGCGAATGAAAACAGCCCTGATACAGCAGCGCTACCACGGCAGCAAAGAGGCGACCATCGCCCGTACACTGGAGATGCTCTCCCAGACCGATGCCAAACTGGTCATCCTGCAGGAGCTGCACCAGAGTAAATACTTCTGTCAGTGTGAAGATACGAAATTCTTCGACTATGCCGAAAACTACAAAGATGACATCGCTTTCTGGCAGCAGATAAGCAAAGAGCGGCAGATCGTACTGGTGACATCCCTGTTCGAGAAGCGGACTGCAGGTATCTACCACAATACCGCCTATGTTTTCGACTGCGGAAAAATCGCAGGGAAGTACCGCAAAATGCACATCCCAGACGATCCGGGATACTATGAAAAGTTCTACTTCACACCCGGAGATACAGGCTTTGAACCCATCGATACGTCGGTAGGCAAACTGGGAGTGCTGGTCTGCTGGGACCAGTGGTACCCGGAGGCAGCACGCATTATGGCGCTCAAGGGAGCCGAAGTGCTCATCTACCCAACCGCTATCGGCTACCTTGAGTGTCCCAAGGATCGTCACGACGAACTGTGCGAAAAGGAGAATACGCCCGAAGAGAAGCGCAAAATGCGTGAAGCGTGGATCGCCGTACAACGCGGACACGCCGTTGCCAACGGTATTCCCGTACTGACAATCAACCGTGTGGGAAGCGAAAAGGATCCATCAGGTGTACTCGAAGGCATCACCTTCTGGGGCAACAGCTTCGCCTTTGGTCCTCAGGGTGAACTGCTTGCAGAGGGTTCACAGGAGGAAGAAGAGGTCATTGAACTGGAGCTTGACCTGAAGGCAGGAGAAGAGGTACGCAGGATATGGCCATTTTTACGGGACCGGCGTATAGAGGCATACGGGTGTCTGCAGAAGCGATTTTGTGATACCTAAACTACCATCAAGCCGATCACAGACAGACCAGTCAACAAATAAGCAAATCTCTAAGTTATATAGATTATAATCCACAGTAATTCACTAATTGAAAGGCTACCTATGGCAACACGAAGAGAGATAATGGACCTACCGATGACTCCTGTTGAAAAAGGCGAACCCGTACACTTCAAGAACCCTCCAAAGGCTTTCTTTGATGCCATCGGCGGTGAAGAGAGGATGAAGGAGCTGATGTACGACTTCTACGACAAGATCTACGAGAGCAAGATCGCCCACTTCTTCCCACAGGATGAGGAGGAGTTCGAAGAGGTCAAAAAGAAAAACAGCAAATTCTTCATCCAGATCTGCGGCGGGCCGAAGGTCTATGAGGGAGAGAGCAAAGGAATGGACCTGAACGAATATATGATCCGTATCCACGACGACTTCTCCATCAACGAAAACAACCGTGTCGAATGGCTGGGTACGATGCGCGAAGCGCTTGCGGACAAGGCTCAGCATGTCGATATCGACCTCATCAGGGAGTTCTGGGAGTATCTTGAAAGATTTTCCAAGCTAACGGTAAATACTTTTGCCGACGGCAGCACCTATTACGCAGCCTACACACAGGCGAAAGAAGAGGATTGAGGATTGAGGATTGAGGATTGAGGATTGAGGATTGAGGATTGAGGATTGAGGATTGAGGATTGAGGATTGAGGATTGAGGATTGAGGATTTTGACACAGTTTCACACTCTTGTCAAGTCCCTTTCATAAAAGCTTTTCGATAGAAAAGCATACCAAAACTATTCTCTATTAACTATTCACTCTTCACTAAAAAACGCGAAGCGTTTTTTTCTCGCCACCATAAAAACGCAAACATCAGTCCCGGTGTCTTGGCGATACTCTCATCGAAAATGAAACTGTCAATCTCTCCAACAGGAAGCTCGATCACTTCGATCTGCTCCCCTTCGATACCTCCGCCTTCACCGACATGCATCTTCTCGTCCACCTCGGCATAGTAAAGTGTCTGTCTGCTTCCGGCAAAGCCTACAGAGGTGTGAAACGACGTTACCCGCTCAACCGCGTCAAGCGGTACACTGTAACCGCACTCCTCCTCTATCTCCTCGACGGCAATCTGTACCAGCGGAAGCGCCTTGTCCACAATACCCGCGCAGAGCTCCACAGTCACTCCTCTGCCATCATTGAGATAGACAGCCGGCCGAAACTGCCTGACCAGAACGAACGCCTCTTTTTGGGTATGCTAGATCAAGATTGCCACACTGTCGTGCGCCTCTACAATCTCCCAGCTCTTCTCCACACCATCCTGTCTGTAACGGGCACGCTCGGTTTTGATAAAACGCGCATCCTCAAGCGGTTCGGTCCGGAATGCTTCAATCTTGCCTGTTATCATTCTTCTCCAGCAGCTCCTCATCTTTGAGCTTCCCGTCAAAACGGTCCTTGTCCCAGATATAGGAGGGGGTATCGTTCATCAGATAAGCTTCTATCTTTTTACGCTTCTGTGCCGTACCTTTGATCTCTACTTTTTTATACTTCGTTGTCTTGACATTCTCGTAGCGGGTAAACTTCTTCAGCACAGAACCGGCAGAGACCGATTTCCGGCGCAGTACTTTCATCGGGTTGATCCACCGCCCGTTCTTCATCAGCCCGAAGTGCAGGTG
>JALWLU010000063.1 GCA_026996325.1 Sulfurovum sp.
GCGGCATCTTCGCCATCGATGAAGATGAGTGCCGTGTTGTCCACCACATCGACCTCGACCACATCGATATCGAAGCAGGAGAGCTCCATAAGATGCTTCAGGCTCTCTTCAATGCTTTGTGCCAGTTCCCTGTCCTCAAATGCGGACGCAGCAACACTCTCTTCTTCAGCCTGTGCAACTGCCGTCTCTCTGTCTGTATCAGCATCGAAGAACTGCTCTACAATGGTGTCGGTTTCAATGATCGCTTCGGCTACCGTCTCTTCTATGGTAGGTGCAGGCGTCTCTTCCTCCTGGGAGGATACTTCTCTTTTCTGTATCACATCGGGATGGAGAGTCGCTACAATGATCGCTTTTTTGCTGAAGAGTCCGAGAATCCCTTTGCTTGGGTACTGGATCACTTCATATTTGAGTTCCGTAACGGAACAGGAGAGTTGTGACGCGGCCAGCTCATACGCCTCTTCGAGCGTCGCTGCTTCCACCTTTGTCATTTAGCTCTCCTTGCCTTTTTTATGTGCCATCTCTACCGCTTTTGCTTTATGCTTCTCGTAGGCTCTGTTAATGATGTACTGCTGGCCTATCGTGAAGATGTTGTTGACCACCCAGTAGAGTACCAGTCCTGACGGGAACGGCATGATGATGAACATCAGCGCCATAATGACAGGGAACCACTGGAAGATCTTCTCCTGCATAGGATCGGTAAAGTTGTTCGGTGTGATCTTCTGCTGGAACCACATAGAAAGCCCCATCAGTACCGGCAGGATATAGTACGGATCGGCCGTTGCCAGGTTGTCGATCCAGCCTGGAATCCAGACAGCTCCCTGCAGCTCGTCAGCATTGAGGAGTACACGGTAGAGTGCGAAAAATACCGGGATTTGCAGCAGCATCGGCAGACATCCGCCCATCGGGTTGGCACCGTGCTTTTTATACATCTCCATCATCTTCATATTGAGTTTGGCCGGATCATCCTTGTACTTTTCACGCAGCTCTTTCATTTTCGGTGCAAGGTCCTTGAGCTTCTGCATAGACATCATACCCTTGTAGGAGAGCGGGAAGAGTACCAGCTTCACCAGCAGGGTAAAGAGAATGATCGCCCATCCCCAGTTGCCGATATGGGTATGCAGCCAGAGCAGTACCTTGAAGAACGGATAGGAGAGGAAGGTGAACCATCCAAACTCTATCGCATCGGTCAGCTCAGGATTGATTGCTGCCAGTGTGTGATACTCTTTTGGTCCGACATATCCGCCAAGGTGCAGTGACTGGCTTCCTTTGACAAACAAAAGCGGATCGCCTTCGCCGACTTTCAGAACCGAGACATCCATCCCTTTCTTGAAGTCGTAGAACATTGTTGCAACATAACGGTCGAAGGCAGAAGCGATCTTGGCATTTTTGAACGTCTCGTTCCCCTTCGCATCGCCATCTTCAATAACCGTAATCACACCGTCAGCAGTCTTGACCAGTGCTCCACGCACCAGCATATACATCGAATTGTCTGCAAGCGGTCTGTGGCCCGGCGTAATGAAATAGGGTTCGTCGTTGGAGAGCTGCAGGTCGAGTGTGTAGGCACCGTTTGGCTGAATGGTGACTTTTTTGGTTACTGTCACTTTGGAGAGTTTCTGTGTCAAAGTTACTGTTACAGGGCCGCTCTTTGCATCGGCCGTACCGCTAAGCGTTGCCGTATAGGGTGTCTTGAAGGCTTCGGCATTGAGCGCCGTGTCTGCAAAACGGATCTCGAGCGGCTTGGCCACGTTGGCACCCAGAATCTTGAGGTTGTGCCCTTCGGCATCCTGGTACTTCTTCTCAAGCAGTTCATACTGTTCGATACGTCCAAGCTCGTCAAATGTCATTTTGAATGTATTTGAAACTACATCAAAGAGCACCTTGTGCTGTGGCGTGTGCATTTCGTTCGCGCTTTTTGCAGGTGTATTTGCTGTTTCGGCACTCTTTGAAGCCGCTTTTGGCGCTACAGGTGTCGACTGTGTTACAGCAGTACCGTTGGCTTCCGCTGAAGCAGGAACCGGCTTTGGTGTAAAGAGGTAGCTGTATCCTACAAATACGAGAAAGGAGAGTGCCAATGCAAGGAGAAGTCGTTTGTTGAGATCTTGTTGTTCCAAAATTGTACCTTTGATATCATCTTAAAGATGACAGTATAGTCTTTAGTCTGTTAAATTACGTTTGTGGCGTTTGAGTGCACCGGAACGTTTCAGTGCATTCAAAAAGGCTTTGTGTGTCGCATCGTAGCCCTCATCAAGCAGCGCAGGCTTTGCCACCAGCACATACGCCCCGCTTTCGAGCCGGTCAGCCACTTCAATGAAATGTGCGCGCAACAGGCGCTTGGCCCTGTTGCGATGCACCGCATTGCCCAGTTTCTTGCTGGCAACGAACCCTACCTGATAGCTGTCTGTTTTTTGATAGAAAAGTACGAAATAGGGAGTGTGCCAGATCTTGTCGGCACCTTTGTAGATGCCGTTGAACGCTTTGCTGGTCTTTATGCGTGTGAAATGTTTGATCTTGGAGATGGGATTATACCGCCAGTCTCTTTCTGCCTTTGGCTCTTCTTGCAGCGATCACTTTTCTGCCGTTCTTTGTCTTCATTCTTGTTCTGAAGCCGTGTGTTCTCTTTCTTGGTGTGTTGTGCGGTTGATAAGTACGTTTCATCTGTCTTTTCCTTCTTGTTTGCCCACAGCGTGGGTATATTTGGACGCGATTTTATCCAAAATGCGCTTATGGTTAGTTGAGTGTCTTGAAGACAATCTCTCCTCCAAGCCCCTCCTCTTTTGCCTTCAGATACTCCTCGAGCAGTTTGAAGACGATAAACTTGATCTCATGCACCGTCGTGCGCACCTCAATTTCGACACAATAGGGCTCCTCAGCCTCATTGATCTTCATATGGCGCATGACACGGTCGGCAAAGTGGTACCCGCCGTCTATTTTCGTATCCTGACAGATCACTGCATAGATGTGCCTGCTCTCGTCAAGTTTGAAGAGGATATCCGTATTTCTCTTCTGCTCTGCCACTATCTGACCTACGTCAATCTTGCTGTCTGAAACCAGCATGATTACAAAAGAGCGCTCCTCACGACGATTCATCAGGTAATACATTATATCTATCGTCGTCGACAGTTTTTCAATCATCGTTGCCGCAAGTGCGATATCGTCTCCATTGAAACGGACAAGCCCCCGTTTCATCTCTGTTTCACGCTTGATCATAGCCACTCCCCTTTTTTAATAGTATTGCATATGGAGCAATTATATCAAAATATTTTGGTTTTGGCTGATATAATGCGCCTATGAAAGATGAAACATACAATGCCCTCCCCTCACCCTGCTGGCTGCTTGAAGAGAAAAAGCTGATAAAAAATCTTGAAACAATCGAATATGTCAAAGAGCGCAGCGGTGCAAAAGTACTGCTTGCACTCAAAGGGTATGCGCTCTGGAAAAGTTTCGATACGATCCGCCCCTTTCTTGAAGGCTGCTGTGCCAGCGGACTATATGAAGCGAAACTGGCTGCCGAGGAGTTCGGCAGGGAGGTACACACCTATTCCCCTGCCTACAAGGCTGAGGAGATCGAAGCGATAGCTTCCATCTCCCACCATATGGTCTTCAATACCCCATCACAGTTTCACCGTTATGCCCAAAAAGCAAAAGCAACCAACTCAAACCTCTCACTTGGACTGCGTGTAAACCCCGAGTACTCTGCTTCACCAAAAGAGATATACAACCCCTGCGGTCTCTACTCCAGGCTTGGTACGACACTGGAAAATTTCGATGAGAGCCTGCTGGGCCACCTTGATGGACTGCACTTTCACGCTCTTTGCGAACAGGACAGCAGTGCGCTTGAAGCGGTACTGAAAAACTTCGAAGCAAAATTTGGCCGCTACATCCCACAGATGAAATGGGTCAATTTCGGTGGTGGACACCACATCACCAAAAAAGGGTACGATGTCGAAAAGCTGATCACACTTATCAAAAAGTTCAAATCAAAGTACGATGTAGATGTCTATCTCGAGCCCGGAGAAGCGATCGGGTGGGAGACGGGTGTACTGGTGGCGACCGTACTTGACATTGTACACAACGGCATCGATATCGCCATTCTGGACACCTCTGCCGAAGCACATATGCCGGACACCATCATCATGCCCTACCGGGCAGAGGTGCGCGGTGCAGGAGAGGCGGGAGAAAAGCCCTACACCTACCGCCTTGGCGGCAACACCTGCCTTGCTGGCGACATCATGGGAGACTACAGCTTCGACACCCCCCTGAAGATAGGCGACAGAATCATCTTCGAAGACCAGATACACTACACAATGGTCAAGGCAACCACCTTCAACGGTATCAAACTTCCCGATATTGCCGTAGAGAGAAGTGACGGTACGATAGAAATTCTAAAAAAATTCGGTTACGAGGATTTCAAAAATCGGCTTTCATAGTAGAATCCTCTGAATAATTATTACAAAGGTTTCACGCGATGGCGACAAAGGAGTGCTTAACCCGTCAGGGCGCTTGCGTTCACGACTGCCAGAGCTATCGAGTGAAACCGACTCTTTTTCAGAAAACCAAATTAAGAGATGAAATGCTTTACTACTTTTTGCGCTTGATGACAATATCGTCATCTTTTTTCTCCGACCCAAACCCCTTGAAGTCTTTGCGGTAGAGCACATCCACCCCTGTCGACTGGCTGTTGAACTGAATGTCTCCTTTGATGTTGCGGCTGTAATCGTACTGTATCTTGATCGTCGGTATTTCATCCTGAATGTAGATGGCAGTCACATCATCCATGATCTTCTTTCCCACTTCGAAGCCACCCGAACCGATTACCAGATGGTCAAGCTTCACCCCGGCATTGACAAGGGCCGACTTCGCCATGGCACCACCCATCATCTTCATCATCTCCTCACCACTCCCGCTGCCGCTTTCAGCAACTGAATCAAAAAGAATCAGTGAGAGGATCTGCTCCCGCTTCAATGGCGGTACCGAAGAGAACTCGATGACAGGAATCGCAGGTGTTCCCGTCACCTGAATCTTGACAAAGTAGTCAAGCGTCGTATAGTGCGCGGTAATGTCGAGTCTTGGCTTGGATGGATCACCGATGAAATAGATTTTACTTTTATCCAGGACAAAACGTTTCTCCTGGAACTGATAGCTTCCCCCCTCAAGGAGTTCGACATCACCCAGTACAAAGAGCGGTGCATTTTCAGATTTTTGTATGCTCAAGTGCACCATCGCCTGAATATCGATGCCACTCTGTTTATAAACCAGAGGCTTCTTACTCTTGATAAAGATACTGGTACTCAGACCATCCATAAACGATGGCCCCTCACCCTCTTTTTTCTTCTTAATATCCTGCACAATGATCACATCGTCGTCTGCAGGAAAGCTCTTCTGCCCAAGGTCGTAGGTGATCCTGCCGCCAAGCAGTACCACTTCGCCCTTGATATTGGTTTTGGGACCGTTTAGGAGTGTTTTGATATCGATCTTGCTTTCAATATCGGCAAACTTGTGCTTGATATGCAGCTGTACAGCATTGGCATCTATCTTCCCTTTGGCCTGCTTCAGATCGTAGGTGCCGACAACCTTGAGCTGATCGTTGAGCCAGAATGGATTGATCTCTATCGTATTGCCTTTAAGGTTGACAACAGACGGTTTGGTCGCAAATATCTTCATGCCGTCATAGGTAAGTGTATAGGATTTCAGCGCTACCTTTTCGGCACTTGCAGCCAGAACTATCTTAATATCATCCACCTTCATCGCACTCTTTCGTCCGGTATGGTAGACAATATGCGGTGCGCTCAGTGAAAGCTCCGCCTCTTTGAGCTTTTTGACCTTCAATCCAAAGGCGATCTTTCCCTCAATTTTCGGAATTGCCGGTACAGTATAGACAGATTTGATACTGGAAAGCATCTCTCTGACGGAACCGACATTGGCTTTGATATGAATATCCCCCTTCGTACTTCCGTCAACATTCATACGCAGGCCGGCAAGCTGCAGCACACCGTTGACACTACCGTTTTTGGGCAGATAATGCACCGTAGTGTTGAGTGCACGTGATGTAAGTTTCGCATCTATCTTCTCCTTGCCTGCAACGGCACTCAGTTTCAGCGGCGAGAGGACATCGAGGTGAAGATTCTTGTCGAAATTTCTCAGCAGTGAATTTTTGGGAATCACACTGGTCACATCGGCTTTGATCGTATCTGCATAATGGAGATTCACATCGATATTGCTCAGGTTCGATATAATTTTCGCCTCGGCATCAAGCGGCGTGATCTTGGCAAAATCAAGCGGTACTTTAACAGAAAAGTCAGCTTTTGCCCCCGCAAGCTGTTTTGGCAGCGGTGCCATTTTGTCAAGCTGGAGCGTTCTTTTGTTCGAAAGCAGGAAGAGGCCCTTCTTGAAGTCGTCCGAGACAAAACTGCCTTTAAGGTTCTCGGCATCGATCGCCACATGAACCGCCTTGTCCGTACCACCGTATGTTACCCTGAAATCATTCAGCGGCCGTGTCAAATTCTCATCGAAGCCTATAATCTTCGGCACGCTCAGGCTGCCGCGGTAGGAGATGTTCCCGTCCATCTTGAAGTGGTTGGTCAAACGCACTCCTTTAGCAAACGGAGAGTCTATCTCTATTTTGCTTTTGGCAGTGAGCATTTTGGTTTTGGGAATGAATACAATATGGCTCTTAAGTACATTCACATCGATGTTGAGCTCTTTTGTCGCATTGGTGTCAGCAGTTACCGTTACATTCGAATCGACAGACTGCGAGACATTGGCTTCAGCCATAGTGACGTTGCTTTCCACGGGCAGCTGCAGAATATGCTTCGCCTTGGCATTCAGGTCAACAACGATTTCCTCCCGACTTGCATCGAGGTCGATAGCGATATCGCCGATCGCTTTTTTGCGAAGCGGCAGTTTGTAGAGGTCGAAGAGGGGCTGGTTGGGTGTAAGCAGAATGCGCCCTTTGAGGCGGTTGTCCACAATCTTCGCATCGTAGTTGAGGTTGGTCAGGTTCGTCTGACCGCGCAGCACTACCGTTCCTTTTTCTGCCTGCAGTGCATCGATTTCATAGACAAAGTCGCTTACATTCAGATCAAGAAGATGCAGATGCACCGGTTCATAGACTGCAGGCAGCACCCCAACATGCAGACGCTTGAGCTTGAGCACTTTTGGAATCAGCGGATTGTCCGGCACGCCTGCAGTCGCATTTGTCTCTTCGGTCTGCGGTGCCGCCTCTGCCACGGTTGCATTCGTTTCATTGTTTTCGGCTGCAGGAGCGAAGGCTTGCTGCAGTGCCACAGTATCGATACGGTCGATATCGAGTGTATCGATCGTCACCGTTTCACCCTCCAGTCCGGCACGCAGCGTAGCTTTGGTGACATTGGTATCGATGTCGACACCAAGCTCTTCGACCGATACGGCACCAGCAACAGGAGTGATCAGTTTTGGAAGATCCGCTTTGACACTACGCAGACTCAGCACGACCTTGTCGATTCCAATGCCGTTATAGACACGTGGCTTGAGAGAGGCGTTGAAGTGTGCAAGCAGTACCTGTCGGGGTATCATAGGATTGAGCGGTTCCTCTTCTACCTTCTGATCTTTTTTCGCTTCGACGGGCTCCTGTGCGATTTCCGTAGTATCGCTCTCCTGCGTGAAATGTGCAACAAGTGCCTCAATCGATTCACTGTCAATATCGTTCAGATCCAGCACATCAATCTTCAAAATACCGTCATCAAGCGATGCCTGCAGATTGAGCTGTGCCACATCGGTACCGAGCTTCAAAGAGAGACTGTCCACACCGACCTCATCGGCAGCATAGAAGATATCTTCAGCATCGAGAGCCACCTTCTCAAACGCAACCCCCTGCTCTTTGAACGGAGAGACCGTAATATGGGCCGTTGCAACCTTTATCTTCAGCGGGAACGGCGCACTCTCGTTGCTCTCGGCAGGTTCTGGCTCCGGCACATCCGTTGCAAACGAAGCAGCAAGCGCTTTGATGGTATCGACATCGACACCGTCAAGTGCGATGGTGTTGACCTTGACCGTTTTGTAGAGTAGCTGTGAGGGGTCGAGGTGAAATTTCACCTTGGAGACTAACGGCGCCTTGTTGTAGGCAAGTCCGTCGATAGTGATGCCGGTAAAGACATTGCCACTGATATCACTGTAGGTGATGTTGTAGTCAGGTGCAAATTTGTCCGTTGCCATTTTGATGACAAAAGAGGAGTTTACCAGTACCACAAGCAGCACCACAAGCAGCACTACGAATATCGCCAGCCACTTCAGCACTTTTTTTACCATACGCATACTTCTACTCCGTTTGTTTTTTGATTCATTGCTTTCATTAGAACGACTGCCCAATCTGGAAGTTTACTGCCCACTGCGAAGGGTCATGGACATTGAAGCCCGCATCGAACTTGAACGGACCGATCGGTGTCAGGTAGCGTACTCCCGCACCGGCAGAGCTGATCACTTCGCCGCTGAAATCGTAAGGATCGTACGCCAGCATCGTGTTGTCACTGAATACTGCAGCGGAGAGATCTCCCCAGACGGGGTAGTCCAGCTCCAGCGAAAGGTTTGCCATGGTTTGTGCGCCGTTTACCGCAAAGGTGGTCGGCGACATGATCACCCCCATTTCACGGTACCCGTAGGCACGGTTGTAGTAGGCACCACCCACAAGGAACTTTTTCGATTCCGGAATCCCTTTAGGGGATTTGTCTATATCATCGACCACGCCCACTTTCCCCACAAGTGCCATCGTCACATCCGCTACCGTATAGATGCCTCTTAGTTCCAGCTCCTGCTTGATGTAAGAACTCGACTCCGCTTCCGTAGCAAGCCCCAGCTCCGCATCGTAAGCGATGTAGTAACCGTATTTTGGATTGAGTTTGTCGTCGCGTTTGTCGTACACTACACGCAGGTAGGGATAGGTCAATACATAATCCGCTTCGGTAATGGGCACCGTTTTACCTGTGTCTGGATCTATGTAGAGGGTTTTGCCCTCACTGATGGAATCACTGGTAATGGAGGGGTTCTCCAATGCCATTCCAAGCCTGATGAGCCACACTTCGTCGGTATGCTCCAGATAGGCACGGATGAAAGTTTTCTCCTCTCTGAAGCCCTCATACTCAAGATTCGAATATCCCAGCTTAAGCCCAAAATCGATGGCGTAATCGAACGGGTAGAAGAGTACCGGCTTGAAGAAGGCTGCTGTCGCCAGCTGTTCACGCTGTGACCAGGCCACTCTCAGTCTCAATTGCTGTGCGTTGCCAAAGAAGTTGTTCTTCACGAATGTACCATGAACCCTTGCCCCGACGTAGGTGTCATACCCCGCACCGAACTCTACATGGTAGGGCTCCTCCATCTCGCGCACGACAATATCGACCGGTACGACGTTATAGAATTTTCTGTCCACACCGACCTGTATCTTGTCAAAAGCGCTCAGTGCCCCAAGCGCATCGTAGGTTTCACGCACACGTTCTGTACTGAAGCGGTCCCCGGGCACGGCACGCACACGTGAACGGATCACATCATCACTGACGGTCATTGTGCCCCTTACTGTCATGTTTCCGAAGGTACAGACTCCACCTTTGTTGACGATGAAGCGAATATCGACCGTATGTTTCTCCAGGTCCACAAAGGCTTTGGAGTCCAGTTCGTACGAACAGTACCCGTCTTTCATCAGCGCATTAATGATATTCGCCTTTGCACGGGTAAAGGTGACAGTTTTGAACACTTCACCCTTTTTCAACGCTTTGATCTCATCGGTAATGTCAAAATCGCTGGTAACATTGATATCGTTAATACGTACCGGCTCCCCTTCGTTGATCTCAATCCTGACAACAGCTCCTTTGTCATCAATCTTGAATTTGGCATCGTAGTAGCCTTCGGAGTCGTAAAAGGCACGCAGTGCCGGCCGTACCGTCGGTAAGAGTTTTACTTTGATGGTCGGTGTCTTGTCTTTCCAGAACTGGAAAAAACTGGCATGCTCTGCCGAGATGGCATCGTAGACAGCATCAATATCGAGCACTTCGACACCTTCGATCTCAACCGGCTTTGTTGCAAGCAGTTCACTTTCAGCTGTACTCTCTTTGGGTATGGTCGTGTTGCTCTCTGCCATCAGCAGTGTACCTGCCAAAAGAAACATCGTAACCAATCGCTTGAACTGCATCTCTTCTCCATTTTAAAGTATGTGATTTTATCGTATGCGCTTTTTTAACCCAGCAAATCTCGGACACTCTGCCGTGGATCCTTCCCCTCTTCGATCATGGCATAGACCTCTTCGGCGATAGGAAGGTAGAGGCCTTTTTCCTTTGCGATTTTGTGCAGTGCTCTCGCCGTAGGCACACCCTCAGCCACTTCACCAAGCTCCTGCAAGATCGTCTCCATGCTTTTGCCCTCGGCCAGTCCCAGCCCGACACGGTAGTTTCGTGAAAGCTTCGAACTTGCCGTCAAAAAGAGATCGCCCGCACCGCCGAGAGAGAGAAATGTTTCACTCCTGGCACCGAAGGCTTCTCCAAAACGTGTCATCTCTACCAGTCCGCGAGAGATAAGCGCCGCGCGGGCATTGTTTCCAAGTCCAAGCCCGTCACTCACCCCGCCGGCAATGGCGATGACATTCTTGTAGGCACCCGAAACCTCTGCACCCACAACATCGTCACTGACATACCCTTTGATGAAATCGGGCAGCGCATCGGCAAAGGTTTGGGCCAGCTGAAGATTTGTCGAGCTGATCATCAGTGCTGTAGGAAGCGACTGCATCACCTCCGCAGCAAAGGAGGGACCGGAGATATAGGCAAGCCTCTCTTTGGGAACAAACTGCTCATAGATCTCGTTCAAAAATGCTCCCGTGCTTGTCTCTATTCCCTTTGCGGCAACGAGGATTTTCTGTCCCCGGTCTTCAAAACGGGTCTGCATCCACTCCCGCACAAACTGCGCAGGGATCGCCATAACAAGATATTCACGATTGAGCGCTTCATCCAGCGATACGAAGTTTTCAATGTCACGCGCATTGCGGGAATGGATTACCACATCGTTCTTCTGGCTGTAGGCGTGATAAAGCGCCTGTCCCCACTTCCCTGCTCCGATAACTGCCATTTTCATATGTTTGCCTCCTGACACAGGTCGACCTTTTTCTGCAGCAGCTTTTTAAAGTTTCTAAGCTTCTCCACCTCACCCATACAGACGATGATATCCCCGCTTTCAAGAATATGTTCGTGTCCCGCCGTGACAAACTCAAAGGAGTGGACATTGACACTTGTATCCACCAACCCCACCAGCAGCACGTCGTAACACGAAAAGTTCAACTCATCGATCTTCCTGCCGTGCAGGAACGATCCTTTCGGCACCTCCATCTCCATAAAGCTGATACCTGTCTTGCTCATCACAAAGTCCTTAAGCAGCTGTGTGGCGACGGGGCGGTTGAGAATATTATGGATACGGTTGGCACTCACTTCGTACAGATCGATCACCTTGGCAGCACCTGCAAGCTTAAGTTTGCTTGAGGTGTGGATGGAATCAGAGATGGCAACGATGGAGAGTTCGGGAAAGAGCGAGCTGAGCGAAAGGGTGATAAAGACATTGTAGTGCTCATCATCCATAATGCAGACAACCTGGTCGTAACTTTGCGGATCAAGCTCCAGAAGCAATTCGTCACTACTCATATCGATAAGCACACTCTCTGTGAATCCGTCTTCAAGGGCACGTTTGTAGTTCTCCTCTTTCTCTTCGACGATCTTAAGCAGATAGCCGTCTTCAAGCAGTCCCTTTGCGATGTGGCGACCGTGCGCACCGTAGCCGAATACCAGAATGTTCTTTACCGACATTACGCTGCCCCCTTGTGAATCTCTTCGAAGTGCTCAAGGCTGATACCACGGCCTATTACCAGCAGTACATCGTCAGCCTCCACAACGGTATCGGGCGCAGGGTTGAAGAGGAACTCCCCGTTTCGGTGGATACCCAAAAAGAGCAGCTTGAAGGACTTGAAATCGATCTGTGAGAGTGTCTTGCCTGCCAAATCACCGTAACGACGCATATAGATCTCGTAGATCTGGGCAGCATCCTTCCCTGTCAGGACCGCATGCAGCGCCTTGTACATCGTCGGCTGCGTAATGGCGATATGGATCATGTTGTTGACCACATCGTGCGGCAGCAGAATATGATCCGCTCCGGCATATTCGAACTTCTTGACCATGTTCTGCGCATTGGCACGTACGATCACTTCGATCTTTTTGGAGATCGATTTGGCAGTAAGCGTGATGTAGATGTTCTCCACATCGCTGTTGGTCAGACAGAGCAGTGTGATCTTCGAGTACCTGGTATTGAAGCGTTGCAGTACTTCGGTACGGCTTGCATCTTCATGTATGACATCGTAGCCCATACGGCGTGCCGCTTCGACACGTTCACTATCCTTTTCAAGAATGATATAATCCTTGTTTCCGTTGTGTCCCTGTCGCAGGAACATTTTGGTCATCTGCCCGTATCCGCAGATGATCAGGAACGATTCGCTCTTATTGATCTTTTCTATAATCCGCGACTCTTTGACCTCGTTGAGCTTTTCGGAAAATGCAGAGACGATCACCGATGTCGCAAAGGAGATCATCGCAATCCCAAACACGATAATGACAATCGAAATGGTACGCCCCTCATCCGTCACCGGCGCGATATCTCCAAAACCCACCGTCGAGATCGTAATAAGCGCCCAGTAGATCGCATCAAAAAGCGATTCGATATTGGGGTTGATACGCTCTTCCAACACATAGATGGCGATCCCTGCAGTCATCACCATGAAGGCAAGCAAAAAGAGCAGTGTATAGAGCTCGAACTGCTTGTTCTTCAACACTTCTATGAACTGGTTGATGCTCTTGGTGTAGCGCAGCAGTTTGAGCACACGGAAGAGGACGAAGATGCGCAGCACCCTTACCGGACGGTAGGCCGGGAAGATCGCCAGCAGATCGATGATCGCCGAGGGGGTGAGCATATAGCGTAGTTTCTGCCTGAAAGCCTTTTTCAGCGGCTTCTTTGCACTAAAAGGCTTTCCAAGAAATCGACTGTCTCGGTACTCGTCCAGTACCATTTCGGAGATATCATTGACCACCCACAGGCGCAGCAGATACTCCACTGCAAAGACAAAGGAGACAAAGTAGAGATCGTAGTACTCGATCCAAAGCGGTACAGGGTGTTTGACCTCGTAGATAAGAATCACCACGGAAGTAACGATCAGAAAAACAATGGTCAAATCAAAGTACTTTTTATAATCGTTCTGCGGGTTTGTCAGCAGATCGCGGATATGCAGTTTCGCCTTGCGGTAGCGTGAAGAGTTGTGAAGCTTTCGGGCAATCTTGAGAAGGGTTTCGTTCATGCCCGAAGCTCCACGCTGTTACGAGAGTCTCTGTTTGAGAAGTTCGTTGACCTTGGCAGGGTTCGCCGCACCCTTGCTTGCTTTCATCGTCTGTCCGACAAAGAAGCCAAAGAGCTTCTCCTTACCCGCTTTGTACTCTTCGACCTTGTCTGTATTGGCAGCCAGGATCTCGTCGATGATCGCCAAAATGGCTCCGTCGTCGCTCACCTGCACCAAACCAAGCTCTTCGATGATCGCATCGACATCGCGCTTGTCGTTCTCCATCATGAAGTCAAGTACCTCTTTGGCCCCCTTGCCCGAAACCGTACCATCGGCAATTTTGGAGACCAGCGTACCGAGTGTCCTGGCATCGACAGGTGACGCTTCTATGGCAAGTCCTGCCTTGTTCAGACGGCCAAGCAGCTCGGAGGTCAGCCACGTTACCGCCGTCTTGGCAGCGGCACCGTTTTCGAGCATCTCTTCAAAGTAAGCAGCCATCTCTTTGGCTGCAGTGATCACCAGTGCATCGTAGCGGCTGATACCAAGCTCCTCCACATAGCGTGCCACCTTCTCATCGGGCATCTCGGGGATGTGGCGTGCCGCCTCTTTCATCTCCTCGGTTACCACAAGCGGGCGTAGGTCCGGCTCGGGGAAGTAGCGGTAGTCTGCAGCCTCCTCCTTTCCACGCATCGAACGGGTCTCGCACTTATCCACATCGAAGAGTCGGGTCTCCTGCACTACCTCCTGCTCATAGACACCGTCTTCGTACGCCTCGATCTGCCGCTCCACCTCATAGGCGATCGCCTGGGCGACAAAGCGGAAGGAGTTGAGGTTCTTTATCTCCACCCTTGTACCGAACTTCTCTTCCCCCTTTGGGCGGATGGAGACATTGACATCACATCGGAAAGAGCCCTCCTGCATATTCGCATCACTGATATTGAGATAGCGCACCATAGAATGGAGCTTCTTGAGATAGGCAACCGTCTCGTCACTGCTGCGAAGATCTGGAGCCGAGACGATCTCAAGCAGCGGTGTACCTGCACGGTTGAGATCGACCTTGGAGTGGTTGCCCTCATGCATGTTCTTCCCCGCATCGGCTTCCAGGTGCGCTTCAGTGATACTGATCGTCTTCTGGCTGCCGTCCTCAAGATCGATCGTGATCTTCCCGTCTCTTAAGATAGGCTCATAAAACTGTGTGATCTGGTAGGCGCTGGGAGAGTCGGGATAGAAGTAGGATTTTCTGTCAAAACGGCTTGCCTCGTTGATGGTGGCATTCACGGCATTGGCAAGACGCATAGCCTTGATGGCCGCTTCCTTGTTGACGACAGGAAGTGCACCGGGCAGTGCCAGACAGGTGGGGCAGGTATTGCTGTTCTGGTGCTGCGCAAACGAGGTAGGACAGGAACAGAAGAGTTTTGTCTTCGTATTGAGCTGAACATGGACTTCAAGACCGATCACGGTTTCAAACATCGATTTTCCTTAAGAAAAAGTGTAGGTGGTAAATGGTAGATATTATACCGTTTTGGTAGTTTGGGAGTGCTGAAGCTTCTTTTCTATCTCTTCAAGCAGACGTGTCTGCTTTTTAAGCTCATCGAGCTTCTCTTTGTCCGTAATGAAATACTCAAGCAGCACAACGGCAACGAGTCCCGGAATGGCACCGATAAGCGCGGAGACAATGGCAAAAAGAAAACTGTCGTGGTAAAAGGAGAGAAACGAGGTGGCTGCCCCGATGAGCACTATTGCCCATGAGACACCCAGAAGGAAACTGACCACAAAACCGAGCGGCCTGTTTTCAAGTCGCATAGAGGGTTACACAGCTCCCATCGTATCGATGACAGGATCCGGCGCTTTTTCGTGCTCCTCATCGATCGCTACGGCACCTGCAAGGTAGACGTAGATAAGGATCATGAAGACGAATGTCTGCAGCAGTGCCGAGAATGTCAGCAGCAGGTATGCAGGCAACGGTGCGATGAACGGTACGAGCATCAAAAGTACCCACAGGAAGAGGTCGTCACCCTTGATGTTACCGAAAAGTCGGAACGAGAGGGAGATGATTCTCGAGATGTGCGAAACGATCTCGATCGGGAACATCAGCGGCGCAAGTACCTTTACCGGTCCTGCAAAGTGTGCGAAGTAGTGTACGACACCCTGCTTTCTGATCCCTTCATAGTTGTAGTAGAAGAAAACCATCAGCGCAAGCGGCAGCGTGATGTTGATGTTCGATGTCGGAGACTCGAAACCGGGGATAATACCGATAACGTTGGAGACAAAAATAAAGAGCCCCACTGCGGCAACGAGCGGCAGGTATTTTCGTGCCAGATCTTCACCGATGACATCTTTTCCCATAGCGATAACGCCGCCAAGATAGGCTTCCATCACGTTCTGCGTACCGGTCGGTACAGCTTCCATCTTTTTGGTTGCAGATTTTGCGATCCAGATAACGATTCCCGCTACAAGCAGCAGGTGCGCGATCATCACGGCTGTGTGATTGTGCTCTCCCAAGATACCGCCAAGGTAAGTAAATACACCTTCCATAAAACATCCTCTTTACATAATTTGCTGTATTTTACATAAAAAGGACTAAATTACGGGTTAATCTGGACGAATAAGTGGCAATTTCTCCTGCCCGATACGATAGAGTGCAAAATCGTATTTGATCGGATCGTCCGAGTCCCACTTTCTAAAAAGTTCGGTCAACTCCAGCACAGCTTTCATATCGTAGCTTTTGCGCCTGAGCAGCCCTATCTTTCGTGCCACCGAGAAGGTGTGTGTATCAAGTGGCATCAGAAGAGCCGAGGACGGTATCTTCGACCAGAGCCCCATATCGAGTGCATCGGAGCGCACCATCCACCGCAGGAACATCATATAGCGCTTGAAGGTCCCTGCAGACAACGGTTTTTTGGGTACTTTGCCAATGAGAAAATCATAGCCGTAGCTTCGGTACGGGTAGAGATCTCTCAGTGTATCGATGAAGTGCCACAGGCCATCGAGGATACTCTCCTCTCTTTTGTATCCTTCATAGAAAACCGATTCAATGCTGCCAACACCCTTGAGACGCTTCAATGCAATGAAGAGTGCCGCAACATCCTTGAACTTTTGAAAACGGTAGTAGTACCCCTTCAATGCCGCCTTGATCTCTGTTTCATCCGCATCGAACAGGGAGAAGTCAAGCGTTTCGAGAAATTTAACGATCTGCCCGGCATTGCCGTAGGCAAAAAGTGCACAGACAAGCGCAACGGTTTCATCCTGAAAACGGGATGCTACCAGCAGCGGATCGGGACGGTCGTAAGAGAGTTCGGCAGCATCATTGCGTCTTGCCGCTTCGGCTTCAAGGAGTGCTTTGATTTCGGTGTGTTTCATACGGAAATATACCTCTTTATAGCAACATTCATCATACAAGCCCTCCTTGGAATCGGAGGCTTCAGTCCCGCATAACGCTACACGGATAAATCTAATGTAAGTGCGAAAATAAATTTTCGCTTCCGATTCTTTTCCATCGACGACCTATAATCCTATTTAGCGCTATCAACGAATGTAGCACCTGTACGAAGCTGAAGCACGCGATTCCACAATCTTCGGAACCGGGAATTCATTCCCGGCAAGGGCAAGGATATACCTAAAGGTATACACTTCGTTAAATTCTCACTTCCCGTTTCCTTGTCATCCCGGACTTGATCCGGGATCTTGACGCTATTGTGTTGAATCACACAAAGATTCCTGCCTTCGCAGGAATGACGGGTGGCGAGTTCCGTCATCCCGCACCCGATGCGGGATCTTGACGTTAATTGGCTGATTGACGCAAAGATTCCTGATCAAGTCAGAAATGACGGGGTTGGAACGATTGTCATCCCCCACTTGATGCAGGATCTTGACCTTAAAAGGTAAAATGCTCCCCAAGATAATGCTTGCGCACATTCTCGTCGTTGGCAATCTCATCACTCGTTCCTGAAGCCAGCATCTCCCCGCTTCGCATCACATAAGCACGGTCACAGATGCCCAGTGTCTCACGCACATTGTGGTCGGTGATGAGGATCCCCATATCGAGCTCCACAAGCTGTCGGATGATGTTCTGAATATCCAGTACCGCAATGGGATCGACACCGGCAAAGGGTTCGTCCAGCAGTAGGAACTTGGGCTCCCCCACAAGCGCACGGGCGATCTCTACACGCCGTCGCTCGCCGCCGCTGAGGCGGATACCGATACGGTTACGGATCGGCTCGATATTGAAGATCTCCAGCAGCTTCTCGATGCGTGGCTGTACGGTCTCTTTGGGAAGCCTGAGTGCCTCAGCGGCGATCAGCAGGTTCTCTTCAACGGTAAGGTCCTTGAAGATACTCGACTCCTGGGGCAGATAGCCTATGCCCATCTGCGCACGGCGGCTCAATGGCAGTGTCGTGACATTCTCCCCGTCAAGAAAAACCTCTCCATCCGTCACCCCCGTAAGACCGCAGACCATATAGAACGATGTCGTCTTCCCCGCACCGTTAGGCCCCAGCAGGCCGACGATCTCCCTGCTTTTCACTGAAAGCGAAATATCGTGTACAATTTGCGTCTTTTTGATGGTTTTGGAGAGGTGTTTGGCTTCAAGTGTGTGCATTAGGCATCTATCCTGTATCTTCTTTTCTCGCCGGCAGGTTCTATCTCGACTGTGAAGCAATTATAGCCAACCCCTTCTAAAAAGGCTTTAAGCGCATCACTTCCCCACTCGACAAAATGCCAGCCCGGCTTCTCGAATTCTTCAAAAAGGCCCATCTGCATGAACTCTTCATGCTCCAGACGGTAGAGGTCATAGTGGTAGAGCCCCTCCCCGTAGCTGTGCTGCAAAGAGAATGTTGGAGAGGTCACCTCCCCCTCTATGCCGCGTCGTTTGGCTACAGCCTGTGTCAGCGTGGTCTTTCCTGCAGCGAGGTTGCCGCGCAGAAACACGACGGCATTCTCCGGCAGCTTCTCCTCCAGGTATGCCACGACCTCCGGCAGTTCATACAGCGACGCAACAAATTCTACAGCCATGCCAGCCTTTCACCATCCACTACCACTTTCACTAAACCTTACGGCTTACTTCAGCGATCTTCTCAAGATGCGCGGCAGCCCTGCCGCTGTCAATCGCCTCTTTTGCCATTTCTATAGCTTCTTTGATATCCCGTGCCTTGCCATCGGCAAAGAGTGCAAAGGCTGCATTGAGCAGTACGATGTCACGTTTGGCACCCTGCTCTTTTCCTGCAAAGATATCACGGGTGATCTGCGCGTTGTGCTGCGCATCACCACCCAGTACCGCCTCTTTTGGCACCTTTTTGAAACCAAAGGTTTCCGGGTCGATTTCACCCTCGCTTATGCTTCCATTCTCCACATAGGCAAAGTTGCTGTTTGCCGAAAGGGAGATCTCATCCATCCCATCCTGCGCACTGACAACGTAAGCACGCTTGGCACCAAGCTCCACCAGTGCTTCTGCCATTCTGCGGATAAAGGAGGGGTCAAAGACACCCAGCAGGTACTTTTGCGCACCGGCGGGATTGGTAAGCGGTCCTAAAATATTGAAGATGGTACGGTGCTCTATCGATTTTCGAATCGGCATGATGTGCTTCATCGCCGGATGATGATTCATAGCAAAAATGAAGGCAAATCCCGTCTCTTCGAGCATCTTCACCTGCGCCTCTACCGGCAGGTTGAGGTTGATACCAAGCGCTTCAAGCACATCAGCAGAACCTGATTTGGAAGTGATGGAGCGGTTGCCGTGCTTGGCGACCACACACCCCATCGATGCAAGCAGCAGTGAAACGGTCGTAGAAATGTTGAAGCTTCCGCTTTTGTCTCCACCTGTACCAACCACATCGA
>JALWLU010000064.1 GCA_026996325.1 Sulfurovum sp.
CGATCCCTGATGCCAAAAAGGGCGAGGCGGTCGTACTGCTTTTCGAGGGGGAGCGCGAGATCGATGAGGTGCTTTCACAGGTCGGTACCCTGAACCTCAACCCGCTCTTTCTCCCCTCTCAGGCATACAAAGTCGACGCCATTCCGGTACTGGGTACGGGCAAGGCCGATTTCAAGGGAGCCAAAAAGATGGCACTGTCGCTAAACGGTGCAGAGCAGTAGCACGGATTTAAGCCAATCAGCAGGTAAAGGAGCCACCGATGAATATGGAAGCAATGATAGTGACCGTGCTGCTCTTCTGGGTCTTTGCACTTCAGCGCAGAGTCACTCAGCTTGAAGCACAGGTAGAAAGTATTGTGCCAACAAAGAGAGCAAGTGTGATGCCTCAGGAGGCTCCGACAGCAGAGGAGACTGCAGTTTTGGATGAAGTGTCCGATACGATATCTGCTGTTGCAGTAGATGAGAGAGCAAAAGAGGAGCTTCGCCCTTCCGAAACCTTTGAAGCGGCACAACCCGCGGCTGAACCTGTACCGCCTAAGCGCGAACCCTCTGTTGTAACGGCCGGGCTTGCAAACTACTTTACCGGTGGCAACCTGCTGGTGCGTATCGGCGGCGTGGTGCTCTTTTTCGGGCTGGCCTTTCTTGTCAAGTATGCGGCCGAACACAGTATGGTAAGTATCGAGGTGCGTCTTGGTGCCGTGGCTGCAGGTGCCGTTGCGCTCATCATAACCGGCTGGAGGCTGCGCTGCAGAGAGGGCGCCTACGGGCAGGTGCTGCAGGGGCTTGGCGTGGCGATACTCTACCTTGTCATCTACTCGGCGGCAAAGTTCTACGGGCTGCTTTCGCTTGAGAGTGCCTTTGTGCTGATGCTGCTGGTAGTCGTACTCGGCTCCGTGCTGGCACTCATCGAAGATGCACTGCCCTTGGCACTCTTTGCCAGTGCCGGCGGCTTTCTGGTACCCATTCTCACCTCAAGCGGGGAGGGTTCGCACATCGTACTCTTCTCCTACTATGTGGTGTTGAACCTTGGTATTTTCATTATCGCCTGGTACCGATCGTGGCGTGTGCTGAACCTGCTTGGCTTTGGCTTCACCTTTGTCATCGCCACACTATGGGGTGTGCTGCGCTACCGTTCGGAGATGTTCGCAAGTACGGAGCCCTTTTTGCTGCTCTTCTTTGCAATGTACCTTGCCATCTCCATTCTTTTTACGCTCAAGCACACGTACGCGCCAAGAAATCTGGTGGACGGAACGCTGGTCTTCGGACTCCCAGTGGTTGCCTTTCCGCTGCAGCTTGCACTGGTGGAACCTTTTGAATATGGTGAAGCCTACAGCGCAGCGGGGCTTGGTGCGATCTATGCGCTTCTCTATGTGACACTAAGAGGCAGAGAGCGTACCGTGCTTCTGGCACAGTCGTTCCTGGCGCTTTCGGTCGTCTTCTTTACCATCGCCATACCGTACATCTTCGATGCGGATGTGAGTGCCGCGCTCTGGTCGCTTGAGGGATCGGCACTTGTGTGGGTGTCGATCAGGCAGCACAAACACATCGCCCGCTACTTTGGTATGTTTCTACTCCTGCTCTCCGCACTGGTCTATCCGGAGAGTGTGGGATTTGACGGAATCGATACCGCCGAGTATCTTGGGTTTCTTGTCGTTATTACCGCATTGATGCTTGCTGCGTGGCAGCTGGACAGGTACCGCAAAGCGCTGGAGCCTTTTGCACACTACTTTGTCTATGTTTTCCTGCTGTTTGCACTGTCGCTCTGGTTCAGGGCGACTCCGTCACAGCTTGACTTCCTGGGGGAGCAGACACTGCTCTTTACGCTTGTTCTTGGAACAGTGGTCTCTGTCGCTTTGGTAAAAGTGCTGCAGTGGCGTCTGCTTGCAGTGACACTACAGGGTGTTCTGCCTTTTGGTGTCTTTCTCTTCTATGCCACCCTGCCGGGGTTTGGCCGTTTTGAAGCGCTGCACCCCTTTGGAGGATACGGTCTTTTGGCCTTTGGTTCTCTGATGGGGCTGATGTATGGGATGCTTTGGATGTACGACCGGCTGTGGCGTTATGCCAAAGTAGTACATATCGTTGCACTCTGGTTTGCAGTAAGTGTATTGAGCCTCGAGCTGCATTTTCATATACACCGAAATTTTGCTGCAGAGGGCCCGAATATGGTATCGTGGGCGGTCGTGCCGCTGTTTGCAGCCGTGGCTATCATCCGCTTCTGGAGATATTTTGGCAAGTACGGTCCGCTCTACCGGAGTGTCGGAATGGTAGGGCTGGTTGCTTTTCTCGCACTCTGGGAGCTTGCAGCATTTGGTACCTCGCCTGAAGCGTCCGCCTATCTGCCGCTGGCAAATTGGCTGGACGGAACGCAGATTGCCGCGCTTGGCGTAATGGTTTACTGGATACGTACAGAAGAGAAAAGGTGGCCCAAAGCGCTTGCAAAGCTTCTGTGCGGCACCCTTTTGCTGCTTGGATGGATGCTTCTGACGGTGCTCTTTGCAAGGTATGTGCACCTGACGCAGGAGGTTGCCTACAGTGTTGACGCGCTGTGGCACAGCGGCTACTTTCAGACGGGTATCTCCATTCTCTGGAGTGTGGCGGCCATCGGGGCGATGCTGCTCTCCAAGCACTATGCGCAAAGAGCGCTCTGGCTTGCGGGCTTTACGCTTCTTGGGCTGGTGGTGCTCAAACTTTTCTTCGTCGAGTTGGCGCAATCGGGTACCGTAGAGCGGATCGTCTCTTTCATTGTCGTCGGTCTCTTGCTGCTTCTGATCGGATATTTCGTGCCGATACCGCCGGATGAAGAGATCAGGAAAGGTCTGAGGAACGGGTGATGTTACAGGCTCTTTTGGGTTTTATCAGAAGAGTTTGGATAAAATAAGTAAAAATGATTTTACGGGAAAGGAATTATATGGTATTTATCGATGATGTAAGAGCGGATGAGGTGATGGACAGCCGGGGGAACCCGACAGTGCGTGCGACAGTGAGCCTGAGTGACGGTACGGTAGCGAGCGCCATCGTACCAAGCGGTGCGAGTACCGGCAAGCGTGAAGCGCTGGAGCTGCGCGACGGCGGTGACCGTTATATGGGCAAAGGGGTGCTGCAGGCGTGTGAAAACGTCAACGGCGCCATCAACGATGCACTGGTGGGGCTGAGTCCTTTCAACCAGGCGGAGATCGATCTGACGATGAAAGAGGTCGACGGTACGAACAACTACGGCAACCTGGGTGCCAATGCGGTACTGGGTGTTTCGATGGCAGTTGCACGTGCAGCGGCTGCATCGCTGAAAATGCCGCTCTACCGCTACCTTGGCGGTGCCAATGCGGTGGTGATGCCTGTGCCGATGCTCAACATCATCAACGGCGGTGAGCATGCGAACAACTCTGTGGACTTCCAGGAGTATATGATCATGCCGCTTGGTTTTGCACGCTTCTCCGAAGGGCTCAGAGCCGCTTCGGAGGTTTACCATAACCTCAAAAAGATCATTGACGGGATGGGTGAGAGTACAGCGGTGGGTGACGAAGGCGGTTTTGCGCCAAACCTCAAAAGCAACGAAGAGCCAATTGAGGTGATCATGCAGGCGATCGAGGCGGCAGGCTACAAGCCCGGCAAGCAGATCGCCATTGCACTCGATGTCGCTGCCAGCGAACTGGTCAACGATGCGGGTAAATATGTACTCAAATCTGAAAATAGAGAACTGACAAGCGAAGAATTGGTCGACTACTATGTTAACCTCTGTGACAAGTACCCTATCGTCTCTATTGAAGATGGTCTGAGTGAGGATGACTGGGACGGATGGAAAGTACTGACCCAGAAGCTTGCCGACAGAATTCAGCTTGTCGGAGACGACTTGTTTGTAACCAATGTAGAGATTCTTGCAGAGGGTATCGAGAAAGGGATTGCAAATTCTATTCTTATTAAGCCAAACCAGATTGGAACGGTGAGTGAAACAATGCAGACAGTAAGACTTGCACAGCGTTCCGGTTACAAGTGTGTTATGAGCCACCGTTCAGGAGAGAGTGAAGACACCTTCATCGCAGACTTTGCCGTTGCGCTCAACACGGGTGAGATCAAAACGGGTTCCACGGCACGAAGCGACAGAATCGCCAAGTACAACAGGCTGCTGGAGATCGAAACGGAACTGGGACAGTTTGAGTATCTCGGCACAACACTCTTTGGATAGAAGAGCAAACGATGCCTGAAAGAGAGACCATCAGGACCATAGCAGGACTCTCCATCAGAACATTCCTGCTGACACTGATTGGAATTTTGCTTTTTGGCATCTATATCGGTATACTGATCTACGGAGAAAATTCAGTCACAGTGCTTCAGCACCTTGAAGCGAAGAAGGCTGCATTGAAAAAGGAATCGAAGATTCTCAAAGCGGACAATCAGAGGCTCCAGAAGGAGTTTTTCGAGTTGAAACAGTTGGAACCAAAGGAGTAGAAGAATGAAACGAGTTGTATGGATGGCAGCACTGGCAGTTGCGGTTGGCGCAAGTGCGTCCGAGGAGAACCCTTTTGAGCTGAAGAAGAACTTTCAGCAGATCGAGCAGAGCCAGAGTGCGCTGCTTGAAGAGCTGAAGGTCATTGCCGAGAAGCAGGCAGCACTTGAAGAGGCAAAAGAGGATGCGGAGCTGGATGCCGAGTTGGGAGAGGATGATGAAGAAGCCGCGGATGAGGCTGCCGAACCTGCAAAGGAAGCGACGCAGGAGGGAGAGAAAACGGTGCAGGAAACAGAGGAAGCCCCTGCTGCTGCCCCTGAAGTGGAAGAGAGACCGGAGGAACCGGTAGAGCGTGTACCGCTTGAGAAGCTGAAAGCTGAACAGGCAAAGATCGATGCACAGCGTAAAGCGGAAGCCGAAGCGGCTGCAAAGAAGCGTGCTGAAGAGGAGGCTGCCCGTAAAAAAGCAGCGGAAGAAAAGGCCAAGGCAGAAGCAGCAAAAAAGGAAGCGGAACGCAAAAAAGCGGCCGAGGAGAAAGCCAAGGCCGAGAGAGCTGCCCTTGAGAAACTGAAATCGGAACGTGCAGCGGCAGAGAAGCGTGCCAAGGAGGCAGAGCTTGCCAGAGAGAAAGCGGCTAAAGTACGTGAAGCCGAAGCTGCTGCGGCAAAGCCACAAGCCAAATCTGAGGCTGAAGCAGCCAAGACACCATCATCCGGCGGGGTCGATATCGATATCGAAAAAGAGAAAGCAGAAGCGGCGAAAAGGGCCGAAGAGGAGCTGAGAAAGGCGATTGAAGAGGTCGATCAGGAGTGATCCTCTCTCTTCTCCTCTCCCCTCTGCAATATCTTGATGGTGACCATCACCACGAGAATCTCAAAAATACTTGCAAGAATCAGCTGATAGTAGCTCAGCAGATCCATCAACTTCGTTTCATATCCGATGGTTGCAACAGCGACAAGCAGTGTCAGCGGCATAGAGAGAGAAAGCCCTGCCAATAGGGCATTTCTGGAGCCGGCGATCTGTTTGAGTGCAACAGCGGCAAGAATACGTGAAAGAATCATCAGCACTGTAATGAGCAGTGCACCGCTGAGTACCCCCTCCACCATTACAGAACGTATGTCAAAGGATGCCCCTACATGGATAAAGAAAAGCGGTACCAGAAACCCGAACCCCAGACTCGACATCTTGTGCTCCAGCGACTTTTCGTGCCGGAAAAAGGCTGAAATGGCCACTCCGGCGATGAATGCACCCAGCGCCAGCTCCAGGTCGAGTGCGAGCATCACAGAGACCAGAATGAAAAAGAGTGCCATCGCCAGACGGATATCCTGGTCGGAAGTGTCGAACTTCGGTACAAGTGTACGCTTGAGTTCGGGATACCACCAGAAAAGCATATGGAGTGCCTTGTAGAGCAGTACGACAGCCATCAAAAATGCACTGAGGTAACCGATCTTGACAAGCAACTGCAGGTTCATGCCCGTGGTGCTTGCAGCATCGAAGATGGTCAGTACGGCAATGGAGAGGATCTCTCCAAGGATACCTGCAATAAAGGCCAGTTTGATCCATGGCTGCTCTTTCCCATAGGTCTTCGAAAGCGATGCAAGCAGGCCTATGGAGATAAGCGGCATTGAGATGATAATGATAGGGTTGAGACCAAAGAGATATCCTGACCCTATTGAGAAGAAAGCCATGATTCCGAGGAAGAGAATGCTTCGGTGAAGTACCTCTTTTGAACTGCCGGTAAGCTGTTTGAGATCTACCTCCATCCCTGCCAGGAACATCAGGTACAAAAACCCCATCTCCGCTATCAGTTTGAAGTAGGTATTTTCGCTGATCAGTCCAAAGTAGGCGAAGAGCGAGCCAAGAATGATCTCCGTTGCCGGAATGGGAAGCCTCAGTATCTTGGAGACAAAAGGACTGCTCCAGATAAGCAGGGAGAGGGTGAGTATGAGGGTGATGTCAGTGTGCATCGCAGCTTGTTGCAACCTCATAGCCCAGTGCCTGGAGAATTTCACGGTCTTTGGTGGGTGCCTGTCCCGGTGTCGTCAGATAGTTACCGATGACAATGGCATTGGCACCTGCTTCGAACATTTCGGCTTCATGTCCGCCAAAAAGCAGCTCTCTGCCTCCGGCAACCATCAGCAGACGCTCTTCTCCAAGGAGACCGCGCGCCTTTTGGATGATCTTTACCGCTTCGGGACGTTCGATGTTCCGCGTTTTGATAGGCAGTGCCGGGTTGGGGTGGTAGAAGTTCAGCGGGGTGGACTCTGGCTGGAGCGAAGCGATGGCTTCAAGCAGGTCGTCTCGGTCCTGTACACTCTCTCCCATACCGAAGATGCCGCCGCTGCAGAGCATCAGCCCGACAGATTTGGCATTGAGGCAGGTTTCATAGCGCTCCTGCCAGCCGTGCGTCTGGCAGATCTCCGGATAGTAGCGTTCACTTGTTTCGAGGTTGTGGTTGTAGCTGTCAATGCCGTGGGCTTTGAGGTAGGCAAGCTGCTCTTTGGTTGCCGTACCGTTGCAGGCGATGAGGTTGAGCCCCTCCACTTCGGCCTTGATCGCCTGGGCTGCGCGGGCGACAAAGTCCGTTTTTTTGTCATCAAGCCCTTTGCCTGCGGTAACAAGGCAGTAGCCAAGCGCACCGTGCGCTTTGGCCTGTTTCGCCTCCTGGACGATCTGGTCGATGGCCTTGTAGCTGTAGCGCTCGATGTCGGCATGGTAGCGTACGCTCTGCGTACAGAACTTGCAATCCTCCCTGCAGGTGCCGCTGAGGATATTGTTGATGGCACAGAGGAATATCGGCTTCATCTACTTGACTTCTTCTTTGTGTTTGCACTTGAAGCACTCGTAGACCTCTTTGCCCCTGAGTGTCTTCTTGCCCATCAGATAGCCGCACTCGGAACACTTCTTGTCTACAGGCTCGAAGTTGGCGATGAACTTGCACTTGGGGTAGTTGGTACAGCCGTAGAACTTGCCGCGTCTTCCCTCTCGCTCCTGCAGTTTCCCGCCGCATTCGGGGCAGGGGACATCAAGCTCTTTAGGCGGTGTGAGCGACTTGGCGTTCTTGCACTTTGGGTAGGCCGAACAGGCAAGGAACTTGCCGCGTCTTGAGTTCTTGATGACCATCGGCGAGCCGCACTTCTCGCACCTCTCGTCCGTCTCTTCGGGCTGTTCGGGTTCGGTGCCGTCGGTGTTTTTGGTGTATTTGCACTTGGGGAAGTTCGAACAGGCGATGAACTCACCGTAGCGCCCCTTTCGCAGCAGCAGCTCCGAGCCACACTTGGGGCACATCTCCCCTGTCGGCGTGGCGACCTTGAGACTTTTGATGTTCTTCTTGCCCTCTTCTATCTTCTGCATGAACGGGGTGTAGAATTTCTTGAGGATCTTCTGCCAGTTCTCTTCGCCGCTGGCTACCTTGTCGAGGGTCTCCTCCATCTGTGCGGTGAAGTTGCTGTCGACGATCTCGGGGAAGTGCTTCTCGAGCATCTCAATGACGGTAAAGGCGATCTCGGTAGGGTGGATACGCTTCTTTTCGATCTCGATGTACTTTCGCGTCTGCAAAATGGTGATGGTCGGCGCATAGGTACTCGGGCGCCCGATACCCAGACTCTCAAGCTTCTTGATGAGGCTTGCTTCGTTGTAGCGCGGCGGCGGTTCGGTGAAGTGCTGCTCTTTTTTGATATCGTCAAGTGATGCGGGCGTTCCCTCTTTGAGGTCGGGTAGCAGTTTATCCTTTTCGTTGTAGCCGGTAACGCGGTAGAAACCGTCAAAGAGCAGCTTTCTGCCGCTTGCCTTGAAGGTACACTTGTCGCCTTTGAAGAGGATGGTCTGCGACTCGAAGATTGCTTCGGTCATCTGGCAGGCGAGGAAGCGGTTGTAGATAAGACGGTAGAGCTTCAGTTCGTCCACACCGAGATATTTCGCAGCCATTTCGCTGTCGAAATCGACACGGGTAGGGCGGATCGCTTCGTGGGCCTCCTGTGCCCCTTTGGATTTTGTGGCGTAGTTCTTGGGCTTTGCGGGCAGATACTTGTCGCCAAACGACTCTTTTATGTGCGTACGCGCGGCTTCTACAGCCTCTTTGGCAAGGTTGAGTGAGTCGGTTCTCATATAGGTGATGATACCCATAACGCCCTTGTCGGTCTTGACACCCTCATAGAGCTTCTGCGCGACCATCATCGTCTTCTTCGGTGAGAAGCCAAGCTGGGTGGAGGCTGCCTGCTGCAAGGTAGAGGTCATGAAGGGCGGCGGCGTTTTGGTCTTGCGCTTGGTCTTTTCTATGGAGGAGACGACAAACGATTCGTTTTTGGCCGCAGCGACGATCTCTTCGGCATCGGTTTCGGTCTTGATGGTCATCTTCTCTATCTTCAGGCCGTTGTAGTCGTAGATGGAGGCGTCGATACTCTTTTCAAAGAGCGCATCGATCGTCCAGTACTCTTCGGGTTTGAAGGCTTTGATCTCACGCTCTCTGTCGACAACGAGTTTGAGTGTGGCACTCTGTACACGCCCTGCGCTCAGCCCCTTTTGGATCTTGTTTGCAAGCAGGGGAGAGAGCTTGTACCCCACAATACGGTCCAGCAGCCTTCTGGTCTGCTGTGCATCAACCGAGTGCATATCGACTTTGCGCGGGTTCTCCAGCGCGTGCTGTATGGCGCTTTTGGTGATCTCGTGAAAGACGATTCTCGGCAGTGTTTCGGGGTCTTTGCCTATGGCTTTGGCGATATGGTACCCGATCGCCTCCCCTTCGCGGTCCTCATCGGTCGCGATATAGACGGTTTCGGCCTCTTTGGAGAGCTTTTTGAGCTCCTTGACCGTGGCGCTGGCATCCCTTGGGATGGAGTACTTGGGTATCAGATCGCCTGTCTCGTCATCGACAGTGATGCCGAAGGTGCTTTTGGGCAGGTCGCGGATGTGTCCCTTTGAGGCGATGACCTTGTAGTCCTTGCCCAGAAAGTTGGTGATGGTACGTGCTTTGGCCGGTGATTCGACAATAATGAGATTTTTCATTCGTTGCTTACTTTGATATAAGAAATTTTTGGCATTGTAGCACAAAAGTGGGTAAAAGGGCATAAGTGGTGTTTGAATTGGGGGTGCGAAAGGCGGATGGATGTGCCCAAACGGCACACTTTTCCTATGAAAAAATCAGCTCTTTTTGAGGATGCGTGGCAGCGTAATGCCTGTTTGTGCCTGGTACTTCCCTTTTCTGTCGGAGTAGGTCGTCTCGCACTGTTCGTCACCCTGCAAAAAGAGCACCTGTGCGATCCCTTCGTTGGCGTAGATCTTCGCCGGAAGCGGGGTGGTGTTGGAGATCTCGATGGTGATGTGCCCCTCGAAACCGGGCTCGAATGGGGTGACGTTGACGATGATGCCGCAGCGTGCGTAGGTACTCTTTCCAAGGCAGATCGCCAGTGTATCCTTTGGCATTTTGAAGTATTCGATGGTGCGTGCAAGCGCAAAGGAGTTTGGCGGTACGATACAGATATCGCCTTTGTAATCGACGACATTGTTTTCGTTGAAGTCCTTGGGGTCTACCACTTCGGCGTTGATGTTGGTAAAGATCTTGAACTCGTCGCTGACACGGATGTCGTAACCATACGAGCTGAGCCCGTAGCTGACGACCCCTTCACCGACCAGCCCTTCACAGAAAGGGGTGATCATCTCCTCGTTGAGCGACTTTTCGCGTATCCATTTGTCTGACTTGAGTCCCATAAAATCCTCTTTCTATTTTCTTAGGTATCGAATATTGGCTTCGGTGCGCATCTTTTTGAAGTAATCTTTAAGCGCCTTGCCCTGCTGCTGCTGTCTCCAGCGTGAAGCGACGGCACCTTTCGCACTTTCAAAAGGCATCTGCGTCTTTCCGCTCTTGCTTCTTACTTTGTAGACGACCCAGCGGTCACCGGCATTGATGGGTGTAGTATAACTGCCGTTGGGTGTCTGCAGCAGGGTGCTTAGCATCGCGGGGTTCATCCCCTTTGTCTTTTTGACCAGCGACTTGCTTTTGATGCCTTTGGTGCTTTTGGTTTTGAGAAACTGTTTGATCTTCGCTTCGGTCGGTGCGGAGTACTCCACCACACTGATGGCAGAGGGGATGTTGAACTCCTTTTTGTGGTTGTTGTAAAAGATTTTCAGCTCGTCTTCGGTCGGTGTGGGGATATTCTTGGAGACGGTTTTTCTGAAAAACTCACGCTGTTTGAGGCCGTCTTTGATGGTTTTTCTGTACTTCGCCCAGGAGGTTCCCTGCTGCTTGAGGATCTTCTGCATCTTGGGTACGGAGATGTTGTTCATTTTGGCGATACGCGCTATCTCCGCATCGACATCCGATTCGGGTATGACAATGTCTTTCATAGCCGCTTTCTGCAGGCGGTCCTGTATCAGAAGATCAATGGCTTTCTTCTTTGAGACATGGGCCTTGCGCTGGAGCGTACGAATTTCGGTTGTGGTAATAGGCTGTCCATTGACAATAATAGCGATTGCGTCAACCATCTGGGCGGGAAGAGATGTCCATAAAAGCAAAAGAAGCAGGGGTAGCAGTTTGTTCATAAAAGCGTTCCGTTCGAGTAAATTTTGAAAAATTATAGCATAAGGATGGATAGAGTAAGGTTTTGGATATAATTATAGCCATATCGATCGATTTTCACTGAGGATAAGCCGTGTTTATGAAAATGTCTCTCTGGCTGGGTGTACTGCTGGGTCTCTTTGCAGCAAGCGCCTCTGCCAACAGCTGTCTGGCGTGCCACAAAGGTATCGAGCCTATCCGTGACCACCACTCCAAAATGATGCAGAAGATCTTCGAGGTTGCCAAAAAGGCGGGAGCCGAAGGGAATGACTGCATTGTCTGTCATGGCGGAAACCCAAAAGCAGAAGAGAAAGAGGAAGCCCACAAGGGAACACTGCCCTACTTCAAAACCCACAAAGGCCCCAAAGCCTTCTACCCTTACCCGGGAAGTCCCTGGATCAACGAACACACCTGCGGCGTGTGTCACCCCAAACAGGTAGCCGCACAGGAGAACAACCTTATGGCTACCGAGCAGGGGAAGATACACGGTGCACTTTGGGGGTTTGGTGCGAAAGAGGGTTACAACCACACCTTCACCAACTTTGGCGGCAGGAGTCCGGCACTGCACGAACGGCTTGGCACAGAGACCTACCGGAAATATATGGAGAAGCTTGCCAAGCTGGAGCCGCAGGGCTTCCCGGCGCAAACCAAACCGCTGCCGCCTGCTCCTACAGCCGAAGAGGTTGAAAAAGACCCCTCTCTTGCGGTTTACACCTACCTGCGCCAGGAGTGCCTTCGCTGCCATACCGGTGGAAAGGGACGTTACAGGCGGGGTGATTACCGCGGCATAGGGTGTGCTTCGTGCCATGTGCCCTATTCCAACGAGGGTTTTTATGAGGGTAATGACACATCCATTCCCAAGGATAAGCCAGGGCATATGCTTGTACACAGCATCCAGTCCTCAAGCAAGGTGCAGGTGCAGGTGCACGATGTCAACTATACCGGTATTCCCGTGGAGACCTGTACCACCTGCCACAACCGCGGCAAACGCATCGGGGTAAGCTACCAGGGACTGATGGAGACCGAATACAAGGCAACCTTCGATGACCACGGCAATCCGCAGCCCAAACTGCATACCAAGCGCTACCTGCATCTGACCGAAGATATCCACTACTCCAAAGGGATGCTCTGCCAGGATTGCCACACCTCCAACGATATGCACGGTGACGGTTTCTTCAGAGGTGCCAACCTCGGCGCGGTGGAGATAGAGTGTCAGGACTGCCACGGTACGACCAAAAAGTATCCGTGGGAGCTACCGCTTGGCTACTCTGACGAGTTTGATACCAAACCAAAACAGGGCAAGCCACGAGGAACGACAAAGACGCTGGCAGCGTATCTGAAACAGGGAAGCATTCCCAAAGACAATGGGGACGGTTTCCTTCTCTCAGCACGCGGCAATCCGCTGACCAAAGCGGTACGCAAGGGTAATAAGGTGGTGATGCATCTGGCTTCAGGAAAAACCCTTGAACTCAAACCGCTGAAGCTGCTCAAAGAGGAGAACAAAATTTCCGAGACCGGGCTGATAGCGATGGACCAGATAGATGCACACACAGAGCGGATGGAGTGTTACACCTGCCATGCCACCTGGGCGCCGCAGTGTTACGGCTGCCATGTCAAGGTCGACTACAGCGGCGGCAAACAGAACCCCGACTTCCTTGCTGCTTCGGCACATCATGTCAACGGCAAGACAGGCGATGTTGACAGTCTTAAAGAGTACCTGGTTGACGGAAAGGTGACAGAGACACGCAGCTACCTGCGCTGGGAGAACCCGGCACTGAGCCAGAACGGCGAGGGGCGTATCTCCCCAACGATACCGGGGTGCCAGGTGACACTGACAGTCATTGGCAAAGATGGCAAGGCACTGCTGCAAAACCACATCTGGAAACTCAAGGGCGTCGAGCAGGGCAAGGGTGTCAAAACTCCCAAAAAGGGTGTCAACTCCATTGTCATGAGCCCGGTCCATCCCCATACGGTCAGCAAGCGTTCACGCACCTGCGAGAGCTGCCACAACGACCCCAAAGCGATGGGCTACGGGATCGGCAGTGGCAAATACTTCTCAGACCAGCGTCAAACGACCATTGTGGACCTGATGACGGCATCAAAAAGGGTACTCCCCAAAAAGGTCGACGAGCAGATCCCGGCCATACCAAACCTCAACCACGACTACTCGGTAATGCTCGATGCCAACGGCACTCAACTGCAAACAGTTGGCGACCACTGGAAACTCTCACAGGCACTGCCAGATGATGTACGCAGCAAACTCGACCGCCGCGGCACCTGTCTTGCGTGCCACAAAGAGATGCCGGACAAGGACCTCGCCGTCTCCCTGCTGGTGCATACGGCCAAATATGCTGGTGTCAAGATAGATAACGATATGCACCACAAGTTGGTTAACAAAAGCATTTTGATGACGGCTTGGGTACAGGTGTTGGGTGGCTTGTTGATTGTCGGTCTGTTTGTGTATTGGCAGTTTTTGCGTAAATATAATAAAAAGAGGAGAAGATAAGTGAAAGGCATCATCCTGGCAGGCGGCAGCGGCACCCGACTCTACCCCATCACCAAAGGGATCAGCAAACAGCTGGCCCCCATCTACGATAAACCGATGATCTACTATCCGCTCTCTGTACTGATGCTCTCAGGCATTCGGGAAGTACTGATCATCTCCACTTCCCAGGATCTCCCCCGCTTCGAAGAGCTGCTGGGTGACGGCTCTGAGATCGGTATGCAGTTCTCCTATATCGTACAGCCCTCCCCGGACGGTCTCGCACAGGCATTCATATTGGGTGAAGAATTCATCGGCGATGATGATGTCTGTCTGGTACTGGGGGATAATATCTTCTACGGCCATGGTCTGACCGATATGCTTGCCTCCGCTGTCAGAAACGCTGCAGAAGAGAAAAAGGCTACTGTGTTCGGCTACTACGTCAAAGACCCAGAACGCTACGGAGTGGCAGGGTTCGATGAGAACGGCAATGTCACCAGTATCGAAGAGAAACCCAAAGATCCGCAGAGCAACTATGCAGTGGTGGGTCTCTACTTCTACCCCAACGATGTGGTTGAAATCGCCAAAGAGGTTAAACCCTCGGAGCGCGGAGAGCTGGAGATCACCTCTGTCAACCAGGCATACCTTGAAAAGCGTGCCCTGAAGGTCGAGCTGATGGGAAGGGGATACGCCTGGCTCGATACCGGTACCCATGAGAGTTTTCTGGATGCCTCCAACTTCATTCAGACCATCGAGAACCGCCAGGGACTCAAAGTGGCCTGCATCGAAGAGATCGCCTTTGAGATGGGATACATCACCAAAGAGCAGCTCATTGCACTGGCACAGCCGCTGAAGAAGAACCAGTACGGGCAGTATCTTCTTCGCAGAGCAAAAGAGGGAGCGGCAAAACGATGAAATTTACCCACACAGAGATTCCCGATGTCATCATCATCGAGCCAACGGTTCACGGAGATGAACGAGGCTACTTTGTAGAGACCTACAGAGCAGACAAACTTGAAGACTTTTTAGGCTACAAGATAGATTTTTGTCAGGACAACGAATCCAAAAGCGCCAAAGGCGTGCTTCGCGGCCTGCACTACCAGCTTTATCCCGCAGCACAGACAAAACTCGTGCGTGTCATTCAGGGGAAAGTCCTGGATGTGGCGGTAGACATCAGAAAAGGCTCTCCCACATTCGGGAAACATATCGCCGTGGAACTCAGCAGTGAGAACAAACGACAGCTTCTCATTCCAAGAGGGTTCGCTCACGGATTCGTGGTCCTCGAAGACGACACGGTGTTCGCCTACAAGGTCGACAACTACTACAGCCCTGAGAATGACAGGGGCATCGCCTTTGATGATCCGGAACTCAACATCGACTGGCAACTGCCGCACAGTGGGCTGAAGCTCTCGGCCAAAGACAGAGTACAGCCCAAACTGCATGAGACTGATGATCTGTTTGAGTACGGAGTGGAGTATTATTAGTGTTGAGTGTTGAGTTATTAGTTTTAGGTGGAGGAAAACAATGAATGTATTGGTAACAGGTTCAAATGGACAATTAGGAAGTGAACTTCGTGAACTTGTTAATCATTCAACATTCAACATTGACCAACGGAAATACCCTTGGGTGCAACATTCAACATTTCACTTCACCGACAAAACGATATTGGACATCACAAGTAAAAATGCTGTTAACGATTTTTGTTTAGATAATGATATTGAAGTGATTGTCAACTGTGCTGCCTACACCGCTGTGGACAAGGCTGAAGAAGATGAGGCCAATGCGGATGCTATCAACCATTTGGCAGTGAAGTACCTGGCACAGATCGCAAAAGAGAAAAATATCAAACTTGTCCATATCTCTACAGATTATGTCTTTGACGGCAAAAATTACAAACCGTATGTCGAAACGGACCCCACAAACCCACAAAGTGTTTATGGCAGAACAAAGCTGCTTGGAGAAGAGGCCATACAGACAGTCAATCCTCCCAAATCGGTCATCATCCGCACCTCATGGGTCTATTCGTCATTTGGGAATAACTTTGTCAAAACGATGCTTCGCCTTGGCAAAGAGCGGGGTGAGCTTAGCGTTATTTTTGACCAGGTAGGGACACCGACTTATGCTCGTGATCTTGCCGAAGCTTTGCTTCGAATGTTGAATGATGAATGTTTAATGTTGAATGATAAAGTTGAAATCTATCACTACAGCAACGAGGGAGTGGCAAGCTGGTATGATTTCGCCAAGGCTATCTTTGAAATGTCCAACATCAATTGCCGTGTCAAGCCTATCGAAACGAAAGCGTATCCGACACCGGCTAAAAGGCCTCATTACACCCTGCTGAACAAAGCAAAAATAAAAAAAGATTTTAATATCGAAATTCCATACTGGAAAGAGAGTCTACAAGTATGTTTGCAGAAGATATTGGATAAAGGGGATGGGGTATAGTGATGGATCAGAATATGGTTGCATAATGAGTAATTTAAAGCAACAGGGAACTAAAGCCTTTATCTGGGATTTCTTCGGAAGAATGGCTACTCATGGAGTAGGCTTCGTTGTCTCTATCTTCCTTGCACGTTTACTGGAACCTTCCGATTTTGGTCTGATAGCTATGATAATGGTCATCATTGGAATGGCATCTGTTTTTACAGATGTCGGATTGGGAACAGCACTTATACAGCGAAGAAGAGTACGTCCCATTCATTACTCTTCGGTTTTTTATTTTAATATTGCTGTGGGAGTATGCCTAACACTACTTGCTTATTTTTCAGCACCTTGGATAAGCAACTTTTATCACAATACAGAATTAACTTCTTTGACACAGATAATGTCTCTCTCTTTTATCATAAATGCTTTCAGCTCAGTACAAAGCACTAAACTTCGCAAAGAGCTCAATTACGCACGTCTAACTAAAATAGGGGTAATTTCTTCTTTCATTAGTGGGTCTATAGGAGTATCTCTGGCGTTTTTAGGTACAGGTGTCTGGAGTTTGGTCGCACAAAGCCTGTCACAAGGTATTTTATATACTATTATTATTTGGAGTGCTGCAACGTGGAAGCCTAGTCTTAACTTTTCATGGAAGGCATTAGGGCAGTTATGGAGTTTTGGATTTAGAATGTTTATTTCTAATATGATTACTATAATTTTTGAACGTTTGGATTTTTTGATAATCGGAAAGTTATTTACTTCTGTTACTTTGGGCTATTTTCAGAGAGCTAAATCTTTGAATAATATGGCAATCCAGTATTCTTTGGGAGGCCTGATATCGGTTTTATTCCCTGTTTTATCGAGAGTTCAAAACGACTTGAGAAGGTTCCAAAATATTATTATTAAAGCTATAGGTATTATAAGTTTTATTGCGTTTCTATTACTTGGAGGGCTATATGTGGTTTCTGAAGAGCTTATTGTACTGCTTTTTTCGGATAAGTGGCTACCTTCAGCTGAAATTTTTAAAATACTTATTGTAAGTGGATTTGGTTATCCTCTTAGTGCATTGCTGGTAAATGTGTTAAGCAGTAGAGGAAAATCAAAAGAGTTCTTGCGTCTGGAAATCCAAAAAAAAGTAGTGGCTGCTATAAATTTGATAGGTTTATATTTTTTTGGTATAAATATTTATTTATATGGTTTGATTGTGCAGGCTATTATTGGATTGGGTTTAAATATTTTATATGTGTCACGTGAAATACGATTACCCTTTGCTATATTTTTAAGACCAATTGTTGTACAGATGAGTATAGCTGTCTGCGCAGTGATTTTAACATTGTCAATGGTAAGTTGTTTAGAAGCAGTAAACATAGTAATGTTTATGTTTAAATGGGTTCTGTTTATGGCTATATATATAGGTATAAGCTATGGTCTTAAAACAAAGTCTTTTTTATACGTTGTTGAGCAAATTGTTATGGGAAGGATAAGAAAATAAGAAAGTTTATTATATATTCTCCGGATTATGATGAAAATATAGGAGGAGCTATTGCTTTACATCAGCTTTGTAATCTGATCAATGCAAATAATGCCAAGGCATATCTATGGCCATATACCAAGCCTACTTTTGATAGGAATAGGCTTGTTTATAGTTTGTATATGATTGTAAAGTATTGGTTGCGAGGATATGATAGAAAATTTATTCGAAATAAAGCATTTAATACACCTATAGCAGGATATAAAGATTTGGAAAATGCTATTATTGTTTATCCAGAAGTAACTAATGGTAATCCTTTGAATGCAAAAAATGTTGTTAGATGGTTTTTGCATAAACCGGGATTTCATACAGGCAACATTGATTATGGCCAAGATGAGTTATACTTTTTCTTTCAACCTAAATTTAATGATCCTATGATCAATAAAAACCTTAATAATCTTTTGCAACTAGTATATTTTCGTGAAGATGTGTACAAAAATAAACGGTTAAAGCATCGTGTAGGCAGTTGTTATATGATGAGAAAGGGGAAGGGTAGAAAAATTGTGCACGATCTAGCAGAGTCAGTATGTATTGACGGGATGACTCATGAAGAGATCGCTAGTATTTTTAATAAGGTAAAATATTTTATTTCGTATGATTTATATACGATGTATAATCGTTTTGCAGCTTTATGTGGGTGTATCACTATAGTAATACCGGAAGAAAATATTTCAGAAGATGAGTGGCAGCCTGTTGAAGAGTTAAGATATGGTATAGCATATGGATTTGAAAATATTGAGTATGCACGAAAAACACAAAGCCTTGTACGCCCATATCTTAAAAAGCAGCAGATGCGTATGAATAAAAATGTTCAGGAGTTTATTTTAAAATGTGAAGTTTTTTTTGAGAAAGAAATAAAAGTAAAGTATTTTCTTTTTGGTGTGCGTGTGTTTGGTTATGGTTCTCACCAAAAGCAAATAGAAATTCCGGTTACCGTCCGAAATGACTTAATAAAGGTCATCAGAAAGCGATTAGAACAACTTCAAATGCAATTAATAGACTTAATTAACCAATAAAAACATTCAATCCCCCTGACTTGCGTCGGGGGGATTTTTTGACAAATAACTTTCAACTTTCGGTCATTGAGCTTGCCGAAATGCAACTTTCCACTTTCAACTCACGTAGGGGGATTTGCTTTTATAAATAAACGCCTGTATCTTTGTAAGATATATGGACAGACGGGCGCTCTATAACAAACGTAACAAACTTTTGCGGTATAAAGACATCCTTGATTTGTATTTGCAAGTCAAACACGAGGACGTGCCGGTTACGCGTGTATGGCGCAAATATATCTATCCCAAATACCATATATCACGTAGCACGCTTTATACCATACTATCCACACCGGTTATTGCCGAGTTGCGTGCCGTAGAAGATGCACTCGGGCTATTTGGCAGCGAGCGGGTTACACGTCGTGAAAGCCAATTGAATAAGTAATCCGGTATTCTTGTATGCCGTCGTCTCTTTTAACGCGGTTGTGTGCCGTGCGTATCAGCGCACCGGTATAGTCCGTAGGGCGAAACCCCTGCAAGGCACTATGAACCCCCTGTATAATATCCCATATTTGCAAAGCCGCTTGTTGCTGTGTGGCGGTTGCCTTACCACTGCTGTTAGTCAGTTTTAGGTTGGCAATGGTCAGCACTACCTGTCCGGTTGCTTGTTGG
>JALWLU010000065.1 GCA_026996325.1 Sulfurovum sp.
ATGATCTCTTTTCTGCCGTTGTCATATGCCAACGTCAGATTCTTTGCACTAATTACGTTCGACATCGCTGAGTAACTCCGTTAGTTTTTGGTGGGCTTTGTAATTGACACTGGTCTTTACAGGCGGTGATGCGAAGTATCGGCATCCGTCCTGGTCAAGAAAAATATACTTGTGCTCGGGTCTGTCGAAGCTGCCGAACGAACACTTTACCAGAAGCTGATTGGCATCCGTTTTGTAGAGCCGTTCGATATGTACGAAATAGTCCTCTTTCACCAGTGCTTTTTGCGGTAAGGTCTGCTCCAAGCCATTTCTATATTTTACAATATTAAAGTTAAAGTCACCCAAGGCTTCTCTTGCAGGCGCCTCCTCTTTGCAGGTGACATAAACGTCGTAAATATCCTTCTCCATACGCAGCCAGCGCGCTTCGTATTTACTGGTCACCTCCAACGCTTCGTTCTTGCGTACCTCAACTTCGATTTTGGGTACGGCGAAGAAGGTGTCAAGCGCATACCAGAAGTAGTTGTCACTGTCGGTACGAAGCTCCAGCCTGCCACCCTTTCTCAGTACACGCAGCGATTCCTCAAGGAACATCGGGCTGATGACACGGCGGTGGGGCTTCTTGTCCCAGGGAACCGGAAAGTGGACAAATATTGTCTCAAGCAGGTTGGAAGGCAGCATCTCCAGAAAGAGCCTCGCATCGTAGTTGACCACCCAGATATTCTCAAGCCCCTGCAGCTCTATCTGCTTGAGCACCTGCTGTGCCGAGGGGGTATGGATCTCAAGCCCGATAAAGAGCGTATCGGGGTGCTTTTTCGCCTGATAGAGCAGGTGTCTTCCCGAACCGAACCCCACTTCAACACTGACCTTCTCTTTGGGAAAGGTCACATCATAGAAGTCTTCAATCTTTTTTTCATAGGTCGAAGCGTAACGCACCTCTTTGTGCTGCGCGATGTTGGAAGAGAGAATCTCCAGCTCCAGCTCCTTCGCCACTCTGGCAAGCGCCTCTTTGAGCAGATTGACCTTCAGCGGACGGGTGACCTTGTCGTACTTGATGAGCACCTCATCGTCGTAGTACTTTACCTGCAGCAGAAACTCTTCGCCACCAAGTAAAATACCCCAGATTTCGTCACCGCGGTTGAGCGCTTTGGCACGAAAGGTGAGCATATCGCTTTTGGCAATAGCGGTATCGACAATGGCCGTATCGAACGGTTTGACTTTAATATGGGGCATGGCACTTTCCTGCAGCTTTGGTCTTGCAGCGCCTACACTTCAAACCGCTCTTTAAGAAGCGTCGTATCGAGTGCTTTCCCGACCGGTTCAGGGGCGAAATACTTTGTCAGATAGTGCTTCATATCATCAAAAAGCGGAGCGGTAAACTCCATCTTCTCTCCCGTTACGGGATGGATCAGATAGAGCAGATAGGCGTGCAGATATACGCGGGGAATTTTATCTCTTTTGCTCTTAAACCCGTATAAATCATCCCCCAGTATATGACGCCCGAGCGTGCCCAGATGTACGCGTATCTGGTGGGTACGTCCGGTAAAGAGTTTTGCGGCAATCAGCTCCGTATCATGCGGTGAGGCAAGCAGCTTTCTAAAGGCGGTTTTCGCCTCCTTGCCGTGGGGGACGACATCCATCTTCAGCCGGTTGTTGGGGTTGCGCCCTATGGGCTTGTCGACAATACAGTCATCCTTTAGCGGATAGTCGATGAGCGCCAGGTAATAGCGTCCCATACTCTTGTCCTGTAGCTGGGCACTGAGCTTCTCGTGCGCTTCGTTGCTCTTTGCCACCACCAACGCCCCGGTAGTCTCCTTGTCGATGCGGTGGACAATGCCGTGGCGCTCCTCACCACTGATGGTAGAGAGTGAAATACCCTTTTGCACCAGCCAGTCTACCAGTGTCGCCTCTTTGACCGAGGGTGCCGGATGTACCACCAGGCCGCTTGGCTTGTTCACCACCAGCAGGTGCTCATCCTCATAGAGCACCTCCACATCGAAGTCCACCTCCACCGGCTCTCTCTTCTCAGCCTCCTTGAACTCGTAGGCAACCGTATCACCCTCTGCGACCTTGAAGCTAGGCTTGCTCACCACTTTGCCGTTAACTGAAACCAGCCCATCCTTGATAAGCTTCTCAACCTGGTTGCGGCTTACCTCAAGGGTTTGGGAGAGGATCTTGTCGAGACGTCCGTTTCCTTCTGACTTAAAACTATCTGTTTGACTCAAAGGATGCCTTTAACTTTTCAAGTTTTTGTGCCAACTCAGGAAGATTGTCTTCTATAATTTCAGCAATTAAATCCAAATCGACACCTTCATAATCATGTGCAATAAAATTACGCACACTGTAAGCACCCTTGGCATCTACTTTCAAATCATAGTGTTCAAGAACTTCATCCTCAATCTTATTAAGTGTCTCTCCAATCTGCATAAGGGAAAGCATGATTGCCGCCCTTGCTTCGGCTTCATCGGCCAAAGCATTTTTAACACCCCCATGCCGTTGCAAAACAGTATCGATGTTTGACAACATTTTTTGGATATATTCTACCTTTGCTTCAACTGCATCGTCAGACATTCAAGAGATCCTTTTCGACATACTTTTTACTAACGCTGTTCAAACCTTTTTTTGCAACAAAATCCACTTCTATATTTAACTGTTGTGCGATATATTTTTTCAATTCCTCCAGCCGCGTAAACGCTCCGAAACCGCCAAAGCGTTTGGCAAATGCCTTTGGGTCATCAATATCATACAAAATATCTACATCACTTTGTGCCGTCTGCTCATTTCTGGCGTAACTACCAAAAATCCCAAGTAGGGTGATCCCCTCCTCTTTCAATACGGGCTTCAACAGTTGTAATTTTTCAATAAGCTCTTGCTGGGTCATCGTCTCTCATCCTTATTCTCTACTCCAATCCTCTACCTCTAACCCTTCTATCCTCTCAAACTCTTTTGTATTATTCGTTACCAAAACGGCATCCAGACTTTTGGCATGTGAGGCGATAAAAAGATCGTTCGATCCGATGATCAGGCCTTTCTTTTCCAAAACATTTCGTATCTCGGCATAGTGGTATGAAGCCTCTTTGTCAAAATCATATACTACAAAGTTCCCTATAAACGCCTCGACAATAGCTGTCAGTTTTTTGTTATTTCTCTTTTGCGCACCGTATAAAAGCTCGGCAACTACAACACTTGAAAGTGCAATAGTATACTTCTTCTCGCACGATTTAAGCTTCTCTTTGATGTAGAGCGGTTTCTCCCTTACAATGAAGCTGCATATATTGGTATCGAGCATATAAAGCATCAAAAAAGCTCTCTTTCCTGTGTTGGCAACTGTACCCTGTCACGCATAAAATCTTTTGTATCAACTGCTTCAAGGATCTCGAAAAAATGATCCCACTTATCCTCTTTTTTGGGCTTGATGATCAAGGTGTCACCTACTTTTTCAATATAGACTTCATCACTGTCAACCCTGTAGTCCTTGGGTATCCTGATAGCCTGACTTCTGCCGTTTTGAAACACTTTAGCGATCTTTGTCATCGGAAACTCCTTTGATATATACTATATAGTATATATCTTTGCAACTTAAAACAATATAAACCTAAAACTTAGGTGAAATACTCTTTTTAAGTATACATAGGTTTTATAGCATTTCTTCAGGTATTAGATCTCTATATCATCCCTGTCCCACCGTGTCGGGTCAAGGAAGGTATCGTCGTGAATATGTTTGAAGGAGGCTTTGAGCATCTTGAAGAGCTCTCTGTTCTCTTTCTCCATCCCCTCAAGCCACGCTTTTGTAGAGGCTCTTGCGTGGGGCATCTTGACATTTTTGAGCATGGCAGGGCAGGCTTCGTCACCGATGACCTGCAGGTTGTTCTGTGTCGCGAAATCTCTTAACTGGCGTTCACGCACCTGAATAAGCGGACGAATCAGATGAAACCCTTTTTCGGTTTTGTAGATGGGGGCAAGGGTACGCAGTGAACCGTTGTAGAACATATTCATAAAGAAACTCTCCACCATATCGTCGAAGTGGTGTCCAAGAGCGACTTTGGTAAATCCACCCTCCTGCGCAAACGAATAAAGTGCTCCGCGCCGCATACGTGAGAAGTAGGAGCAGAAAGAGGAGTTTTCACGAATGGTATCGTTGGAGATGGCGTAGATGTTGGTGTCATACACCGTATGTTTGATGCCATACTCTTTACAGTGTGCCACAAGGTAGTCATAGTGCTCGTCCGGCATTCCGTACTTGACCGTACAGGCTTCGAATTCGAAGTTGAACGGAGCGTGTTTCTGGATGTGTTTGAGCGCATGCACCAGTGCCAGCGAATCTTTACCGCCGCTGAGTCCCACCAGTACCCTGTCACCTTCACCGATGAGCCTGAAATCGACATTGGTTTTGCCGATCACTTTGAGGAGTTTGCGGCTCATGGGAATGGATTTGCTCTGGTCTATTCTTCTTTTTTCCAAGATTCTCTCTTTTGAGGTGCGTGGTTACGCACCCTACAAACATGTATGTTTAATTATCAAAACCCATAGGGTGCGTATTCACGCACCGCTAAAGGCGTCAATCTTCTTGAATATGCTCAACCATCGAAAGGATGAAGTCCGCGGAGATCTTCGCCGAACTTTCCAGAAACTCGTCGAAACTGAAACTTGCATCCATATCGGCAGCATCGGAGATGGCACGTAGAATGAAAAACGGCGTATTAAGCGCATTACAGACCACTGCAACTGCTGCTCCCTCCATCTCGAGTGCATGCGCATCGAACGTCTCACCTATCCAGTTCTTTCGCTCCACATCCGCGATGAACTGATCACCCGTGGCGATGACTCCCTCTTTAAGCGTCAACCCCTTTTTGGCTGCCACCGCTTTGGCAATGCTTCGAAGCTTCGGATCGGTAGGAATACAGACTTCTCCCTCCGGTACAAAGCCGTAAGGATGCCCGAATGCGGTAATGTCTAGATCGTGCTGACAGAGCCCGTCGGCAATGACGAGATCACCTATTTTCAGATCATCCGAAATCGCCCCTGCCACACCGGAAAAGAGCAGCATATCGCAGTTGAACTTCTCAAGCAGTATCGTCGCGGTAAGCGTTGCGAACACCTTTCCGATCTTCGAATAGGCTACGACAACCTCCTGGCCCTTGTAGGTGCCTTCATAATACTTGTTGGCAGCATAGACCGTCATGGAGACATTGTCGAGTTTCTCTACAAGCGGCTCGATCTCCTCGGGCATCGCGCCCATAATGGCAATTCTCATCACTTATCCAAGTTTGCCTATCGCTTCAATGGCATCGGCCAGAGACTGCATATCAGAGACCACAAAATGCGGCTTCTTCGTCGCTTTTCTGTTGAGCCCCTTGAGCACACCACCGTGACCGAACTCCACATAACAATCGACCTCATCGTCAAACTTGGCAATGGACTGCTTGTAGAGTACCGGAGAGACAAGCTGTTTTGGCAGCAGCTCGAGTGCTTCGGCTTTGGTGCTGTACTTCTCGGCGGTGACGTTGGAGACCACCGGTGCGGTAAACTCGTCACGAAGTACCTCTTCGAGTTTCGCTTCAAGCGGTGCGGTTGCAGACTCCAGCAGCGGGCAGTGGGAAGCAACAGACATATTGAGCAGCATCGCACGTCTGGCTTTGTTCTCTTTTAGAATCGGCTCAAGCTCCTGCAGGTCACTCTTGATACCTGCAATGACGATCTGCCCCTGTGCATTGTAGTTGACCGGCCAGACTTTCTTACCCTGTTCTCTCTGTTCAGCACAGAGATTTTCAACCGTTTCATCATCCAGTCCCAGGGAGACCAGCATACCGACATCCTGTCCTTCACACGCTTCGGCCATCAGCTTGCCACGCAGGTTGACCAGTTCGACCGCATCAATGGCATCGAGTGCTCCTACCGCAGTGAGTGCAGAGAATTCGCCCAGCGAATGGCCCAGCGCATATACCGGCTTGATAGGCATTTCGTTTTCAAAGAGTCTATGTGCAATCGCCGAGACAAGCAGAATGGCCGGCTGCGTGAACTCTGTCTTTTCAAGCTTGTCGTTTTCGGTAAAGAGAAGCGCTTTGAAGTCGATACCTGTCCGCTCGCCTGCAGCCTCTATCATCTCTTTTGCTACGTCGGAGCTGTTGAAGAAATCCTCTCCCATACCGACAGCCTGAGAGCCCTGTCCTGGGAATAAAAATGCACATTTTACTGACATAGTTGTCCTTTGTTCGTTGATGTGCCGTATTTTACCATTTTTTCATTGAGGCACAGTTACTGTTTCTCTCTGCTTTTCCAGAAAACATCTACCAGCAGGGTATAGACATCCTCCTGGGTTGCCGGCTTCGGCAGGCAAAACACAGCATTCTCCTCCGACGGTTCTGTTTCATTGCACTCACCATAGTATGCAATAGCCGTACCGGCTGTTTTCTGTGCCTCTGTCAGCAGCCCTGCTGTATCACCTTCTGCAAGGTTGCGGTCGATAAGTACCATATCAAAGTCCGCTATATCATATTTTTGAAGATTGAGACGTTTCATCGAGAGGCTGATATCCATCGGAAAATAACGGAACATCTTTGTCAGTGCCATCGCATCGTTGTTCTCCTCCAGAACGAGCAGAATCCTTTTATTGAGCATCAAAGAGGAGGGGAGACGGTAGTGGCGTCTCTCACCAAGCTCGGCAGTAGAGAGAGGTACATAAATCTCCAGACTGCCCTCCTTTTCATTGCAGACAAGCTCCGCATCCAAAGCTTCAAGCTCTCTTGCAAAACGCTCTTTGAGCAAATTATAGACCTCTTTTTTGCGGAATGGGACATTGAGAATTTTGAATGCCACCTTCTCTTTGTAGAGGAAATCTTCGGGGGCGTCAAGTTCGACCATAAGGTTGGTCATACAGTCGTGTTTGATACACTCATAGAGGGTGCCGTAAAAGAGCTGCATCAACGCCTCTTCATCTCCTTTCAATTCGCATGGGAGCGTTTTTGAAAAGAGAAATGAAACGCGGGGGCGTGCATCTTCATTGCAACATTCACTCAAGGCATCATAGAGCCCCCGGACCAGATGATTAATGTTGAAAACAATCTCCTTTTCCATTTTCACAACCACCCTTTTATTCTTTTTTCATTATTGTATAGAATATGAGATTTAAACTCCATTATATTTTTATTTTTTAAAAAATATTCCATAAAGATTATACAAACAGAATATACACTTACGAAAAGGAGTAAGTTATGGCACAAAAATATATCTGTACCGCTTGCGGTTATATTTATGATCCTGAAGTGGGGGATCCGGACGGAGGCATCGCACCGGGAACCCCTTTCGAGGCGATTCCTGATGACTGGGTCTGTCCGGAATGCGGTGTTTCAAAAGAGGATTTCGAACCTTATGAAGAGAGCTGACGCATACGTGCCACAAGCTTCTCACCGTTAATGAGCTCCATAGGTTTCTCTTCTGCAAAACGGTAGCACTCTTTCGTAAATTCACTGGTCGTTACAACGAATATTCTGTCGGCATCATACTCGTACATCAAGCCATACATTTCACGGATGACTTTAATGGTCACCCGTGCATCCTCATACTTCTTACACTGGACAATACCGACACTGCGGCGCTTTTTCATCCACAGGTCCACACCGCCGTCAGCCCCCTTTTTCTCATTTTCACGCACTTGCCACCCCTCCTCTTCAAAAAAGATGCGGCAAAGGTGCTCAAACTCACTCCAGCTCAGCTTCTTGAGGCGCTTGAGAGAAGCATACCGTCTCAGATAGCGCCGAGAAGAGGAGAGAGAAAAAAAGTGCCACACTTTCCAGAGAAAGAGCATGCAAAAAAGCAGTAAAACAGCAAAGGAGTAGAGTTGGGGATCGGTATAGTTCTGCATAAAGGAAGTATAGCTTTCAAAAAGCATTTTGGCTGAAAAGATGTCAAAATGCCTTATTAATGCCGTTCTATATAGTTCCTGATTTCCCTAAGAAGCTTCTCAAGCTCTATGTGGTATTTTCGGCTATAGACATCGAGCATATCCAGGTTGTCATACACAAACATCAAACTGATCTTTTCAGCAAGGTGTGCCACCCGTTCCGCACCGATTACACTGGCACGTTTCTCAAGGTCGATCGCAAACTCTTTGATCTGCCATACTGCCCTGCTTTTGGCAATATCGCGCAGGTAGATATCTGACTTGTTGAACTTGTCCATAAACCCTTTCAGCTCATCGATATAGTTCAGCCCCAGTTTTTTGGTCTTTTCGATCCCGGATTTGACATTGAGTACCGGTAGGGCATCCTCATCGACCTTCATCTCCTCACCCTTGGGCAATGGGTGGTTTTGCGCTGGTACCATCTGCTCCTTGATCTTCTCCATCTCCACATACGCCTCTTCACTCTTCTTGAAGGCATCCATGATATAGCGTTCCATATTGATGATTGGCTTGCCCGCCTCTTTTCGGATCTTCCTCTCCGTCACATCCCCCTCAAAAAGAGAGACAATCAACTCAAATACACTCTCCTGCATCACCGGCTTGATCAGGTAGGCAGATACATAGGGTGCCGTAATGAGTTCAACATCTTTGGCATCCTGAAGAATGACGAACTTGAGCGGATACTTCTCCTGTACTTTTTGCACCAGTGAAGTGATCCCCTCAGTTACCAGCGATTTTTCAAGCACAAAAATATCATAGTGTGCCAGGTTGCTTCCATGCTTTTTGTACTCTTCGGAACCGACATCAACCTCATAGAGAAAGTAGGTGAACATCTTTTTCAGGCTCTCTGAAACGGCACGGCTTTTGGCGATAAGAAGTACTTTTTTGCCAAGCATACCGATATCCGGCAGACGGTAGTAGCGGCGGTTTCCCAAGTCATTGAGTTTGAAAGGAATGGCTACGGAAATGGTCTGTGTTTCATCATCGTACGATGCGGTTCCTTCAAGACGATCGAGTACCGGCTTCAGCCTAGCATCGAAAAAGCTGTGTGCCTTCTGGTAGTTGATACCGGTATCCTCCACAGAGAAAGTGATAGACTCTTCATAGAGAAAGTCTTTGAGGGCACGAAGCTTGAGTATCACTTCGCGTCTGGGAGTGTTTTGGAAAATGAACACAAGAAGCTGTGTAAGCATGTGTGTAGCTGACTCGACATCACCCCGAAGCTCCTTCGGGATTGTCGCGTCGATATCGAAGACAAGTTCAATCTCCTCCTCTTCACGGATATTCTCAAGCGCGGAGTAGATGGTCATCAGTACCATACTGATATCAAAAAACTTCTCGATTTTTTTCATTGTAGTGTCCCTTTACTTACGTAAAAATATGGTAACACAAAAATGATAAATAATGGTAATATGAATATGGTTAGTAAAGAAGAGAAAAAAAGAAGGGCACCTCAAACAAAGGTGCCTGAAGGCTTAGTGGCCGCAGCCGCAAGAGCCGTCTTCGCAGTGTGCACCGCCAACCTGACCGGTTGCAGCCTCTTCGTCTGTCGCATCTCTTTCAGAGAGGACTTTGACTGAGAACATCAGGTCTTTGCCTGCAAGCGGGTGGTTGAAGTCGATAGTAACCTCTTTGTCATTGAACGACTTGACAGTTACCTGCACTGTCTGGCCATCTTCACCCTGTCCGTAGAGTGTCATTCCCTCTTTGAGATCCACACCCTCAAACTGCTCGATAGGGAGTGTCTGCACCGCTTCAGGGTTTACATCGCCGTATGCGTCTGCTGCCTTGACGAGAATGTCTGCGCTTTCACCTTCGTTCATACCCTCAAGTGCCTTTTCAAGACCAGGGATGATCTGACCTTTTCCTGTAACGAACTCGAGTGGCTGTGCACCCTTGTTGCTGTCTACGATCTCGTTGCTTCCCGCTTCTTTTACTTCGTACTCGATTCCTACTACACTGTTTTCAGCTTTAACTGCCATAAAATGTTCCTAATGTTAAATTTGGTGCTATTCTATCCAAGCAAACTTTACCGATGCTTAACTACGCCCGCGTTTCACCGTGACCGTAAATCTTGTATTTGTAGGTAGTCAATTCACTGACACCCATAGGCCCTCTGGCGTGCAGTTTGTTGGTGCTGATGCCCACCTCGGCGCCAAAACCGAACTCCCCGCCGTCAGTGAACTGCGTGGAGGCGTTGAGGTAGACGCAGGCGGCATCGACTTCATTCAGGAAAGTTTCTGCAGTGGTGTAGTTCTCGGTAATGATCGCTTCGGAGTGCTGTGAGCCGTAGGTTTCAATGTGAGCGATGGCCGCTTCGACACCGTCTACGACACGGATGGTCAGGATGTTCTCAAGATATTCCGTTGCATAATCTTCTTCACTCGCTGCGTTTGCCTCGATAATCTCCCGTGTCCGCTCACAGCCGCGTATCTCCGTTCCCTGTGCATCGTAGGCTGCTTTGATCTGCGGCAGGAACTCCTCTGCTATGGCACTGTCGACCAGCAGTGTCTCCAACGCTCCGCAGATGCCCGTACGGCGACACTTGGCATTGACAGCGATATTGAGCGCCTTTTCAAAGTCGGCATCCTCGTCCACATAGGTGTGGCAGAGCCCCTTGTCGTGCTTGACCACAGGCACGGTCGCATTCTCGCTTACATAGCGGATGAGCGCCTCCCCGCCGCGCGGGACAATGAGGTCGACATATCTGTCCTGCTTGATAAGCTTTGCCACCCCTTCACGGCTGCTGTCAGGCAGCAGGGCAATGGCGGCTTTGGGCAGTCCGTTTGCTTCGAGCACACTCTGCAGCACACCGGCAATGGCACGGTTGGAGTTCTCCGCCTCCTTGCCCCCTTTGAGGATGGCGACGTTGCCGCTTTTGAAACAGAGAGCACCCACGTCGGCGGTCACGTTGGGGCGGGATTCGTAGATGACCCCTACCACACCGATGGGTACGGTGACCTTCTCTATCTTGAAACCGGCATCGGCATACCAGCCGTCAAGCACACGGCCCACCGGCTCTTTGAGTGCGGCGATCTCCTCGATCGCCTTCGCGATCCCCTCGACTCTGTTCTCATCGAGAAAAAGTCTGTCTTTGAGTGCCGAAGTGAGGTCATTCTCTTCGGCATTACGCATATCTATGGCGTTTGCCTCCAAAATGGCGCCACACTCTTCACGCAGCCTCTGTGCCATTGCTTTGAGAATGCGGTTCTTCTCACTTCCGCTCAGTGTCGAGAGCACCCTGCTCGATGCCTTGGCTTCCTGCAAAAACGTTTCCATTGACTCTCCTGCCTTGTTTTAAAGTTGCCCGATTTTAGCAAATAAAACCTAATAATGCTATAATCTTCCCAATTCATTCAAAAGTGAGGGAACATGCAGACCATTACATTCATCGGAAACGGAAATATGGCACGCAGTATCGCCGAAGGGCTCAAGGGAAAGTACAACATCGAAGTGGTCGGTCGCAGTATGGAGAAGCTTGAAGCGTTCGAGAAGGCGCTTGGCAAATCGTGTGACAAACACCTCATCGATGAATTTGACATGACGGACAAAACCGTTATTCTCTGCATCAAGCCGGGCAACCTGGAGAGTGTTTCAAAACAGCTCAAGGGCAAAGCGAAACTGCTTCTCTCCGTACTTGCAGGCGTACCTGTAGAGAGACTCAAAAAGAAGCTCAAGGCCAAAGCCGTCGTGCGCGCCATGCCCAACCTTGCCGCATCGGTAGGCGCCTCCATGACCACCCTCACCGGAGATGCCGACCACCGCGAAGAGGCCGAAGTGCTAATGCGCGGTGCAGGAAGCGTATTGTGGCTTGAGAGTGAAAAGGAGCTTGATATCGCAACCGCTCTGGCAGGTTCTGGACCGGCCTACCTTGCGCTCATCGCCGAAGCGCTTGCAGACGGTGCCGTGCAGCAGGGGCTCAAACGTGATGATGCCATGGCAGTGATGCGTGGCCTCTTTGCAGGCTTTGGCAAACTCATACAGAACGAACACCCCGCACTGCTCAAAGAGAGTGTGATGTCACCGGGAGGCACGACTGCCGCAGGAATTGCCGTGCTTGAAAAGGAAAAGGTGCGTGCTGCGTGTATGGAGACGGTCGCTGCCGCCTACAATAAAGCGCTCGAGCTCTCGAAGTAGGATTATTTTTTGCCCGAGTAGATACGGCGCAGGTCGGGCCGCGCAAAAGGCATATAGCTGTGCCGTGTAATGACCACCGGCATACCAAGACGCGACCAGCGATAGATAACGGGAACATCTTTGGGGTCAATGTGGATACAGCCATGTGACATCCAGTCGACACTCCCTTTATGAAGCGCATGTCCCCACTTGGTGAACTTCATCATGTAGTCCATATTGTTGACCCCGCTCTCGTCAGGATAGAGTGTCGACATATGGTGACGTTTTTTCTGAATAATTTTAAAGACTCCCGAGGGACTTCGAAACTGCGGTGCTCCCGAAGTGACCGGCCCGCTCCACCATACAGTGCCGTCACGGTCGACAGCATAGAATCGTCCGTCACTTCCGGGCTCTCTGACAGAGACCAGAATGAAATCCTTACCGGTCAAATCGACTATCCGGCTCTGTCCGCTTTTTAGGTTCACCACCTCGAACACTGTTTTTTCGATCGGCACCAGTTCGCGCTTGAGCGGTACCATCGGCGCATTGGGGTCATACTCCACATCGGCAAACAGTGCAAGCGGCAGCAGCAGCCAGAGCGGGAGTCTCAGTAACCTGCACATCAGAGTGCCTTCATCCTCTTTTTGGCAATGGCTGCCGCTTTGGTGTCCGGATAGGTATCTATCACACTCTGAAAGAACGCTTTTGCTTCCTCTTTCTGACCCGTTTTTTCCAAAGCGATCGCCGTATGCAGCAGCAGTACATCCATGTAGCTTGCCTGATCGTACAAGCTTGCACTCTTCTTGTAGTAGAAGAGTGCATCCTCATACTGCTTTGTATAGTAGGCAATTTCACCAAGGTAGTAGTTAGAAGCAGCTGGCTTGTAGCCCTTTTTAGCCGTGATGGCAAAACGCTTCTTCGCTTCATCGTAGCGTTTTTTAACGTAGAGGCGGACTCCCTCACTGTAGAGTTTGGCTGGTGGTGTCTCCTGAAGTGCCGGCTGCTTTGCAGGAGCCGTCTCTCCACCCTTCCCCGCAGCAAGCATCTTTGAACCCAGTATCTGTTTCAATTCCGCCTTGCTGACATAGGTAGCGTTTATCTTGTCGATCATCATGCCAAGCTCTTTGAGCAGCTTGACCGTCTCATTATTCTCTCTCGAAGATGAGGCGTGTTTTTGCGCCTCTTTAAGCTGTGCTATCTGCGCATTAAGCCCCTCAATAAGTGAGGTAAGGCCGTCGATACGTTCATTCTGCTCCATCACGATCTGCTGCAGACGCATCAGTGTGTGACGGTTCTGCATCGCCAGGTCATTGCGTGCTGCAAGGGGCATCACTATACCCGCTGTCAGCAGTATGGATACAACCGGCTTGAACATCTACTTCACCAATCGAAGGTCTACCCTTCGGTTCTGCGCATAGCAGGCATCTGTCTGCGCTGTACAGGCGGGGTTGCTCTCGCCGTAGCTGACAAGGACCATACGTGAAGCCGGAACGCCCTGCATCACCAGTGAATCTTTAACCGCCTTGGCACGTTTGAGGCCCAGTGCGTAGTTGTACTCGTCGGTACCGAACTCATCACAGTTGCCTTCGACCTTTATCTTGCCGCCTACACGCTGTGCATTGGCAGCATCTTTGGCAATGGCACCCTCCTGACTGCTGGGTACCGTATAGTCGTCAAAATCAAAATAGACCGACTGAAAACCGTCACTGCTGCTGTTGTAGGCACCGTTGTTGCCATAGCGCCCCTCGTCTATGCTGACCGTATCGGCATCGGAGATGTTACCGCCGATACCACCGGGGGCGGGCTGTCCACAGCCGCCAAGAAGCAGCAGTGTCATTGTTGAGAGTGTCAAAAGCGTTTTATTCATTGTGTCATCCTTTTACCAGTCGATTGCCTGAATTTTGTTTCCATTTATAGGAAAGAGCTGGCTCTGTTTTGAGTAGAGATTGATATAGCCAGCAGAAGTGCTGCCGCCAAGCTGTTTGAGGTAGAGCACTACCGATCCGTCCGAAGAAAATGTCGGGAACTGGTTACTCCCAGTTGTTGTCAGCGGCCGCGAAGCGGTATCGTCCGTTGCAGTCAGGTAAATATTGAAGGTGTTGTTGCCAAATGCGCTGCTGCTTTCGCGGCTTGCGTAGACCACTTTGTTATTAAAAGCATCACAGGCATTGTTGTTGCGCCCGCGGTAGACTACCTGCGACACGGCTGAGCCGTGAATGGGTTTCTTGAAGATATTGGCATACCCCAGACGGTTGGAGACAAACACCACACTGCTCTCACCCTCGGCATACTTGCCGCCCACATCGATGCCATTGAAGTGTGTAACGCGTGTCTTCGCACCCGTTGCGAGGTTGAGTTCATAAATATCAGGCTGCCCCTGGGGCGCCATCGTCAAAAGTATTTTCTTTCCGTCCCTACTCACATCGGAGCAGACCATCATCCCCTCAGAAGAGGCTACCCTGCTCTTGGCACCGCTGTAGATGTTAAGGCGGTAGAGTGTTGGTACTACACCGTTGAAGGAAGTATAGTAGAAACTGCGCTGCCTGCTGTCAGCCCACTTTGGAAAGAGGTTCAGCCCGCCTCTGATGATCGTCTTCTGATACGTAAAGGTGTAATCCGCAAGCACGATCTCACTGTGCTTTGGTGTCGTGTATCGTGAAAAGACCACATAACGGTTGATCCACTCGATAGAGGGAAATTTGAGTGCGGCGTTAATGTCATAGACCGCCTTGTGGATGAGAAACGGCATCTTCGCCGAAGAGCCGATGGCGTAACTCTTTTTAAAGAGCATCGTCCCATCAGAGGTTTTGAAGAGTTTGACCGAAAGCTTCGTCCCCTGTATCTGGGAGATGGAATACTTCAGAAGGTACTCTTTTGACTTCAGTGCCGGGTCTATCACTGTCGTGGCGAAATCTCCCTGGCGGTGGGTATCGTCAGCCAGAAAGTGGCCCGAGATCTTCAAGTCGGAGAGGAAGATGTTAAAAGCACGCTCATTGGGAAGAGGCGAGCCGTCTTCTACGGCAATCTTCGCACGCTGTTCGACATCTTTTTCGATGGTCAGCGTCGCATCGACGGCAAAGAGATTTAAAGTCACCAAAAACAGTAAGAGAAAACGCAACAACAATCCTTTCCAAAACGGCACAACGGCCGCTCTTCTAAAACTTTCTACATTGTATCAGTACGGCATTAACACTCCATTAATCCGTGCAATAAAAGAGTATAATCATAACATACAATTGTGGTAGAATTGTAACAGATATTTTTAAGAAAAGGGTGTGGAATGGAAGCGCTTCGTAAAATGGCGGTGGCAGGCACTTTCTACCCCGCTTCATGCAAAAAGATAAAAACGATGTTTCGGGAGTTCAACCGAAAATTTGATACACTCAACATTCCTCCCAAAACCAGGAAGATCATCTCAAAAGCCGTCATTGTGCCGCATGCAGGCTATATCTACAGTGGCTACACCGCCAACTTCGCCTACCGCTTTCTTTCCCCAAGCAAAGCCACACGATTCATTGTCATAGGACCAAGCCACCATGTTTACTTCAAAGGGGTATCGGGCAGCTTCTATGAAGCCTTTCAGACACCCTGCGGCAACCTTGCCATCGACACCCCCTACCTCTTCGCGCTGGCCAGACGCCTCAACATCGGCTTCATTCCCAAAGCACACGAAAAGGAGCACTCCACCGAAGTGCAGATGCCCTTTTTGCAACACTACTTTCCAAAACGCAAGGTCATCGAGCTCATCTACGGTGACGTTTCTGTCGAAACACTGATGAATATCATCACCGCCCTGCTTCAAGACAGAAACAACACTGTCATCATCAGCTCCGACCTCAGCCACTTCCATCCCCTCAAAGAGGCTGAAGCCATCGACAGAAACTGCCTGCTTGGCGTCCAGAACCTCGACTATGACAGACTGAAAAAGTGTGAAGCGTGTGGAGAGCTTGGTATCAAGGCGATGGTGCTTGCTGCCAAGTCCCTCAAACTGCACAGTAAACTGCTTGACTACCGCACCAGCGCTGCAGCAACTGGTGATACAAAATCGGTAGTTGGATATATGTCAGCGATATTGTTTGATTGATATCTATAATAAGTTTTATTGAAGCCTTTGAAAGAATCTATACAAAAAAATTAAAACTAGCCCTCTTTATATACATATATAAGTAAATTAACATACTACTTATCCCGGATACTTTATAATAATTTTCAAACCATATCAATAAAAGGAAGAACGAATGAAAAAGATCACTCTGGCACTTACGGCTGCATCACTGCTGGCAACATTTGCGACAGCGAACGAACATGAGGATAAAAAACACTGGGACTACGGCCAGAACGGACCGACACACTGGGGTGAGTTCAGTAAAACCTGTGCAAAAGGGCATGCACAATCACCAATCAATATCGTACCCGGCAAAAGTGTCAGCATTAAACCTGTCTACAAACTGCACCTGCATGAGGACATTCACACCACTGCCAAGGTCATCGACAACGGGCACTCCATCAAAGTAACCCCCAAAGAGGGCGGCACGGTAGAGTTTCACGGAGAAAAGTTCAAACTTATCCAGTTCCACTTCCATGGAAAAAGCGAACACACCGTAAACGGCAAGCGCTACGATATGGTTGTCCACCTTGTACACCAGAACCCGAAGACGAAGCAGCTTGCCGTAGTCGCAGTATTCTTCGAAGAGGGAAAGAACAACCCGGTACTTGACAATGTACTCTCCGGTATCGGCAAGGAGATCCGCATCGATCCGCAGGACCTCCTGCCAAAAGACACACAACACTACTACCACTACATCGGCTCTCTGACAACACCGCCTTGTACGGAGAATGTGCAGTGGTATCTGCTTAAACAGCCGGCAGAAGCGTCAAAAGAGCAGATCGAAGCGTTTAGAAAATACTATGTAGATAACGAAAGACCCGTCCAGGAGCTCTACGACAGAACCATAGAAGCGGAATAATCCGCTTCTATCGCTTCCTCACCGCGAAAGCATCTCTGCCCTCACAAATATTTCATCCCTCTAATCTTTGGCAATGAACTCCGCTTCAAAAAGATAGGTGCGCGGCCCTCTATGCGGTCCAAAACCAAACTCCTGAAGCTGTTCCAGAAACTCCGTCAATGCCTGGTTGAACGCCGGATTTTTCGAACGCCGTTTTATTTCAAACTCAAAGTGTCCTGTCGGGTCTATTTTCAGATGTACTTTCACCTTTTCGCCTGCAAAGTCGCTCTGTGCCGGCCAGGCTTCGAGCATCTTCTGTACTTTGGCAAGGTAGCTGTTCTCCACCCCACTATCGTGAGACTTCTGCTGTTTGAGTGAACTCTTGATACGCTCCGAAGCAGACATCGGCACATCTTTCATCTCGAAGAGCTGCTTTTTTGGTTTGCTTTTGATAGGTTTGTCGGTGATCTTGATGAGCGGCTTCTTTTTAGGCGTTTTTATGGAAGCAAAAAGATCTTTGGCACGCTTCTTTTTGGGTTTGGTCGTGTTGAGGTCTTTACGCTTGATACTCTTTTTAACCAGTTTCTCTTTAATAACCTTTTTCTGACTCTGCTGCTTTTTGGCGGGTTTGCTTTGCGTTTTTTTCGGCTTGCCTACCTGCTTCTTCTTGCTATGTTTCTTTTTATGCTTCTTGGGAAGCACTTTCTTTTTTGGTGCACTTAGACCTACCTGAATACGGTGCTCGTCTTTCTTGACATAGTGTTGTTTCGTTTTTGTTTCGTGATGGTTGAAGTAGAGAAAGAGCAAAGAGATGACAAAGAGGTAGATGGCTACGGCGACCACTCCCCAGACAATCCTCAGCTTCTGCTCTTTCATAGTGTAATGAGTGAAACCTTGTGGAAACCTGCAGCTTTGACACTCTTGAGCAGATACATCACATCTTTGTACTGCAGGCGTTCATCCGCACGTATATAGACTTCGCTGCTCTTGTCAAGCTTTGAGGACTGGTTGACGAAATCATCTGCAAATGTCGCTAAAGTGTATGTCTCTTTGTTGAGATAGATCTTGCGGTTCTTGTCCATACGGATCGTCAGTGTTTTCGGTTTGACGACTTTTACCGTTTTTGAGCCCTCAGGCAGATCGATCTGCTCCTGATAGGTGATGGTGGGTGCAGTCACCATCAGTATGGCCATCAGTACCAGCATCACATCCACCAGCGGCGTAATGTTCAGATCCGGATTGTCATCCCAGGAAAACATCTTATGCCTCGGTTTGGGAGAGGATGACTTCAGACTGCGAATTGAGCAGAGAGGAGAGCTCGTACGCCTTTCGTTTCAAGATTAGATGGAAAGTGTAGGCAAAGATCGCCACAGAGATACCTGCAGCCGTTGCGACAAGCGCTTCGGAGATGGCAGGTGCTACGACATTGAGTGATGCCGAAGACTGTCCGCCAAGTTCACTGAATGTCTCCAAAATACCGATGACCGTTCCAAAAAGCCCGATAAACGGAGAGGTTGAAGCGATGATAGAAAGCCAGGTCAGCCCTTTGGTCGAAACCCGGATCGCATCGGAGACCGCCGCTTCGAGAATGGCTTTGTTGGGCCTGTTCACACGTGCCAGGTAAGTGAAAATAAGTGAATTGGATGCCACTGATTTTGACTGACCTGTATAGAGCTGCTTCAATGAACGCGCTTCAGCAGAGATGCGTGATTTCAAAAGAAAAAAACGATCAAGAAAGATCCAGAACGTTGCAATAAAATAGAGTGAAAGCACAAGCAGCACGAAGATCGTGATCGCACTGCTGCCTGTGAAGTAGTGAAGAAGTGAGCCCAATTTAGAGAGACTTCCCTATGTTTTCGACTTTGCTGACTGCCGCTGCAATCACCGTACTTGAAGATTCCGCTTTTTTGAGCAGCTCTTTGGCTTCGCTAAGTGCCCGCGCAAGCTCAGTATCATCGCCAGAGAGCGCAACTGCGCCATCTACGATACAGGTTGTCTTCTCTTCATCAACCTTGACGTATCCCGAGTT
>JALWLU010000066.1 GCA_026996325.1 Sulfurovum sp.
CAAAGTCTTTACAAGGTCGGAAGTTTTAATGATAGGCATTTTGAAAAGTGTGCCGACACTTGCCTTGATGACCAAAGGACTGATCTGTGCTGCCCCTTTGGTCGGTAGAATGATCGCATCGATGTTTCCTGCAGCGGCAGAGCGTATGATCATCCCCAGATTCTGCGGATTGGTAATACCGTCAAGGGCAAGAATACGATAGCTTTCATTTTTGGCAAGGAAATCCTCTTCACTCCCAAAATGCTCCAGCACAATGTCAAGCGCTACTCCCTGGTCCTGTTTGGCATTTTTGGAGATGCGTGAGAGTGCCTGCTTATCGTGGTATGCTACTGCTATACCGCGTTTTTTGGCAATGGTTTCCATCTGCTTCAGAACAGGTGCGGGTTTGTTCGATTTGGAGAAATGGAGTTTGTAAACGGTTACGGAAGGATCTTCCAATGCTTCAAGCACAGCATTGCGCCCGTAAATCGTCAACACCTTTTCGAAGAATCTTTTCTTCTCAAGATACTCGGCACTGTCGTGCGTTGAGCGTTGAGGGGAGTTAGGCATAGTTTCTCTTTAATCCTATTAGCATTCTTACAATTTCGTCAATCTCTTTGATCCACTGTAGACCTACTGCTTTTTCTATATATCCTATTTCAATACCGATATAAATTTGCGTAATAAGCTCAGCTGTTGATCCTCGTGCTATTTCAATAAAACGTATCTTTTCTTTGTTAGACTCTTTTTCGATACCCTCTGCAATATTGCTTGCGATAGAAAGAGAACTTCTCGTAATTTGATCTTTGAAACCAAAATCTTTACACTCAGCAAAGTATCGATAAACCTCTACACTTAATCGACAACTTCTTTTCCATACATCAAGCCGTTCACAACGCATAAGCAACCTTTCTAATCACTAAACGCTAAACGCTTATTGCTTCATTCCTCACTCTTCACGTCAAAATAAGTGCCAAGCACTTATTTTGACTCCCCGTTCCAAGCAATCGTAGGCTTGCCCTCTTCATCAAACTCAACCGCCGGCATTCCCATAATGTTGAAACCACCGTCAACATAGTGGATCTCCCCGGTCACAGCCGAAGAGAGATCAGAGAGCAGGTACATCCCCGAATTACCCACCTCTTCGATGGTTACATTCTTCTTCAGCGGTGCGTGTGCAGCGTTCCATTTGAGCATGAAAGAGAAGTCGCCAATGCCCGCGGCTGCAAGGGTTTTGATAGGGCCTGCACTGATGGCATTGACACGTACACCGTCACGCCCGAGATCTTCTGCAAGGTACTTCACCGTCATCTCGAGTGCCGCTTTTGCAACACCCATCAGGTTGTAGTTGGGAATATACTTCACACCGCCGTAGTAGGAGAGTGTCAGTACCGAAGCGTTGTCGGAGAGAACAGGCTTGAGCTCTCTGGTGATTTCAATGAGTGAGTAGACGGAGATGTCCATCGCCACATCGAACGCCTCTTTGGAGATATCCATAAAGCGGCCGCTGAGTCCCTCTTTGGGTGCAAATGCAATAGAATGGACAATGAAGTCGATCTGCCCAAAGTCCTTCTCAAGAGACTCTTTGAGTGCTTTGATCTCTTCGGGTTTGCTTACATCACACGGATAGAAACGTCCCTCACACCCAAGCTCTTCGGCAACTGGAGCCAGTTTCTTCTCAAAACGCTCGTTGAGGAAAGTGATCGCCATCTGCGCACCCTGCTCCTGGCACGCTTTGGCGATCCCGTATGCGATCGATTTCTTGTTTGCGATGCCGAGTACGACACCCTTTTTGCCTTTCATGATCATGCTTCATCTCCATTTGTAAAAATTGCATCATTTTATCATTACTGAGGTAAAATGTAGTACCATTCGGAAAAAAAGAGCAAAGAAGCATACTATGGAATCAATACTTATCATCAATACCGGCGGCACATTCAACAAAGTCTACAACCCTGTAAGCGGTACACTGGAAATAGACAAAGAGGGAAAAGCACTTGAAGCGCTGGCCGATAAATGGTATGAGAAGGCCAACTTGGTCAATATTATCGGTAAAGACTCGCTGGAGATGACCAACCATGACAGACTGGAACTGCTGGCTACGATTCACCAGGCTAAAGAGGAGAAAATACTCATTGTTCACGGTACCGATACCATGGATATCACCGCCGAATACCTTGCCGATGCGGAGATAGAGAAGAAGATCGTCCTTACCGGTGCAATGGTGCCTTACAGTATCGATCCGGCAGAAGCGTCAGCCAACTTTGCATCTGCCTGGACTGCACTGCATTTTCTGGAGAGTGACGGTATCTATATCGCCATGCACGGGCATATCGCCTCCTACGTCAACCTCAAAAAAGAGAGAGATGCCGGCCGATTCGTACTAATCTCCTGAACCCCTACTCTCCCGCAGCCGTATGGTTCTCCACCGTCGGTGGGACAATCTTCCCGCTTGCCTGCATACTTAACGCTTCGGGAAACATCTTGTAGTGCGCCCTTACCGCATTTGCAAGCCTCTTCTTGACCGCTTCATCCACCGGTACGATCTTACCTTCGGGCAGCGCATCGATCAGAGAGAGCAGCAATCTGTCCTGCGGTTTTGGCATCTTCTCAAGCCAGCTGTAGAGCAGCGGCCGATTGACATGGGAAGGGAGTGAACCCATAATGCCTACATCGTTCTGGTCATGTACCAGTAATCCGGAGGTTGTCCCCCGATCAAGTGTAAGCACCTGAAAGAGGTAGAGGGTATGGTAGTCAATCTGTTGCGCTTTCTCCTCCGCTGTAAAGGTACGGTAGTACTGAAGTGCCTGCAGTGTGATGCCGATGTAGGCATCGATAACCGCCTCACCAAAACGCTGTGCAAATACGATATCTGCTTCAAAATCGCCGCTATTGTAACCTTCGAGATAGAAGTGGCTCACCCCTCGTGTACGTCCGAGCACAGGAATGAAGAAGTAACGTTCCGCCTGCGCCGCACCCTCTTCATAGAGTTCATCAGTCACCCTCTCAAGCGCCATGTCAAAATCACGTTTGAAGACATCGTTTTTCAAAGAGGGGTTCAGGTCCGCCATCAGACGCCAGTAGCCGCTGCCATCCTTCATCTGCGTCCAAGAGATATGCATATGCATCGAAGGGGCATGGGGGTTTGCAGGGTGGATGATGGTTGAAATGGCTGTGGCTGACCCAAGCTTTTTAGCCGGTTCATCCTCATAATGCACCTGCGAAATGTTGACCGAACCTCTGTCAAAAACCGTTTCGTCACGTGTTTCGTAGCGCACACCGCCCCCGTGTCTGCCTTCGTCTCTAAGCCACTCGACAGCCTCACACCCTTTGTCCCTGCCAAGTTCATGGCAAATACCATCAAGCTTTTCGACAAAATAACGCTGCAGGCCCGTTACAAGCACATTGGCTCGCTTCGCCTCTGGTGTCGACGCCATTGTACGCATCATTCATTCTCCTTCGTTCCAAAGATGGATTTTACAGATTATATCATAGTCCCGTTTGCTCTTGATGCAATATGGTAATTCGCAGAAAAAACAGCCTAACCGTTATAATAATTAGCTATACTTACAAATATATAAAGGACAATATCACAGAGACAAAAAGGAGAGACAATGAAACGACAGGCATATACACTGATAATACTCGCAGGAGCGGCACTCTTGACCGGATGTAGCACAACATCCGGCATGCCGGTACCAGGCAGTGGCAGCTATTATGAGAAACCGACGCCTGCAAAAGAGCAAAAATTCCATGAAACCATGGTAAAGGTGGCACAGAGTACACAAATGGATCCCAACTACAACAGAATGAGACTTGAAACCCCCGAACAAAAAGAGTGGTTCAAGAACCTGATGTACCGCCTGTGGGACAGACAGATCACAAGAAACCAGTTCATTGCGGAAGGAACAGCGAAGTACCCCAACCACAAATATGAGTTCCGCTATATCGCCAACGCCTACCAGCGCTACTAATCAAAAGTCTGCGTAGGTGATGGGGTCGACCTCTTTAGCTTCTTTGAAACCCTGCAGACGCAGACGACAGCTGTCACAGACCCCGCACGCCTCCTCTTCGGACTGGTAGCAGCTCCAGGTGTGCTCCAGCGGCACCTCCATTTCGATCGCCTTTGCGACAATTTCACTCTTTTTCATATGTACAAGCGGCATTTTTATCTTAATGCTTGTCTCATCTTTCGTGCCCAGGTTGATCGCCTTCTCCATCGCTTCAATATAGCTCTCCCGACAGTCAGGGTAACCGGAGCTGTCCTCCTCGACCACACCGATATAGAGCGCTTCTGCGCCGTGTTTTTCTGCAATGGATGCTGCAATGGAGAGGAAGATACCGTTTCTAAACGGCACGTAAGTTACCGGTACACCCGGTTCCAGTCCGCCAGTTGGTACTTCGATGCTGTGATCTGTCAGTGCCGAAGCACCGATCTGTTCAAAGAAAGGCAGGTCAATCTCGTACCGCACTGCCGCTCCAAGCTCCTCGGCTATCAGACGAAACGCCTGAAGCTCTCTTGCTTCGGTACGCTGCCCGTAGTTGAAGTGCACGGCAATAATCTCATACCCCTCATTCTGTGCTATTTTCGCACTCAGGGCACTATCCATCCCGCCCGAAATGATACAGACCGCTTTTTTGTTCATCGTTTGCATTCCTGTAGTGTAATTTAACTCATTTTACCAAGATTTGGGTAAAATAGCGCCATGACTATAGACCTCATTAACGAAACAGACCTTCCCGTAGATAGCGATCTGCTTACCAATATCGCAAAAGATCTCACACAGCGCCAGATCGAACTGATCATTACCGACAATGAGGGCATCAAGGCGCTCAATGCCCAGCATCGCGGCAAAGATTCAGCTACAGATGTCCTCAGCTTCCCACTGGGAGAAGAGATGACCCATACACCGCTTGGTGCCATCGTCATCTCCAAAGATTTCGTAGAGCAGAAGTCCAAAGAGCTTGGACACACAAAGCAGGAGGAGCTGACACTGCTCTTCATTCACGGACTTCTCCATCTTCTCGGATTCGACCATGAAACCGACGAGGGCCAGATGCGTGCCAAGGAGAAAGTCCTCATTGAAGCTTGGAAACTCCCAGACAGCCTGATCGTACGCAATGATGATATGGAGGAGCAAGCATGAGTTTTCTGATTTTTGTCATCGCTATGGGTGTCCTCATCTGGGGTGCGGAGATGCTGATCCATCAGAGTGAAAAGATCGCACTGCGTTTTGACATTCCCGAGTTCATTATTGGTGCCACACTTATCGCACTGGGGACTTCACTTCCCGAAATGGCAGCCAGTGTCGCCGCAAGTGCTTCGAATAAACCCGAGATAGCCATCTCCAACGTCATTGGTAGCAATATTCTCAATATCACGCTTGTGCTCGCTTCCGTTTTTCTTGTCGCGCGTAACATCAAACCGGACCGTGACTTTTTTGCCAAAGACAGTACCTGGGCGCTGATGCCGGTATTCGTCTTCATTTTAATGATCATGGACGGTATCATTTCACGATTTGACGCCATGCTGCTGATGCTTATGATGGGTGCCTACCTTCTCTTCCTTCTGCAGGATGCAAAAAGCCTCCCGGAAGAGGATCTGGAAGAACTCGATGAAGTCGCAAAAGAGCCTTTTACCTGGCCTATTACCATTGTACTGCTGATAATAGGCTTTGTCCTTGTCATAGCCGGTGCACACTTTACAGTAGAAAGTGCATCCGACATTGCAAAAAGCTTCGGGATTTCTGAATGGATTATCGGTATCGTCATGATCTCCCTTGGTACATCCCTCCCGGAACTGGTCGTCAGCATCTCCGCTTCCGTCAAGGGCAAAGTCGACATGGCCATAGGAAACATCATCGGATCGAATATGGCCAACACCTCTGTCGTGCTTGGCGCTGCGGCACTGACAAACCCGATGCCCATAGACTCGATGAAGTATGTTTTCGATATCATGACGATGGTTGTCGCCACCCTCATTCTTGTCTTTCTTACCGCCAACAAACTCTACACCAAATCTGCCGGTATCGCACTCGTCATCATTCTCGGACTCTTTTTGGAGCATACCCTGCAGAGTATGTAGTCAGCAGTGATTGCTAACTGGTGTATTGGTTATTGGAAGCGGTAATTCCCGGTCTCGTTAGCAGAAATACATTGATGGTTTCACAGCCATAGTCATCCCTCACTTGTTGCGGGATCTTGACGCTGATTGTATGATTGACGCAAAGATTCCTGCTTTCGCAGGAATGACTGGGGAAAGTGTCATCCCAGACTCGATCCGGGATCTTGACGCTGTTTGCTGATTAATGTTAAGATTCCTGTCTTCACAGGAGTGACGGGGAAAATGTCATCCCGCACTTGTTGCGGGATCTTGACGTTGATTGCATGATTGATGCGAAGATTCCTGCTTTCGCAGGAATGACGGGTTTTGGGACCTAAAACAGATCCAGCTGACGGTCGATATGCCTGCGTTTGGCTTTTTTGGGCTCTCTCTTCTCAGCTTCATTGGTGACAACCGCACTCTCGTCATCCGGTCTTGTCTGCACTATCTTACTCTCGGGCTGCTTTGCCGTATCGATGTTCTGCACAGGTTTGTCGCTGAAGTAGTTATGGCTGTAGAGCCACTTGTAGATCTTCGCCGCCATCGGTCCTGATGTACTTCCACCGTGTCCGCCATGCTCTACCAGTACCGTTACGACAAACTGCGGATTCTTATAGGGAGCGTAAGTGGTGATCCAGGCATGTGAACGGTGGAAGTAGGCCAGTTCGGACTCTTTGAGGCGTCTGACAGTCGACTGTGGAATGGAAGTTACCTGTGATGTACCGGTCTTTCCTGCCGCAACGATCGGCAGATCGTGCATCGTACGATACGCCGTACCGCCCGGCGTGTTACAGACATCGTACATCCCCTTGCGCACTTCGGCGATCGACCATGGATCAAAGGCAACAGGTTTGATGACCGGCTTCGTCGCATTGCCATCGACCAGCTTCGCCACCCGTGGCGTCACCAGATTTCCTGTAGCAATCAGTGCCGTATAACGTGCCACCTGCAGGGGTGTTACGGAGTCATACCCCTGACCGATAGCGGCGATGACCGTTTCCCCTTTGTACCAGGGCTGTTTGAAGCGGCGCATCTTCCACGCCTTGTCGGGGATAACACCGTTGAACTCTCTTGGCAGATCGACACCCGTCTTTACGCCGAGTCCGAATGAGCGCAGGTTCTTCGCCATCGCATCGATGCCTACTTTCAGACTCTTTTTGTAAAAATAGACATCACACGATTGCATAATCGCCTTGCGAAGATGCACAGTACCATGTCCGCTGTGTTTCCAGCAGCGGAACTTGTGTTTGCTGTTGCCGATGGTCATCGAACCGTTGCAGAATTCCGAATTTCTCAATATACCCGGCTTCGCCTTGTCAAATGCCAGCGCCATACCCATCTTGATAGACGAACCAGGAGGATAGGTTCCGTGGGTGATCTTGTTGGTAAAGGGATGCGCGAGGTCCTCCTGCAGTGCCTTCCAGTCCTTGACACTGATACCGCCGACAAAGAGGTTGGGATCGTATGCCGGATAACTCACTGCCGCAACAATCTCTCCGGTAGTGCGCATTACAATCGCCACCCCGGTCTCCTTCATTTTGGCAAACTCTTCGTAGATCATCTGCTGCAGCGCGATATCGATGTTGAGCGTGAGATTCTTGTTGTCTTTTGGAGGCACCTTTTCAAGTACTTCCACGGCCTTGTTGGTTGCGGTAACCTTGTTGACAATGTAACCAAGCTCCCCCTGAAGTACCTTGTTGTAGTAGCGTTCAAGACCGCTCTTGCCCACCTTCCCTACAACATCAACCACTTCATCTTCCGCATTCTCCTTTCTGTTTGAACGTCCTGTATACCCGATGATATGTGCTGCATAGCGGCCATAGGGGTAGTAGCGCTTTGTCTCCGCTTCTATCTTTATTTCAGGGAAGAGGCTCAGCTTCGCATAGGCACCCATCATATCTGCATAGGGAATGAAGTCGACCACTTTGATGAACTTGTGGTTGTAGGGAGAGCTTTGTTTCTTGTAAACCTTTTTCATCACTGTCGTATTCAGGTCCGGAAAAGTCTCGTGCAGTACATCCGCGATCTCCCTGACACGCGGGCTGTCCAATTTCAAATGCGGCATAATGGAGATGGAAAAACCGATCTGGTTCATCGCCAGCAGATTGCCGTTAACGTCGGTTATCTCGCCACGTACCGGCTTGATGAACTCCTTGCGCTCAATGTTCTCCTTCGCCAGCTCCTCATAATAGTAGTTCGACTTGATGCTCAGGTGATACAAACGGATAATCATCCCCGCCCATACCAGCAGAAAAACGGTGATTATAAAAAAATATCTCACAGCATCACCGCCACAAGGAGGTCCACGATCAGTGGATAGAGTAGTATATCATCGAGTATGACGATCTGTTCCTGGAAGATAAAGTCATACGCCAGCAGTACCCCCAGATAGACCATATCTATGAAAAAGACCGTCAGAAGCGGTGTGCATACTTTACACTTTCGGAAATGGTTCAGGTGCGGATAGATGAAAACATATACCAGCAGTATGGCTATGGAGATCAGCATGAAAGGCAAAGAGAGATTGATGTCCATATTGAGCAGATATACAAGAGCAAGCAGAATGTACGACCAGCGTCCCTCTTCGATACCTTTAATGAGTATGTACCCCATCACACCAAAAAAGAGCGGCAAAAAGACATAGATTGAGATCAGCATCGGATAGAAAAGCACAAAGAGGATCGCTATTGTCCACAGAATGAGTTTTCGTATCAGATGCATCCGCTCACACCTTATAGACCAGTGCCACTTCGTTGCAGACAGGGAAATGTATGCACTTGATGCAGTCCGCCCATATCTTGTGCTCCGGGATCACCTCTTTGTCTATCTCGACAAAGCCCAGCTTTCTGAAGAACTCCGGAAGATAGGTCAATACCAATACATCCTCCTTCACCCCCAGGCTGCGTGCCTCTTCAAGCGTGAACTCAACCATACGCTTCCCGATATGCTGTCCCCGGTATGCTTCATCGACAATGAGGCTGCGTATCTCTGCCAGCCTGATGGAGTGGATATGCAGTGCTGTGTAACCTACCAGTCTGTTGCCATCCTTTGCAAGTACGTAGGAGCGTATATTGGTCGCCACCTCATCCTCGCTGCGCTCCAGGATTGTTCCGTCTTTGACTTTGTCCGCCACCAGCGCCTGCATTGCAGGAATATCGTCAAGCTTTGCCTTGAGAAGTTCTATCACGTTTTGGTACCCTCTTTTGGTCCGGACGTAAAATCGAGACCGAAAATAGTAGAGAGTATCTCTTTGTGTACCCGGTCAAAACCGCTCTTTTTAAGGTTCGAGACGGTAATTGAGCCCGGGAAGTCCCGTTTGAGCTTGCTGCGCTCTTTCTGGTTGAGCTTGTCGATCTTCGTAAAGACGGTCAGGTAACGTTGATCCGGACGGATAAACTCCGAGATATACGCTTCAACATCGTCATCTATCTTCGCATGTGGATGACGGGCATCCCGAAGGTGAATATAGAGCCGTATGGAGACACGCTGTTCGATGAACTCCACCAGGTTACGCTGCCACACCTCTTTGAGCGACTTGGAGACCTTCGCATACCCAAAGCCCGGCAGATCGACAAAGCGCACCGGATAGCTCTGCCCATCGTAGAGATAACGTGTTTCAAAAAAGTTGATAAGTTGGGTCTTTCCCGGTGTGGCAGAACTCTTGGCAAGGTTTTTGCGCTGTGTCAGACCGTTTAGCGTGGAGCTTTTCCCCACGTTCGAACGTCCCAGGAAGACGACCTCGCTCATATCTTCGGGCAGAGAATCGGCGATACTCTGCGCAGACTTGATAAACTCCGCCTCTACAATGCGTGGACTACTCACCCTTCTTCTCCATATCGAAAATAAATTTGACCGGCTTCTTGCGGTCCCCTTTGACATCAGCGTTACCCGTTGTCGTATCGAGCACGATCTCATTTCCGTCAACATGCCGCTTGTTGACCAGGTCATCGATGACGGCATTGCCTGTCAGGATATACTGTGATTTTTTGGGCAGATAGGTCACCCTGTCCGCCTTTCCTTTGTAGAGTGCATTTTTTTGATGCAGTTCAAAGGTGACATTGCCTTCGGCCACATACATCTTCGTCTCGTTGTTCTCATCGAAGAATACAGTGATTTCGGCACCATGTATCCAGTCTTCAAGCTGCGTCACCTTGGCATTACCGATGAAGTGTACCTCTTTTTTCTTCTCGTACGCTTTCATTGTATCTGATGTAATCTGCACCTTCTGTGCAAGCAACATCACCGAAAGCCCCAGCAGGGGCAGAGCAAAACGCAGCACACTCATCATCGGCTACTCCTTCGTTTCATTTGTTTCATCTGTTGCATTGGCTTCATTCGTCCCCATGCTCACGTTCGCATCAACCGTATGCAAAACGGCATCGACCACTGTGGCGTACGCCTCTTTCGTTCTGCTATTATAGCGCAAAGTCGCACCGTGCATCACATCCTCCCCGCGATGCGCCCTAAAGGGCGAAGTGACATAGAGTATTTCACTCCTCTTGTTATAGTGTGCGTGTTCGGTATAGTAGTCAAATCCCTCGTTTTGATGCAGTTGGACGTTACCGTCAAGGTAGATCAGCATCCCCTTGTAGGTACCATGGTCTGCAATCAGCTCCCTGATCGTATCATTGTAATATCGCACATTCTCTGCCCTTAGCACACCGCTGCTCCTCACCCCATGGGTAGCGAAACTGACACCGATACGTTTTTGTGTAGTCACCTCGGTAAATGTCGTATCGGTAAACTCGAGCTCTTTGTTGCCTGAGGGCACCTTGAGGTTGTGCTCACTGAGCTTCATTGTCATCGTTACAGCGGAAGTGATCACGATAAGCGCGGCCAGGAGCAGTTCGAACTTCAGTCCCATAGCGCCAGATACTGCTTTTCGAGTCCCTCTTTCTTGATCAGGTACTCTATCATTTCACGCACAGCGCCGTCGCCTCCGCGCTTTGTCAGAATGACATCGGCAATCTTGTCGACATAGGCGCTTGCATCCTGCGGTACAAAAGAGAGCTTTGCCGCGCGAAGCATCGAAATGTCATTGAGGTCATCCCCGATGGCAGCGACATTCTCCATACCCAGATCCAGCTTCTCAAGCAGCGACTCAAGCACTTCGCGCTTGTTCTCCACTCCCTGGTAGAAGTGCTCTATGCGAAGCTCCTCTGCACGCCTCGCAACGATCTTCGAGCTTCGCCCGGTAATGATCGCCACCTGCTTGCCGAGTCTGCGCCAGCTTGCAATTGCCAGACCATCCTTGACGTTGAAGGACTTGATCTCGTCACCGTTCTCACTGTAGGTGATACGGCTGTCGGTCATCGTGCCGTCGACATCGAGTACGATGAGTTCGATACTCACAGTACCCCCTTGGTGCTTGGAATACCCGCATTTTCATTCACTGCTGCTGCACGTCTTAATGCGACTGCAAGTGCCTTGAAGGATGCTTCGATGATGTGGTGTTTGTTCTTACCGCGGTTGTAGATCAGGTGCAGTGTCAGCGGCAGGTTGAACGCGAACGCTCTGAAGAACTCTTCGACCAGTTCCACGTCGAAGTTGCCGACCTTTCCGCCGACAGGCAGTTCAAAGACCAGAAAACCGCGGTTGGAGAGGTCGATGTCACAGGTGACGCTTGCTTCATCCATCACAACCGTCGCATTTCCAAAGCGTTCTATCTGCTTAACTGGATAGATCGCCTCGTTGAGCGCCTGACCGATGACTATACCGACATCTTCGACCGTGTGGTGATCGTCGATGTGCGTATCGCCCTTGCAGTCTACCTCCAGGTCCATATGTGCGTGTTTGGCAAACGCCTCGAGCATATGGTCGAAAAATCCGACACCTGTATCGATCTTTGCATTTCCCTTTCCGTACAGCTCCAGCTTTACGCTTATCTGCGTCTCTTTCGTCTCTCTTCGTTTTTCGATCATTGTCATCCTTTCAACCTATTTTCGAATGATCGGCGCACCCGCCAACCCTTCGCACTCTCTGAAGTCGCGCGCCTCCTGCTCGGAGCCGAAGCCCATCAGCCAGACACGGTAGAGCGTACGCCCGCTCTCGTCGGCATTTTCGAAGCGCTTGATAACCACACGGTACCTGCCGCCTGTCTGCGCTTCATAGCGCTTTTTGGTCGCCAGTGCACCCTCATAGCGGGTAAAGGCACCCACCTGCAGACCGAAGTCGCTCAGTTTTATCCTCTGCTCAGTGCTGTTCGCTTTCGCTTTGGCGATGGCTGCCTTGGATTGTACCTTGCCGGCAAAGCCCACAACCTCAATCTTGACCTTAGCGATTCCCATCTTGTCCAGCCCGAGCTCTTTGCCCGCAGCATAGCTGCAGTCGATGATACGTCCTCGCACAAACGGACCTCTGTCATTGATGCGGACAACAGTACTTCTACCATTTTGCAGGTTGGTTACGCGCACCATCGTATCCATAGGCCAGGTCTTGTGCGCAGCAGTCCGGGCATGCATGTTGTAGCGCTCCCCGTTGCTTGTCTGCTTGCCATGGAAGTTGGGGCCGTACCAGCTGGAGATCCCCGTCATCGTATCACCTACCTTCACGTAGGTGGGACGGTAGGTTTTTCCCCTGACAGTGTAACAGCGCATCGTCGACTTCTGTCTTGCCGCACTGGTAAAACCCGGTTTGGTGTACTTCTTGTTGGAACAGCCCCCCGCCAAGAGCCCTATGATCAGCAACAATGCTGTTGACAACACACGAAAAGGAGCTCTTGGTACCATGAAAAAACCTTGCTGAAAATAGTGGGATATTATACTTAATCTCCGCTTGATGAACGCTTCTTCTCTATCTTTGAGAGAGAGTCTTCAAAACGTTCACGCGCTACGGGCACCAGCAGAATCTGCCCCAGTGAAAGGTTTTCCGACTCCAGCCCATTCACCCGCTTTATCGCCGCTGCACTGCTGCCGTACTTCGACGCAACACTCCCCAGTGTCTCCCCCATCGCCACCTTGTGTGAAAGCAGATGTGTCAGTACAGCAGGAACACTCTCCTTATTGTCACCAGCTCCTTTGTCACTTTTTTGGGGCACCTCAAAAACCGTCTCACTCTCCCCGATGAGTGCCAGAAGCAGGATTTTCCGTATGTAGTCGCGTGTCTCTTTTGGCAGGAATTTAGCATCGTCATCGACCAGTATCGCCAGATCATCGCTCTGCGCTCTCTCGATCGCTTTTTGCAGCCTCCCCTCCCCGCAGTTGTACGCCATCACGGCAAGGTACCACCTGCCAAACCTCTCATGCAGATGCTCCAGGTGACGCATTGCCGCTTCGGTCGCACAGAAGGGGTCACAACGTTCGTCGACGCTCCCTTCGACATCGAGGCTGTAGTACGCTGCTGTCTTTGGCATGAACTGCCACAGCCCTACTGCTTTTCTTGAAGAGACTGCATCGGTTTTCATTCCCGACTCAACCATCGAAATATACAAAAAGAGATCCGACAGTCCGTCATCGAGAAGTGCACCTCGTACCACGCGGGTAAGCTCCTCGCCCCTTTTGAGCGACTTTTTGTAAAAGCGACGCATCTGCTTCTCATGGGCAGAGGCATACCGTTGGAAATCACTATCGTAGATATATCCCGTATCGATATCAAATTCCGATAGAACGTAAGCATAGGCGGGAAAAGTCTCAGTCAGTGGCGAAGCCTGCAGACCGACTGAAAGCAGCAGAGCGAAGAGGAGTTTGCGCATCGTCTCTTAAATTCCAAAAAGTACTTTGGCATTGTGTGTCGTCAAATCTTCTACCTCTGTACGCGGCATTCCGCCAAGTTCACTCATTTTATCAGCCACCAGCGCACAGTATGCCGGTTCGTTGCGCTCTCCTCGGTGCGGATGCGGTGTCAAATAGGGAGCATCGGTTTCGATCAGTAGCTTCTCTTTCGGGATTTTTGGGAAAACGTTGACAAGCTTGCGTGCATTTTTAAAGGTCAGCACACCACCAATGCCGTAGTAAAATCCTTTGGATGAAAGTTTGAGCAGTTGCTCGTCGGCATTGTAGCAGTGCAGTACCCCGCCCTTCTCTCCTGCATGGGCATCGAGTATTTCCAGAGAATCTGCACTGGCATCACGTATGTGCACAATCAATGGTTTTCCATACGCTTTTGCCAGTGCTATCTGATCGAGAAACACCTCTTTCTGTGCAGCCTTTTCCGCTTCTATCTCTTTTTCACCTTCAGGCAAGCGGAAGTAATCCAGCCCACACTCGCCCACAGCCACACACTTTGGATGTTCAATATAACGCTCCAGCAGTGCCCTGTCGTACGCCTCTTTGTCATAGGGGTGCACCCCGACAGCAAAGTATATACCGTCATAGTTTTCTGCAAGTGCAACGGCGCGTTCCAGCGTTGCAATATCGGCACCGGGAATAATATACTTTTCCACTCCCTCCGCTTTTGCCTGTTCAAGTACCGCATCAAGGTCGTCGTTGTAGCGTGGATCATCCAGATGACAATGGGTATCGACAATCATCTCTTTCCCTCTGTTTTTTTAGCGATATTATACCCAAAAAGCCCCGTTTCATTGACAGGGAACAACTTTTTCTAATCCGAAATAAGCTATAGTTATTGATAACAAAGCCAAAAGCTGTGCCATTTGCACACTTTCGGACTACACGCAGGGAGGCGTTCACATGCTTGCATCCGTGATTATCGGCACAATCTTATTTATTGTAGCACTGGTTATCTATCTTGAGTACCGGAACGAAAAGAAGTATCGTCAGGAGCGGCTGAAGCGCGAATCGACCAAGCGTAAACCCAAAAAGCCTGAAGCAAAAGTTTCGAAACGCCCTGCTGCCACCAAAGCGCCGGAAGAGACACCCCAAAAAGCACAAAAACCGTCTAAAACGCAGCCTAAAACTGTAAAAACAGAGGAGCCGGCAAAAACGGTCACTCCACCCAAAACACCTGATGTTCCCGCAGAGGAAACCAAACCTGAAGCCGTCGTACAGGAAGTCAAAGAGACACCAAAACCGGCACCAAAACCCGAACCCCAAAAAGAGCAGCCTGCAACAGAGCTGCCCAAGGGCGACTACCCAGACTTCAACTACGACAGACTCATCGAAATGGGCCTCTCCGAAGAGGAAGCGATGGAGTTCATCCAGGAGCTCATCCCCCAGATCGGCGACCAGATCCCCCTTATTGACGAAGCGATGAAGATCCCTGACTTCCACAAAATGGAGCGCCTCACCCACAGTATCAAAGGCTCTTCGACCACCATCGGTACCGGTGGTGTTTCGGACCTCCTTGTCGACTACAACACCTACCTTAAAACCGGTGAAGAGCTTCCCGTAGCCGAAGCCTACCAGGAGCACCTCAAACGCTACTTCGAAAAGCTCAAAAAGCAGTTTCCGCCCAAAAAGTAATCAGACCACACGCATCATTCCTGCGGAGGCAGGAATCTTTGCATTACTGGGCGAATCAGTGTCAAGATCCCGCATCAAGTACGGGATGACAATACTTTTTGGAACCGAAAGCTTTATTGAAATGTATGCCCTTGGTATAGCTTCGCCTTAGAACGGTTATTCCCTGTTCCAATAATCTCCAGTAACCAATACACCAATTACAACCCCCTAAGCTTCTTCGCAAATGCCACTGCCTGATCGTTAGGCTTTTCACCAGCGATGATACGGCTGATCTCGGCAATACGCCCCTCCTCGTCCAAAATAGTGGCACGGCTCTCTGTACCACTCTTTTGTACCAGAATGTGCTGTGTCGCTTTGGCGGCAAGGTGGGGCTGGTGGGAGATGGCAAATACCTGATAGGCTTTGGAGAGTGCGGCGATCATCTCGGCAATGGCGATCGACTCGTCGCCGCTGACGTTGGCGTCTATCTCATCGAGTATCAGTACACCTCCCTCTTTCTGCTCATTTGGCATGGCAGCGGCAAGCAATGCCAGCCGTACACGGTTGAACTCGCCGCCACTGAGTGTCTCCAGGCTGCTCTCTCCCAGTGAAAGACCGATGCTGTCTGTACCCGATTCGCCCAGAGCTTCCGTTTCAAAGACGAAACGAAGCGGCGGCAGCTTGAGTTCCGAAAGATAGGCCGCTGCCGCAGCTTCCACTTCGACTGCAGCCTTTTTGCGTGCCTGCGATATACGTGATGCAAGCGTATGCAGTTCCCCGAACTCTATCTGCAAATACTGCTCGAGCAGACCCTTGTCCTGTTCGATGTGGGTGTAACCTTCAAGCTCTTTTCTCTTTTCATCACGGTAGGCCAGCGCTTCTTCCACGGAGCCGTAGCGGCGCTTGAGTTCGGAGAGTTCCCCAAGCCTATCAAGCACCGCCTCGACATCGGTCTCTTCCAGTTCGGCTGCCAGGGTTTCACTCTCTTCAAAGTCGGCACGCAGCTGGTTCATCGCTTCCGAGAAGGCGGAAACATCTTTGTCCAGAAGGCGATAAACCTCCTCCACGCTGCTCTCAAAGCGAAAAATCTCCGAAGCTTCCTCAAGTGCTTCTTTAAGTTTGTCTATTCGGGAAAGCTGCTGCTTGACTTTCAGAAGTTCTTCCTCCTCGCCGGGTTTTGGGTCTATTTTTTCTATCTTTTCTATCTCGTAACGCGCGAATTCGATCTTTTCGGCCATCTCCTTTTCGCTTTGGCGTATCTTCTCCATTTGCTGCGCCTTCTCTCTGTAGGTACGGTAGCGCTTGGTATACTCTTTGAGCAGTTTTTTATAATTTTTGTCACCGGAAACCAGATAGCTGTCCAGCAGCATAATCAGTGCTTCACTCTCCATCCCCCTGCTGTCGCGCACGGAGAGGTAGGAGACATAGGGGGCAAAGAGGGTCTGAAGCACCTTTCGCGAGATCCCCTGCCCGTCTATAAAGTAGCGCAACTTCTCCTTTTTGAGGCTCTTTATTGCCACCGTCTCATCAAATTCGTACGCTTCGTGTTTCAGTCCCACAGGTCTCTTGATATTCACTTCACACAGCGCTGCAGCACTTTTTGCCGAGTAACCGAATGCTATCAGTACAGCGGAGATGAGCACCGATTTTCCCGCACCGCTGGGGCCGGAGAAGACCACCAGTCCGGGTTCGAAATCAAGCTCGGCCTCTTTGAAAGTGACCAGATCGCGCAAGAAGAGCCGCTCTACCAATTTCTGTCTCCCCAGTGAAGTTTTTCACGCAGTACGGAGAAGTAGTTGTGCTCTTTTCGGTGAATGAGCATCACACCCTTTTTCGCCCCGGCGATGTAGAGCACATCCCCCTCCTCAAGCTCGTACACCTCCTGTCCATCGATGGAGGCGATGGCACGGTACTTCTCCGCGTCAAGCTCTATGCTGAAGTCTGCAGGCACCACCAGTGGACGCTGGTTTGCAAGCGAATGCGCCAGAACAGGCGTGATGATGAACGCCTGCGTCAGCGGGTAGAGTATGGGGCCGCCTGCAGAGAGGTTGTACGCAGTCGATCCTGTCGGTGTGGAGATGATCAGTCCGTCACCGGTATAGGAGTTGAACCGTTCTCCGTCGATGGATGCGTTGACCTTTACCATCTTGGAGGGTTCCGGAGAAGTGATGACTACATCGTTGAAGGCGATAAAGCTAATCTTACTGCCGCTTTTTTTCTCGATGTACCCCTCTATCATCATACGGTCGTCCACACGGTATTCGCCGAGAAGCAGACGATCGAGAAAACTATCGACATCGTCTATGGTAATGTCGGCAAGAAATCCAAGGTTTCCTGCATTGATACCCACTACCGGTTTCTGATAGGCATAGCTGCGTCTTACCAGCGAAAGCAGTGTTCCGTCACCTCCCAGAGAGACAAGAAAGTCCGCCGCTTCACACATCTCTTCGAACGCTACTCCCTCGAGGCCTATCATTCTGGCAGAGTGGTCCGAGAGCAGAACTTCTATGCCCTTTCTTTCGAACTGGTCGCATATCTGTTCAAAAAGCGGTTTTATCTCCGGTGCCTCGGGCTTGAGTACGAACCCGGCCCGTTTCACCTGCGGCAGCTGTTTCACGTTTGACGCTCCATTGTGTTTGATAACATTAGGGTAGCATAGTGTTGCTTGTGTGTGCGAAAAAATTTCATTTTGTCATCTTTTGATTCCCTTGCCTATAGTGAATATACACACCATTAAACAACTTTTGGCTATAATCGCGCCACTATTTATTTATGAGGATTGCACGTGAGAACACACTATTGTGCCGAAATTAACGAAAACCATATCGGTGAAGAAGTCACCGTAGCAGGCTGGGTTTCCAGCAGAAGAGACCACGGCGGCGTCATCTTCATTGACCTGAGAGACAAGGATGAAGTGGTACAGCTCGTCTGCGACCCCACAGACAATGCAGACGCCCACAAAAAAGCCGAAGAAGTACGTGACCAGTTCGTACTCATCGCAACAGGCAAGGTCAGAGCAAGAGGCGAAGGACTGGAAAACCCCAACCTCAAAACGGGGAAGGTGGAGATTGTCGTCGACAAACTTGTCATCGAAAACCGCTCCAAGCCGATGCCGTTCGACCTGGGTGATGAAAAGGTCAATGAAGAGATCCGTCTGAAGTACCGCTACCTCGAACTGCGAAGCCAGAAGTCCTACGATATCTTCAAGCTCCGCTCCAAAGCGACCATCGCTGCACGAAACAGCCTCGATGAGCTTGGCTTCCTTGAAGTAGAGACGCCGGTACTTACCAAGTCTACCCCCGAAGGTGCGCGTGACTACCTTGTACCAAGCCGTGTACACCCGGGGGAGTTCTACGCACTGCCGCAGTCCCCGCAGCTCTTCAAGCAGCTGCTGATGGTCTCGGGCTTCGACCGCTATTTCCAGATTGCCAAGTGTTTCCGTGACGAA
>JALWLU010000067.1:0-9653 GCA_026996325.1 Sulfurovum sp.
GCTCCAGCTTCAGCAAAAGAGTTACGAAGACTTCCTCATGCTCGGTGAGAGAGACCGCAAGAACTCTACACTCGAGAAAGTTTTCCGCTCCGCATTCCCTATTCACGATCAGCAGAACCGTCTGACACTGACATACAAAAACTCAGAAATCATTAAACCCAAATATACAGTCAGAGAGTGTATGGAGAGAGGGCTTACTTATGCCGTTTCCCTGAAAATGAATATCGAGCTGATCATCTGGAACCGTGATGAGAAGACCGGTGAGAAGCTTGACCCCAAAGAGATCAAGCAGCAGGCGGTCTTCGTCCGTGATATTCCTCTGATGACAGACAGAACCTCGTTCGTTGTCAATGGTGTCGAGAGAGTCATTGTTAACCAGCTGCACAGAAGCCCCGGTGTTATCTTCAAGGAAGAAGAGGGAACCACAGTGGGCGGAAGCCTGCTCTACTCTGCGCAGATCATTCCTGACAGAGGAAGTTGGCTCTACTTCGAGTACGATGCAAAAGATATCCTCTATGCGCGTATCAACAAAAGAAGAAAGATCCCTGTAACGATTCTCTTCAGAGCGCTTGACTACTCCAAGGATGATATTGTCAAGCTCTTCTACCCGACAAAAGAGATCAGAATCAAGGACAACCGTTTCCTCGTCAAGTTTGACCCCAACGATTTTGGCGGACGTGCGGAGTACGATGTCAAAGATATGGACGGCAATGTGGTTGTCAGTGCCGGTAAGCGTTTGACGAAGAAGAAAGCGCAGAAGCTCATCGAAGAGGGGCTGGAGTGGATCGAGTACCCGCTTGACGTACTGATGGAGCGTCACCTCGCTTCTCCTGTTATCGACCAGGAGAGTGGCGAAGTTCTCTACGATGTCGTCACACCGCTGGATGAAGCGAAACTCAAAAAGATGATCGAGCAGGGTATCGAAAGCATCGAGATCATCAATGATCTTGCAGAAGGTACCGACAAGTCGATCATCAATGCATTCATCGCTGATCAGGAGAGCCTCAGACTCCTCAAGCAGACCGAAGAGATTGATGACGAGAACGTCCTCTCAGCGATCCGTATCTACAAGGTGATGAGACCGGGCGAGCCTGTTACACCGGAAGCGGCGAAGACATTCCTCAAGCAGCTTTTCTTTGATCCTGAGCGTTACGACCTGACGCAGGTTGGTCGTATGAAGATGAACCACAAGCTTGGTCTTGACGTACCCGAGTATGCGACGGTACTGACAGCAAACGATCTGATCAACACTGTCAAGTACCTTATCAAGGTCAAGAACGGTCAGGGACACATCGATGACCGTGACCACCTTGGAAACAGACGTATCCGTGCGATCGGCGAACTGCTTGGAAACGAGCTGCACAACGGTCTTATCAAGATGCAAAAGGCGATCAAGGACAAGATGACGACGATCTCCGGATCACTCGATGAGCTGATGCCGCACGACCTTGTCAACTCCAAGATGATTACCAACACCATTCTGGAGTTCTTCTCGAGCGGCCAGCTCTCACAGTTTATGGACCAGACCAACCCGCTTTCGGAAGTGACGCACAAAAGACGTCTCTCCGCACTGGGTGAGGGCGGTCTTGTCAAGGAGCGTGCCGGATTCGAAGTGCGTGACGTTCACCCGACACACTACGGACGTATCTGTCCTATCGAGACCCCGGAAGGTCAGAACATCGGTCTGATCAACACGCTGGCAACCTACGCGAAGGTCAACGACCACGGCTTCATCGAAGCGCCGTACAAGGTGGTCAAAGACGGCAAGGTGACAGACGAGATCGTCTATGTCACAGCAACGCAGGAAGAGGACAAGTGTATCGCGCCGGCTTCAACGAAAGTCGATGAGAACGGTTACATCGTTGAAGACCTGATCGAGACAAGACTTAACGGAAACATCGAGCTTAATGACAGAAGCCGTGTTGACCTGATCGATATTTCGCCACTGATGATCTCCGGTTCTGCTGCGGCACTCATTCCGTTCCTCGAGCACGATGACGCCAACCGTGCCCTGATGGGTTCAAACATGCAGCGCCAGGCGGTACCGCTTCTCAAGACCGAAGCACCGGTCGTGGGTACAGGTATGGAAGCGATCGTCTCCCGTGATGCATGGGAAGCGGTCAAGGCCAAGCGTGCGGGTAGAGTCGAGAAGGTAGATGCGAAGAACATCTACATCATGGGTGAAGATGAGACAGGTGTCTTCATCGACCACTATGCGCTTGAGAAGAACATGCGTACCAACCAGAACACCACCTTTACGCAGACGCCTATCGTCAAGCTCGGTGACGAGATCGAAGCCGGTCAGGTGATCGCCGATGGTGCGAACATGGATCAGGGTGAGCTTGCTATCGGTAAGAATATCATGGTTGCCTTCATGCCTTGGTACGGATACAACTACGAGGATGCGATCATCGTCTCCGAGAAGATCATCCGTGAAGATACCTTCACCTCCGTACACACCTATGAAAAAGAGGTAGAGGCGCGTGAACTCAAGCACGGAACTGAAGAGATCACAAGAGATATTCCTAACATACGTGAAGATGAACTGCTGCACCTCGATGAGAGCGGTATCGTCAAGATCGGTACCTATGTGAAGCCGGGAATGATCCTGGTTGGAAAGGTCTCTCCAAAAGGCGAGATCAAGCCGACTCCGGAAGAGAGACTGCTGCGTGCCATCTTCGGTGAAAAAGCGGGCCACGTGGTCAACAAGTCGCTCTACTGTCCTGCGTCTATGGAAGGAGTCGTTGTAGATATCAAAGTCTTTACCAAGAAGGGCTACGAGAAGGATGCGCGTGCGATCCAGGCATACGAAGAGGAGAAAGCGCAGCTTGACAGCGATCACCACGACCAGCTTTTGATGATCGACCGTGAAGAGATCCTCAGAATCGCACGCTACCTCTCCGAGCAGGTGCTGCTCAAAGATGTAACCATCGGAGAGACGGAGTATAAAGCGGGTGAGAAGATCCCTGAAGAGATCATCAAAGGGGTCAACCGTTTCGCACTCAGAGGTGTGGTACAGTCCTACAGCGACGAAGTACAGAACGAGTACGAGTCACTGAAGAACTTCTTCCTTAAGCAGAAGAAGCGTCTGAAGCAGGAGCATGAAGAGAAGCTCTCCATCCTTGAGAAAGACGATATCCTGCCTTCAGGTGTCACCAAGCTGGTAAAGGTCTACATCGCTACCAAGCGTAAGCTCAAGGTTGGGGATAAAATGGCGGGTCGTCACGGAAACAAGGGTATTGTCTCCAATATCGTGCCCGAGATCGATATGCCGTATCTTGAAGATGGGCGCCCGGTAGAGATCATTCTCAACCCGCTGGGGGTTCCTTCGCGTATGAACATCGGACAGATCCTTGAAGTACACCTTGGACTCGTCGGAAAGCGCCTGGGTGAGCAGATCCAGGAGATGTTCGACAACCAGACCGAGACATTCATTCAGGACCTTAGAGCGAAGATGATCGAGATCGCCGATGTGGCGAAGCTGATGAATGCCAAGGAGACACTGGGCAACATGAGCGATGAAGAACTGCTCAAATACGCAAGAGACTGGGCAAGAGGCGTGAAGTTCGCTGCGCCGGTCTTCGAAGGTGCAAACCAGGCGGAGTTCGAAAAACTCTTCGAGCTTGCAAAGATCGACAGTGACGGCAAGATGACACTCTATGACGGAAAGACCGGAGAGAAGATGATCGAGCGTGTCAACGTCGGTTACATGTATATGCTCAAACTGCACCACCTCGTTGACGAGAAGGTTCACGCACGTTCTACCGGACCATACTCGCTTGTAACACAGCAGCCGGTCGGTGGTAAGGCACTCTTCGGTGGACAGAGATTCGGTGAGATGGAAGTGTGGGCGCTTGAAGCCTACGGTGCGGCACACGTGCTCAAAGAGATGCTGACAATCAAGTCAGATGACGTTGAAGGGCGTGCAAGAGCCTACAGAGCGATTACCAAAGGCGAGTCGGTACCTGAGTCAGGTGTACCGGAGACAATGTTCGTATTGACCAAAGAGCTGCAGGCTCTGGGTCTGGATGCGCAACTGTATGAAGAGAAAAAAGAAGTGGAGAGTGAAGATGAGTAACGAAGTATTGGAACACCTGGTACCGATCGACCTGAACAGCGACGAGAGACCGCAGGATATTGCAGCCCTTCAACTGAAGGTAGCAAGTCCCGAGAAGATCCTCTCGTGGAGCTACGGTGAGGTAAAGAAGCCTGAGACGATCAACTACAGAACGCTCAAACCTGAGCGTGACGGACTCTTCTGTGCGAAGATCTTCGGACCTATCCGTGACTACGAGTGTCTGTGCGGAAAGTACAAGAAGATGCGCTACAAGGGTGTCGTATGTGAGAAGTGTGGTGTTGAAGTTACCACTTCGAAAGTAAGACGTAACCGCATGGGTCACATTGATTTGATCGCACCGGTTGCACACATCTGGTATGTCTCATCTCTTCCTTCACGTATCGGTACGCTGCTGGGTGTCAAGATGAAAGACCTCGAGCGTGTACTCTACTACGAAGCGTACATCGTCAAGAACCCGGGTGAGGCAAGCTACGACAACGAAGGGCTGCACCCGCTTCAGAAGTACGATGTGCTTAACGAAGAGCAGTATCAGCAGATCTCTTCGCGCTTTGGCGATACGGGGCTTGACGCGCGTATGGGCGGTGAGATCGTCCAGGAGCTGCTGGCAGAACTCGATCTTGTCGAAATGTTCTCTCAGCTTAAAGAGGAGATCGCTGCAACGAAATCCGAAGCGAAAAGAAAAACGATTGTCAAAAGACTCAAGGTCATCGAAGCCTTCCTTCACTCAGGCAACCGTCCCGAGTGGATGATGCTGACACAGCTGCCGGTGCTTCCGCCCGATCTGCGTCCGCTCGTAAGCCTTGATGGCGGGAAATTCGCCGTTTCTGACGTCAACGACCTCTACAGACGTGTTATCAACCGTAACCAGCGTCTCAAGCGTCTGGTAGAACTCGATGCGCCGGAGATCATCGTCCGTAACGAAAAGCGTATGCTCCAGGAAGCGGTCGATGCACTCTTCGACAACGGCCGTAGAGGTAACGCCGTCAAGGGTGCCAACAAGCGTCCGCTCAAGTCACTCTCCGAAGTGATCAAGGGTAAGCAGGGACGTTTCCGTCAGAACCTTCTTGGTAAGCGTGTCGACTTCTCCGGCCGTTCGGTCATTGTCGTAGGACCTGACCTGAGAATGGACCAGTGTGGTCTGCCCAAAAAGATGGCGATCGAACTCTTCAAGCCGCACCTGATGGCAAAACTCGAAGAGAAGGGCTATGCGACGACACTGAAGCAGGCCAAGAAGATGATCGAGAAGCAGGAGAACGAAGTCTGGGAGTGCCTCGAAGAGGTGGTCGAGAACTATCCGGTACTCCTCAACCGTGCGCCGACACTGCACAAACTCTCGATTCAGGCCTTCCACCCAAGACTGATCGAAGGGAAAGCGATCCAGCTGCATCCGCTTGTCTGTGCGGCATTCAACGCCGACTTCGACGGTGATCAGATGGCCGTTCACGTGCCGCTCTCCGATGAGGCGGTAGCTGAAGCAAAGGTATTGATGCTCGCATCGATGAACATTCTGCTTCCGGCATCCGGTAAAGCGATCGCGGTACCGTCTCAGGATATGATTCTTGGGCTTTACTACCTGACACTTGAAAAGAACGATGTAAAAGGTGAGCACAAGCTCTTTGCCAACGTCGAAGAGGTGGAGATCGCCTTTAACCAGCAGGCACTCGACCTCAACGCGCGTATCAGAACGATTGTGGACGGGCGTATTACGACCTCTACTGCGGGACGTTTGATTCTGAAGTCCATCATCCCTGACTATGTGCCTGAGAAGTACTGGAACAAGGTACTCAAGAAGAAAGATATCGGGGCACTGGTTGACTACATCTACAAAGAGGGTGGTGTCGCTCAGACAGCAAGCTTCCTGGATGATCTCAAGGATATGGGTTTCAAATACGCAACCAAAGTCGGTGTCTCCATCTCGGTAGATGACATCAAGATCCCTGATGTCAAAGAGGAGATTGTCCGCAAAGCTAAAGAGGAAGTCAAAGAGATCCAGCGACAGTTTGCTGCGGGACTCCTGACAGACCAGGAGCGATACAACAAGATTATCGATATCTGGACCGATGCGAACAACGCCATTGCCGAAGCGCTGATGGATCTGATCAAAAAAGACAAAGACGGATTCAACTCAGTGCATATGATGGCAGACTCCGGTGCGAGGGGGTCGGCAGCACAGATCAGACAGCTTTCGGGTATGCGTGGTCTGATGGCCAAGTCTGACGGATCGATCATCGAAACACCGATTACCTCGAACTTCCGTGAGGGTCTGAACGTATTGGAATACTTCATCTCCACCCACGGTGCGCGTAAGGGTCTGGCCGATACCGCGCTGAAGACGGCGAACGCCGGATACCTGACCAGAAAGCTGATCGACGTTGCACAGAACGTCAAGATCTCTATGGCTGACTGTGGTACACACGAAGGGGTCGAGGTCTCCGATATCGTTGTAGGTAACGAAATGATCGAACCATTGGCAGATCGTATTTATGGACGTGTGCTCGCTGAGGACATCATTGATCCTATTACTAACGAAGTGCTGGTTTCCGAGGGTACGATGATCGATGAAGAGACGGCCAAGCGCGTACAGGAAGCGGGTGTCCGCTCTGTCGTTATGAGAGCGCCGTCAAGCTGTAAAGCGCCAAAAGGGATCTGTGCGAAGTGTTACGGGTTGAACATGGCTGACAACAAGATGGTTAAACCGGGTGAAGCGGTCGGTGTCATTGCGGCACAGTCGATCGGTGAGCCGGGAACCCAGCTGACACTGCGTACCTTCCACACCGGTGGTACGGCAACAGCGGGTAAAGAGGAACGCCAGGTCATCGCGACACAGGAAGGTTTCGTACGCTACTACAACCTTGCTGTCTACAAGAACAGTGAAGGCAAGCTCATCGTAGCCAACCGAAGAAATGCGGGTGTGCTTTTGGTCGAACCGAAGATCAAGGCGATCACCAGAGGAAAGGTCTCTATCGTGGTGACACACGACGAGTATGTCGTTTCTGTCCAGGCAGAGGGGGCAGAAGAGGTCAAGTACAACCTCAGAAAGTCTGACGTGGCCAAGTCGAACGAGCTTGCGGGCGTTGCCGGTAAGATCGAAGGAAAGCTCTTCCTGCCGCTGAGTGACGGTGATATGGTAGAAGAGGGTGACTCCATTGTCGAAGTGATCAAAGAGGGATGGTCGGTACCAAGCCGTATTCCGTTCGCTTCGGAGCTGAAGGTTGAAGATGGCGCGCCGGTAACGCAGAACGTAGTGGCAGATGCCAAAGGGACAGTGAAGTTCTTCCTCCTCAAAGGTGACTACCTCGAAGCACACGAAGGCGTCAAAGCCGGTGACAAGGTTGAAGAGAAGGGTCTCTTTGCGGTGATCGTTGATGATAACAACCGTGAAGCGGCACGCCACTACATCTCAAGAGGTTCCGTACTGCAGGTAGACAACGATGCAAAAGTCGAAAGAGGCGCCGTGCTTTCAGCGCCTGAAGTTGCAACACAGGTTGTCATTGCCGAGTGGGATCCATACTCCGAGCCGATCATCGCCGAGCAGAAAGGTACGGTGAAGTTTGAAGACATCATCCCTGGTGTCACAGTTGTCGAGCAGTTTGACGAAGTGACCGGAGATACAAGGCTGGAGCTTAACGAGCATATCCCGGCAGCCTACAAGCCTGCAATCGTACTGGCGACCGAGTCCGGAGAACTGATCCGCTATCAGCTCGACCCAAAGACGATCCTTTTTGTTACGGATGGCGCGGAAGTGAACATCGCCGATATCCTGGCGAAGACACCGAAGGCTGCGATCAAGTCCAAAGATATTACCGGGGGTCTTCCAAGGGTCTCCGAACTCTTCGAGGCAAGACGTCCGAAAGATATCGCGCTTATCGCACAGATCGACGGTGTGGTCAGCTTTGGTAAACCACTTAGAGGAAAAGAGCGTCTCATCATTACCGGTGAGAACGGTCAGGTGACCGAGCAGTTCGTCGACAAAGGCAAGGCAATCCTTGTCCACGCCGGGGAGTATGTCCACGCGGGTGAGAAGCTTACCGAAGGTACGGTCTCAAGCCACGACATCCTTGCCGCACTGGGTGAGAAGGCACTCTATGAGTACATCGTCTCTGAAGTACAGATGGTCTACCGCCGCCAGGGGGTTAACATCTCCGACAAACACATCGAGATCGTCACTTCACAGATGATGCGTCAGGTCAAGGTCGTCGACAGCGGCGACAGCAACTTCATCGCCGGAGACATTGTCTCCAGACGTAAGTTCCAGGAAGAGAACGAGCGTGTGATGAAGCTTGGCGGCGAGCCGGCGATCGCCGAGCCGATGCTGGTAGGTATCACCCGTGCAGCGGTCGGTGCGGACTCCATTATCTCCGCAGCGTCCTTCCAGGATACGACGAAGGTACTCACCTCCGCATCTATCGCCGGAACGGTCGATACGCTCGAGGATCTCAAAGAGAACGTCGTTATCGGTCGTCTTATCCCTGTGGGAACGGGTATGGTCGACAACGAGGATATCAAGCTGGAGGGCGAGCAGTAGCCTGCACGCTCCTTCCCACGTTCGGGGAATCCAGCATAATCCTCTCTTATAATTTCAGAAAAATCAAAGCATATTTCGATATAATACACCTCCATTTTTCTATCGTTACACAATTTCAGTGCACAAAAGGTGTGTTGAGATGGTGTAACAGCCAAGCAATTCAATTCGCTCACAGAGCAAAAAACAACATTTAGAAAGGAAACGATTTGCCAACCATTAACCAGTTGATTCGTAAAGAACGTAAAAAGGTGATCAAGAAGTCCAAATCACCAGCGCTTGAGAGTTGTCCTCAAAGAAGAGGGGTATGTACAAGAGTATATACGACAACGCCTAAGAAACCAAACTCTGCTTTGAGAAAAGTAGCGAAAGTAAGACTGACATCAGGATATGAGGTCATCTCATACATCGGTGGTGAAGGTCACAACCTCCAGGAACACTCCATCGTTCTCGTACGCGGCGGTAGGGTTAAAGACCTTCCTGGTGTGAAGTATCACATTGTCCGTGGTGCACTCGATGCATCTGGTGTTGCCAACAGAAAAGTGGCAAGATCCAAATACGGAACCAAGAGACCTAAGTAATCTAAGCAGTTATTGTTTAGGTGAAGTTGCCGCTTAGGCGGAGCAGTAGGTTGAGTTTAGCTTAGTAATGGGCTTGAGCAGGTGTTCATCGTAATCCTTAGGGGATGACACTTGAGTAAATCAATTTCGATTGAAGATAAAAGGATATAGAGAATGAGAAGAAGAAAAGCTCCCGTAAGACCGGTACTGCCAGATCCAGTATACGGTTCGAAAGTACTGACAAAGTTTATCAACGCCGTTATGCTTGACGGTAAGAAGAGTGTTGCGCAAAAGGTTGTTTACTCTGCGCTTGAGAGAATTGAAGAAAAAACTGGCGAAAAAGCGATCGACGTGTTCAACAAAGCGATGGACAACGTCAAGCCTGTTATGGAAGTAAAAAGCCGCCGTGTCGGTGGTGCTACCTACCAGGTGCCTATTGAAGTTAGACCTGTAAGACAGCAGTCTCTGGGGATCAGATGGATCGTCGATGCTG
>JALWLU010000067.1:9663-13330 GCA_026996325.1 Sulfurovum sp.
CTTCTATACAGGGGTTGAGCACAAGATCGGTGAAGTTCACGACGGTGCTGCAACGATGGACTGGATGGAGCAGGAGCAGGAGCGTGGTATTACCATTACCTCTGCTGCGACAACCTGTGAGTGGAGAGGCAAGCAGATCAACATCATCGACACTCCGGGCCACGTCGACTTCACCATTGAAGTTGAGCGTTCAATGAGAGTCCTTGACGGTGCCGTTTCTGTATTCTGTGCGGTCGGTGGGGTTCAACCACAGTCTGAAACAGTATGGAGACAGCGTAACCGTTACGGTGTACCGTCAATCGTTTTTGTCAACAAAATGGACAGAACCGGTGCGGATTTCTTTGAAGTTGAAAGACAGATCCGTGACAGACTCAAGGGTAACCCTGTGCCGATCCAGCTGCCTATCGGTGCAGAAGAGAACTTCGAAGGGATTATCGATCTCGTTAAAATGAAAGAGATCGTATGGGATGCTGAAGCGGCAATGGGTTCAGCGTACCATGAGCAGGAGATCCGTGACGAGCTTCGCGAGCAGGCTGAAGAGTATAGAGAGAAGATGATCGAAGAGATCTCCTCCTGTGAAGCCAACGAAGCGCTGATGGAAAAGTACATGGAAGGTGAAGAGCTGACCGTTGAAGAGATCATGAACGGTATCAAGCAGGCGACGATCAACATGGAGATCGTTCCTATGACTTGTGGTACGGCGTTCAAGAACAAGGGTGTCCAGACACTGCTTGACGCTGTTGTCGACTTCCTGCCTGCACCGACTGAAGTACCGCCGATCAAAGGTACACTGATGGACGATCCTGACACAGAAGTGATTGTCGAGTCCAGTGATGAGGGTGAGTTCGCTTCACTGGCATTCAAGATTATGACAGACCCGTTTGTCGGTCAGCTGACATTCATCCGTGTTTACCGTGGTTCACTCGAGTCGGGTTCATATGTACTCAACTCTACCAAGGGTAAAAAAGAGCGTGTAGGCCGTATCATGAAGATGCACGCGATCAAGCGTGAAGAGGTTCCTGAAATTTACGCTGGTGAGATCGGTGCGGTTGTCGGACTCAAGAACACCACTACCGGTGACACACTCTGTTCCGAAAAAGACAAAGTGGTTCTGGAGAGAATGGACTTCCCGGATCCCGTTATCTCCGTTGCGGTTGAGCCTAAAACAAAAGCTGACCAGGAGAAGATGGGTATCGCCCTTTCAAAGCTGGCAGCGGAAGATCCCTCTTTCCGTGTCTCCACGGACGAAGAGTCTGGCCAGACAATCATCTCAGGTATGGGTGAGCTTCACCTCGAGATCATTGTTGACCGTATGAAGCGTGAATTCAAAGTTGAAGCGGAAGTGGGTGCACCACAGGTTGCATACCGTGAAACGATCCGTAAAGCGGTCAACAAAGAGTACAAGTACGCGAAGCAGTCTGGTGGTCGTGGTCAGTTTGGTCACGTTTACCTCAAGATCGAGCCGCTTGAGCCAGGTTCCGGTTACGAGTTCGTCGATGAGATCAAGGGAGGTGTCATTCCAAAAGAGTTCATCGGGCCGGTTGACAAAGGTATCCAGGAAGCGATGCAGAGAGGTATCCAGGCAGGCTACCCTGTAGAAGATGTCAAGGTAACCCTCTACGACGGTTCCTACCACGATGTCGACTCTTCGGAAATGGCGTTTAAACTTGCCGGTTCTATGGGATTCCGTGAAGGTGCGAAAGAGGCAAACCCTGTCATTCTTGAGCCTATGATGAAAGTTGAAGTCGAAGTACCTGAAGACTTCATGGGTGACGTTATCGGTGACATCTCAAAGAGACGTGGTAACGTCACAGGTATGGACGACAGAGCAGGTAACAAAGTTGTCAACGCATTCGTACCGCTTTCAGAGATGTTCGGATACTCTACAGACCTGCGTTCTATGACACAGGGACGTGCAACATATGCGATGGAGTTCGACCACTATGAGGAAGTGCCTCAGAATGTGGCGAAGGAAATCATCGAAAAGCGTAACAGCTAATCTTTTTGACAATTTGCACTCATCTTTGCGGGATGGGTGCAGTCACTTGCTACAAGCAAGCTCCTTTACCCAAACCCACAAACCTAAGCACAACTTCCCAAAAATAAAACTTCCAACTTCTAATTTCTAATTTTCCCAACAGTTCGGTTGCTCATTACTCGTTACTCATTACTCATTTTGCTACAATATCACCATAAACTCAAAAGGAACACTGTTATGAAAGTGATCATCGACCTGATAGAGGACATCCGTGAATCGATTGCCAATGCGGAAGTGTACACGCTTACGGCCGGACTGCTGAAAGAGGACAGCAGTGATCCCTCCAAGCTCATCTATGCCGGGGAAGCGCCGATCAACGGATATGCCGTAGAGCACGATGCAAAGCAACTGCGTTTTTTCATTGACGGGAGTGAAAATGAGGTGAGGGTAGGTGACCTGATCCCTGAGCTTCTGATAATGGATATGGATGCGATGATGTATGAACTGCGACTCGATGTCAATGCACAGTACAGCGATATGGAGATTGTGGGGTTTGGCAAGAATGATGAAGCGCAGCGCTATGTGCTCTTCATCAAAGTGTAGTCAGGCACACTTGCAGAGCTTCCGGGGCTCTTGCGCAAAAAGGATCCAGTTGAGGCTGATGTGGTGTTCTTTGCAAAAGTGTGCCAGCGCTTCGTAGGGGAGTTTGTTGCGTCGTTTGATGACGGCAAAGTACTGTGGATCGAGACCCAGTGCCAGTGCAACCTCCCTGTCTTTTATTTTTGTACGCTGCGTATGGTGCATCAGCACCTCACGTACCCGTCCCATGACATCTGTAAAAGCGATCATACGACTCCTTTGGTATGGAATGATGTATGATAGCAAAGGTGGCAAGCGGAGGCTGTTTTGATGTCAGATTGACATATTTTACATCGTCTCAGAATCGATCGTGATGACAGTATGGACATTGCCCCTTGGATTGAAGTCGGCAACAAGTTTCATTGACTTTGGCTGGAGCTTGCTGTAGAGCGTATCGAAGATCTCATTGGCGGAGTTTTCATGTGATATGTAACGGTACATGAAGGAGTTGATGTAGAGCTTGAGTGCTTTGAGTTCGATGACCTTGCTGTCTGGAACATAGGTGAGTGTCAGTTTCGCGAAGTCAGGGTAGCCTGAGCGCGGGCACAGACACATGAACTCCGGTAGCTCAATATTGATCTCGTAGTGCTTTTCGTGTTCGTTTGGCCAGTAATTTTCCTCTGCGTTGATGTCAAATTCCCTGATCTCTTTTTCTCCGTATTTCATCGGTTATCCTTTGTTGTATTTTTCTATCAGCTGTGTTTCGCTCAGTGCCCTGGCAATGCCAAATCCCTGCAGGTAGTCGATGCCAAGGGAGATGAGCTCCTCTTTCTGCTTCTCTTTGTCCACCCATTTTGCTACTGTAGTGATATGCAGCTCTTTAGCCATATGAATGAGAGAGGTAAGCATGGCACGTGTATGTTTCTCGTCAAGCTTGGTGACATAGTCGCGGTCAAACTGTACCAGGTCAAAGTCGAAATGTTTCATGTATTCCATGGAGGCATTGGAGGAGCCGAAATTGTCAATAGCGATACGTACCCCTTTTGCACGGAAACGGTTAAGTGTTTTAAGGTAGCCGCTGAGATTGTGGTGTGTCTTGCGTTCATAGAG
>JALWLU010000067.1:13340-18731 GCA_026996325.1 Sulfurovum sp.
TGATACGTTTTGGGTCGACACCGAGATTTTTTAGTTTTTCAAAGAATGCCTCTTGGAACGATTCGTCACGTAAAGAGAACGGTGAAAGATTGAAAGAGAGTGAAATATTCGCATCAATAAGAGGAAGCAGTGCCAATACATGTTCAAGAAGTGCCATATCGTACGTTCTGCCAAGCCCAAGACGGTTGATGATAGGAAGATAGATTCGAGGTAATATTTCTCCACTTTGAGGTGTCTTGAGTCTGGCGGAGACTTCATAGATATCGACCGTGTTGGTATGGGTATTCAGCAGAGGCCTGAAAGAGAGCTGCAATGAACGTTTCTCAAGGGCAGCAGTAATGCACTGTTCGATTTCACTGAGTGCTTTGGAATCACTGATAAGGCGTTTAGCCTTACTGGAGTTTCCTTCCTGTTTTTCCTGCATGGTAAGCAGATCTTTCAGGTGTTGAATGTCTTTGGTAATATCCTCTCCGGTATTGGTAATAACAGAGAAGGCGTAGTCGATCTCGATAGTATCTATTGTGTGGTTTTGTTCTATAAATGTTTTAAGCAGTGCTTCAATTTGCGGTGCTTCTTTCTCCAGGGCGATGATGAACTCTGCACCATAGCGTCTGGCAATGACCGCTTTTGGAAAACCGGCTTCATGCAGTGTGTCGTTAAGGCGGTGAATCAGAGTGTAAAGCAGGTGGTTGACCTCATTGGTACTGTAGTTCTCATTGATGGTAGAGAGGTTTTTGACTACGAAGAGCACCAGTGTTTTGGGATGAAAGCGCTCCAGCTTATTGATAAATGCATGTTCGTTGAAGCCCTGTGTGGTTTGGTCAAGCAGACTCTCCTTGACGCTAAGCTCCATCAGAAAGTAGATGAAGTAGACCGTTACAAATAGCAGGCTTCCAAAGAGTATGGCACTTTCGGTATCAAAGGTGATGGTGGTCTCTCTAAAAAATATGCTGTAGAATACCAGTGAGATGAGCAGGACGACGGGAATGCCGGCACGCAGTGCCAGTTTGAAGCGCCGTTCACGCTCTTCAAGTTCGGAGAGAAGCATTAGACATCCAGGTGCTTGACATCTTTGGCATGCTGCTCAATGTAGTTTCGGCGCGGTTCTACCTCGTCACCCATAAAGAGGGTAAAGGTTTCACTCGCCTCTTCAATATCGTTGATCTTGACCTTGAGCAGGCTTCTGTTCTCCGGTGTCATGGTTGTCTCCCAAAGCTGTTCGGGGTTCATTTCACCAAGACCCTTGTAGCGCTGGATGTAGGCACCTTTTTTGGCATTGGCTTCGACCTGTGCGAAGAGTTCGAGCAGGTCTTTGTCTTTGAACTCGTCGGTGATGTGCTCCTGGATCTTCTGGTGGATATGGATCGCTTCGTTGTAGTGCGGGTTGGTGAAGAGAATATCATCAATGATGAGTTCCTCGAGACCATCGTTGGTCTGCACATAGTAGTGGAGACGCTCTTCGGTTACCGATCTGTTGAGGATGTTGTACCCAAGGCCGGCGATGTACTTTTCGATGGTAGCTGCCAGTGTTTTGTTGTCCGTACCGACAATGTCCGGGTTTTCGATCATATAGCGCAGTACTTCTACCAGCGCGAAACGTTTTTCGATCTCCTTGAGGGTCATACGGTAATAGGCGACCAGCTTGAAGAGATCGATCAGGTCGTTACGCCCCATCGTTTCACTCTCGATGACATCGATACCATTTTCGATGAGGAAGTCGTTGAGTGCCTTGTCATCTTTGAGGTAGGTTTCGTTCTTTCCTTTCTTGTAGCGGTAAAGCGGCGGCTGTGCGAGGTAGAGGTAGCCCTTCTCGATAACCGGCCGCAGGAAACGGAAGAAGAAGGTCATCAGCAGTGTCTGGATATGGCTTCCGTCAACATCGGCATCGGTCATGATGATGATCTTGTGGTAGCGCAGCTTCTCTTCATCGAATTCGTCTCCGATACCACACCCAAGTGCGGTGATCATATTTTTAATTTCATCCGATTTCAGAATCTTCTCAAGGCGCGCCTTCTCGACATTGAGAATCTTACCCTTCAGCGGTAGAATCGCCTGGAAGACACGGTCACGCCCCTGTTTTGCCGAACCGCCTGCAGAGTCACCCTCGACGAGGTATATCTCTGAAATCTCCGGGTCTTTGCTCTGGCAGTCGGCAAGTTTACCCGGAAGGGTACCGACACTCATGGAGTCCTTGCGTTTGACCAGATCACGTGCACGCTTGGCAGCATCACGCCCTTTGGCCGCCAGCAGCACCTGTGCCATGATCGCCTTGGCTTCGATGGGGTTCTCTTCGAGGTATTTGTTGAAGCGCTCGGTAAAGAACTTCTGTACCAGCGGACGTACATAGCTGGAGCCCAGTTTTCCTTTGGTCTGACCTTCGAACTGCGGTTCGGGTACACGTACGGAGACAATGGCGACCAGCCCCTCTTTACAGTCATCCCCCGTGATCTTGGTGTTCTTCTCTTTTGCGTTGGCGTTTTTGGCAATGTAGCTTGAGAGCGAACGTGTCAGACCGGCCCTGAAGCCCGCTTCGTGCGTTCCACCTTCCGGGGTCTTGATGTTGTTGACAAAGGAGAGTGTCTTCTCGCTGTCGGAGTCGTTGTACATCAGGGCGATATCGATCTCTATGTCATCCATTTTGCCCTGGAAGAACTGTGGGTTGGAGATAGGGGGTTTGGTGTTCATGTCTTCGACGAACTGCTTGATACCGCCTTCGAAGTGGTACTTCTCTTTCGTGCCGTCACGTTCATCCTTGAACTCGATGGTGATACGCGGGTTAAGGTAGCAGAGCTCCTTGAAGCGCTTCATCAAAATCTCTTTTTGGAACTCCACACTTTCGGTAAAGATGCTCTCATCCGGCCAGAACTCTATTCTGGTACCGGTCTTTCGTGTCGTACCGGTGATCTCCAGCGGCTTTTGCGGAATACCCTTTTCGAAGTCCTGTTCGTGAATGTTTCCGTCACGGAAAACAGTCAGATGCAGTCTGCTTGAGAGGGCGTTGACGACGGAGACCCCGACCCCGTGCAGACCGCCTGAGACTTTGTAGGTATCTTTGTCGAACTTACCCCCGGCGTGCAGTACGGTCAGAACAACGGTCGCTGCTGATATCTTCTCGGTAGGGTGCTCGGCAACGGGAATCCCCCGTCCATTGTCCTCGATGATTGCCGAACCGGCCTTGGTAAGGGTGACCTTGATGGTGTCACAGAAGCCTGCCATCGCTTCGTCGATGGAGTTGTCGACCACTTCGTAGACCAGATGGTGAAGCCCTTTTGTTGAGGTATCACCGATATACATTCCAGGTCTTTTCCGAACCGCTTCGAGCCCTTTGAGGACCTTGATATTGCCAGCACCGTATTCTGCCATTTTCGACTCCGTTTTTTGGGGTATTAATTATATATATTTTATCGAAATAAACTTACAGAAAGCGTGGTATACAGGGCATTTGTGAGGAATTTGATAGGGCTTGGTGCAAAAGTGGTTTTAGGCGTCCTGATTAGGAATATTTTGAAAGGTCTCTGTTGTGTCGTGTCCATAAAGTGGCTGTCATCCCGGACTTGATCCGGGATCTTGACGTATGGATGTAACCGGTTCCTTCCATTTGAAGTCAAGATTCCTGGTCAAGCCAGGAATGACAAAAATTAAGTTTTGCTTCAACCAAAATATGAAAAGTTTCTTCACTCTTCACTCTTAACTCTTCACTCTTCACTCTTCACTCTTCACTCCTCACTCCTCACTCCTCACTCCTCACTCTTAGAGCATCGTCCCCGCCGTCTGCTTCTTCGTACTGACAATGTCTATGGTATTGGGGTCGACAAACTGCTTCTTTTCGTAAGCGTCTATGGCATACCTGCCTATCATCGCGGCGTTGTCGGAGCAGTACTCCAGAGGGGCGGTGTGCATCGTTTTGCCAAATTCGGAGCAGAGGGTTTCGTAGGCGCTGCGCAGATAGCGGTTGGCCGAAGCGCCGCCGACGATGGCGAAATCTTTGATGGGTTCTGCCTTGAAGATCTTTTTGCTCTTTTGCAGCAGGTGCAGTTTGACCGCTTTCTGGAACGATGCGGCAAGGTCGCGTCTGTCCTGTTCGCTCATCGCCTCCGGGCCGCCAAGCTTCTCTATTTCAAGCCGTACGGCGTTTTTCAGGCCCGAAAGCGAAAAGGCGATCAGTTTGGAGTTGCGAAGGGGAACGGGAAGGTCGAAACGGTTCTCATCCCCCTCTTTGGCAAGCGCTTCGATGATGGGACCGCCCGGGTAGCCAAGCCCCATCATCTTGGCGGTTTTGTCGAAACTCTCTCCCACACTGTCATCCATCGAAGTGGCAAGGATCTCCATCTTCTCGAAGCTTTCGACTCTCAGTACCATTGTATGGCCGCCGGAGATAAGCAGCACCAGCATCGGAAAGCGGGTCGGTTTTTCGATAAAAAGAGAGTAGATGTGTCCCTTGAGGTGATGGACGGGGATAAGCGGAATCTTCAGCAGCGTTGCAAGCGTCTTCGCCATGGCGATCCCCTCAAGCAGTGTGACACCGAGTCCCGGCTGGTTGGTGACGGCAACGGCTTTGAGGGTGTCGAAATAGGGTTTGGTTTCCTCAAGAATGTTCGGCAGGGCCACGGCATGCAGGCGGGAAGCGAGTTCGGGCACTACCCCGCCGTAGCAGGCGTGCTCAGCCTCCTGGGAGATCTTTTTGTGGTAGAGGAGGGCTTTGGTCTTGCTGTCGGTAACGGCGATGGAGCTGTCGTCGCAGCTGCTCTCGATACTAAGGATCATGAGTGATCCTTAGTTAGTGAAGAGTGAAGAGTGAAGAGTGAAGAGTGTCGGTATGCGTTGCGTTGCAACGCTTTTATGAATAAATTTATATCTTTTCGGTTACTCATTGCTAGTTGCTCATTACTCATTCTATTTACTCCTCATTACCAGTTGTTCGATCTTTTCCCATTTTCCAAACCCGCTGTCGGCGTTGATGTGGCCGGCATCGTGCAGTATTTCCAGGGGGATGTCGTAGTGGGCGGCGATCTCTTTTGCCTCCTCTACCGTGATCCAGGGGTCGTTGTCGGAGACAAACATCTGTACCTCTTTGGCACACAATGTCTTTGGCATAGGACAGGGGAAGAAGCTTTTGATCGTCGCTTCGGTGGTACTCAGGCTTGGCGGAGCGACCATGAAGAGGCGCTCTACAGGGGCTATGCCCTCTTCACAGAGCCAGAACCAGAGGGTGTTGGCAAGAGAGTGGCAGACGACAGTGTCGGGCTTGAACGCTTCCAGAATCGCCTTTACCTGCTTGATCCAGCGGTTCTTTGAGGGGAAGTGCGGATGTTGGATGAGCGGGAAGCTGACGGTACCGTAGTTCCTGGCAACCTCACAGGCAAGATGTGCCTGCCAGTGCGGGTAGTCGCT
>JALWLU010000068.1 GCA_026996325.1 Sulfurovum sp.
GAGATTTACGCATTGGCGGGAACGGAGTTCAATATCCGCTCCACTCAGCAGCTTGGCGTGGTGCTCTTCCAGCAGCTTGGCCTCAAGGGGGGCAAGAAGACAAAGACCGGCTACAGTACCAATGAAGCCGTGCTTATGTCGCTTAAAGACGAACACCCTATTATTGAAAAGATCCTTACCTACCGTGAACATCAGAAGATGCTCTCAACCTATGTGCTGCCGCTGCTGAAGTTGGCAAAGCAGGATGAGGCCAGCCGTATCCATACCTCCTTTTTGCAGACGGGTACGGCAACAGGACGGCTCAGCTCCAAAGACCCCAACCTGCAGAACATTCCCGTACGCTCCGAACTTGGAAGAGAGGTGCGCTCCATCTTCGTAGCCAAAGAGGGGTGCAAACTGCTAAGCATAGACTACTCACAGATAGAGCTGCGCTTGCTGGCACACTTTTCGCAGGATGGCGCGCTGCTTGAAGCCTTCAAAGAGGGAGTGGATATCCATATGGCAACGGCCGTCAGACTCTTTGGCGAAGATGAGGCCAAAGCCAAACGTAACTTCGCCAAATCGGTCAACTTCGGCCTGCTCTACGGTATGGGACCCAAAAAGCTCTCCGATGAGCTTGGGATCACGCAGGCTGAAGCCAAAGAGATCATTGCCAACTACTTCGCTTCGTTCCCGACGGTCAAGCAGTACCTTGAAGGGATACAGAAGCAGGTAAAAATTGACGGCTACGTCGAAACACTGCTTGGCAGACGCCGCTTCTTCGACTACGAAAACGCCAACGGTATGCAGAAAGCCGCATTCATGCGTGAATCGGTCAATACCGTCTTTCAGGGGAGTGCCGCCGATCTCATCAAGCTCTCGATGCTGCAGATCGATACGATGATCAAAGAGGAGCTTACGGGTGCGGATATGCTGCTGCAGATACACGATGAACTCATCTTTGAAGTGGAGGAGACGCAGGTAGAAGCGGTTTCGAAGCGTTTTGTCGATGTGATGGAACGCATTTACGACCTCAGGGTACCGTTGGTCTGCTCGGTCAGCGTCGGTGACAGCTGGGGTGAGCTGAAGTAAATGTACTTTAGGATAATTTTTCTCTAAGTTAATAGATTATTAATAAACATCGGTTATAATCGCCCTCTATGACAAAATGGCCGCTAGAGCGGCTGCAAAGGGACTATAACGATGTTGAAAAGACTTCTATCGATGAAAATGGCCGTACTGATGATGTTTCTCTTCGGAGTGAGCATCGGGGTTGCCACATTCATCGAAAACGACTACGGAACACAGACAGCTCGCGCACTGATCTACAAGGCACAATGGTTTGAATTCTTCCTTGCCTACTTTATTGCCATTTTGACCTACCAGATCATCAAGTACAAAACCTATAAGACCAAATTTCCGGTTTTTCTCTTTCACGCCTCTTTCATTCTCATCGCCTTTGGTGCACTTGTGACACGATATGTGGGCTATGAGGGAATTATGCATATCCGTGAGGGCCAAACCTCCAATACGATGGTCTCCGATGTGAAGATGCTCGAAGTCTTTGCCAAGAGCAAAGATGGCAACGCATCGCTTGAAAAGCCGCTCTTTTTCTCCACAATGACCAAAAACCACCTCTCCGAAAGCTTGAAAGTGGGCTCCAAAGAGGTGAAGATAGAGCTTGAGGAGTATCTGCCCACTGCTGACAAGGAGGTCGTCTCCGACCCCAACGGTACGACACTGCTTGAGATGAAGGTCTCAGCAGGCGGACGGGGTGAGATACATTACATCCAAAAAGGCAGTATCAAAGATTTTGGACCCTTCTATATCTCGTACGGTGTTGACAACATACCGACAGATAAACCTACTTTCAAGGTCACCGGAGAGCCGGGCAGTTTGAAAGTAGACTTCCCCTTCATCATTAAAACGCTCGATATGAACACCAAAACTGCTGGAGAGATGGCCCCGGGAGAGAACAATCTGACGCAGCGCAAACTCTACCGTTTCGGAAGTAACGCCGTGGTCCTCAAAGATGTTCACACCAAAGCGAAGCTTAAAACGGTATCCCACTCGCTCAAAACCAAATCGGGCAAACCCGAATACATCAAACTGAAGGTGAGTGTCGGAGACAAGAGCAAAGAGGTGGTATTTACGCCATACAAGGGGCAGACAGGCGCACTCAAGCATATCTCTCTTGACGGTGTCGATATCGATATGCGTATCGGCGCGAAGATCATCAAGCTTCCTTTTGCCATCGAGCTCAAAGACTTTGGGCTGCAGCGCTACCCCGGTTCGATGACACCGGCTTCCTACTCGAGCAGGGTCGTGCTCATCGACAAGGAGGAGAACCTGACGATGCCGTACCACATCTATATGAACCACATTCTCGACCACAGAAACTACCGTTTTTTCCAGTCCTCCTACGATCCGGATGAAAAAGGAACGGTACTCTCGGTTAACCACGACCCCGGCACACTGCCGACTTACATCGGATACATATTGCTGGCGGTGGGAATGCTCTGGAGCCTCTTCATACCAAACGGACGCTTCCAGACACTGCTGAAAAGAACGCGCAAACTTCAGGAGGGTGCTGCCGCGGCACTGCTGGCTGCGTTCCTCTTCTTCGCACCGCAGCAGATGAAAGCTGCCGATCCGCAGGTGGCACCCGAGACGCTCAAGGCGATGAAGGCGTACAATCTTGAGCATGCACTCAACTTCGGTACACTGGCGGTGCAGGACAGCAAGGGACGTATGAAGCCGATGGATACCGTCGCACACGATGTCATCGCCAAGATCACCGGTCACACATCGCTCTTTGGTCTGGAGCCAGACCAGATGTTCCTGGGGATGCTGATGCAGCCCGAGCTCTATCAGAATGTACCGATGATCAAGATCGGCCACAAGAAGATTGCCCTTGACCTTGGATTGCCAGAAAATGCGAAATATGCGAAGTTCACCGACTTTTTCGACAAAAAGACAAACGCTTACAAACTCTTCGATGCCGTTACCAAGGCAAGCCGCAAGAAGCCTCTGGAGAAGTCGCAGTACGACAAGGAGCTTATTAAGATAGACGAGCGTCTCAATGTCACCTACATGACCTACCAGGGTACGCTGCTACGCATCTATCCGGTACCAAACGACAAGAATAACAAGTGGGTCGCGCCGATGGATGCGATGAAAACCTTCCCTGAAAAGCAGAAAAAAGAGGTGCAGGTGACCATCTCAGGCTACTTCGCACTGGTTGCCCATGCACTCAAAACCGGTGCGTGGGACAAGGCGGACCTTGCTGTTTCTGCCATCAAGAAGTACCAGAAGACGTATGGTGCGGCAGTCATGCCGAGTGCCAGACACATCGAAATGGAGATCTGGTACAACAAGCTGGGACTCTTTGGCAAACTTGTACCGCTCTATCTGCTGCTGGGGCTGACACTGCTGGTCTTTGCCTTCATCAACGTACTCAAGCCGAGCTTCTCGATGAAGTGGGTGATGCGCATTGCGTGGGGCGTACTGATATTCGGCTTTACGCTGCATGTCATCGGTATGGGTATCCGCTGGTACATCGCCGGCCATGCCCCATGGTCGAACGCCTATGAGTCGATCGTCTTCATCGCTGCTGCGACCGTGCTTGCGGGGATCATCCTTGCAAGAAGGTCACCGTTCGCATTGGCAGGTACGGCGCTGCTTGCGGGTATCACGATGGCTGTAGCGCATATGAACTTCATCAATCCCGAGATCACCAACCTCGTGCCGGTACTCAAATCCTACTGGCTGATGATCCACGTGGCGACCATCATCTCCGGTGACGGTTTCCTTGGACTCGGTTCCATCCTCTCGCTGCTGGTGCTCATTCTCTTCATCATCAGAGGCAAAGAGGGCAACCCTAACATCGACCGCTCCATCAAAGAGCTGACAAACCTCTCCGAGATGGGACTCATCATCGGTCTGATGCTGCTGACTGTGGGGAACTTCCTCGGCGGTGTCTGGGCGAACGAGAGCTGGGGACGCTACTGGGGCTGGGACTCTAAAGAGACCTGGGCGGCGGTGACCATCCTTATTTATGCTGCGGTACTGCATATGCGCTTCATTCCAAAGCTCAACGATACGTTCATCTACAACGTAGCCACTACCTGGGCCTACTCGACGGTTTTGATGACCTACTTCGGGGTCAACTACTACCTCTCAGGACTCCACTCCTATGCTGCGGGTGACCCTGTGCCTATCCCGATGTGGGTCTACTACGCCATCGCCGGTCTTTTCATCCTGACCCTGCTGGCAGCGCGTAACCGCCACCTCAAAAAGAAGACTGCATAACAGGGCTGCTTCTCGCAGCCCTCCACACTATCACTATCACTAACTCTTGTTAACTTCGGTTTGACTTTCTGATGTATAATGCCCCCAATGAACTTTTACACTAAAGGAGCGGTATGAAGCGTCTCTCTCTGACAGTACTGATGTTGGGTACGCTGCATGCGGACTGGAGTGATACTCTGCTTAAAAAAGGGAGTGCCCTCTACGATGAAACACGTGAAAAGACGCTTCAGATCTACAAAGACACACTCCACAGCAAACCGCTCAACCATGAAGAGATGCGCAAGCATCGTCTCAACAACGCCTGGGACGATGTGGTCGATCAGCTTAAAGAGGGAACAGTATATATCGACGAACTCAAACAGGCTCCTGACTCTGCCTGGATAGGCAAGGACAAAGAGGATATTCGTGAGGACCTCAACACACTCCTCGACCAGATCGTCAAGGGGCTTGTCGGCGGTGATTTGATGGCCTACAAAGAGCAGATGGCCGAGCTCAAAGCCAAAATAGCAGAGAACAACGAAGCGATTCTCAGCTACCGCGAGAAGCGTATCGG
>JALWLU010000069.1 GCA_026996325.1 Sulfurovum sp.
ACAGAGCATGGCTGCTTTCGCAAAAGGGTATCGGCATGGAGAGTGCCGACTCCATCCTCTGCTATGCCTGCCATCGTCCGGTCATGGTCGTAGACAGCTACACTGCCAGACTTCTTGGCGCGTTTGGTTACACTTTCGACGACTATACGGCGATACAGGAGTGGCTTCATCAAGGGATAGAGGAGAATCTGGACAGGATTGTTTCTCTCTATGGTGACGACATTTCACTGAACTATGTTTATGCACGATTTCACGGGAAGATCGTTGAGTTTGCCAAGGAGTACATCCGGGGCTCTATGGTGGATATTTCGGTTTTTGTAGAGTAATATTGTTTTCCATATCTGTTTGAAATATTGTCATCCCGGACTTGATCCGGGATCTTGACGTCGTTTGGCTAATTGGCGTGAAGATTCCTGCTTTCGCTGGAATGACGGATGGAGCGTTCCGTCATCCCGCACTCGATGCGGGATCTTGACGTTTTTTCAGCAATTGACGAAAAGATTCCTGCTTTCCCAGATGTGACGCAGTATCTCAATTCCCCAGAAGCGTACCGATCCAGCGTGTATCCTCTTTTGCATCGAGGAGGATCTTGACCACTATCGTCAACGGTACAGAGAGAAGCATTCCCACAGGGCCAAGCAGCCATCCCCAGAAGATGAGTGAGAGGAATACCACAAGCGTCGAGAGCCCAAGCCCTTCACCCATGATTCGCGGTTCCAGAATGGAGCCTATGGTGACGTTGATAGCCACATAGAGACCCGAAACGATCAGTGCCGTGGGCATATCGAACTGTACCAGCGCCATAAGTACGGCCGGTACAGCGGCAAGAATGGAGCCGATGTTGGGAATGAAGTTGAGCAAAAAGGCTACCACTCCCCAGAGTATGGCGTAGTCCACACCGATGATCTTGAGCGCGATGGTCACTATGATACCCGTGGCTGCGGAGGTCATCGACTTGAGCAGAATGAAACGCTTGATATTCTCGCTTACATGCAGCAGTGACTGCAGGCTCTCACTTTTGGAACTCTCAAGCTTGCTGCGGAAGTTCGAGATCTCCATCAGCATAAAGAGCACCGTGATAATAATGAGTAACGAATTTGTCAGAAGACCACCAAGTGACCGAAGGGTACGAGCAATGTACTCCATGACACTGTCCGTGGCGAAAACGGCAAGAATGTCCTCTTTTGGGATCTTGATGTTGTAGTGGTCAAGAAAGCCAAGAAAATTCCTGAAATCCGTACGCAGTTTTGCTTCATAGAGAGGGACATTGTGAGTAAAGTCCTGTACGGAGTTGCCAATGAGCATCACAAGTGTGGCAATCGTACCCAAAAGGAGGAGAACGACCAGCAAAAGGGCAATGCCCTGAGGCAGACCCTTGCTTTTCAGCCAGAGAAAAAGCGGTGAGAGGATGATCGCCAGAAAAAGGGCAAGCAGGAAGGGAACGACAATGACAGTTGCAGCCTTGATGCCCGCAAGCACGATGACCACGGCAGCCATGACCAGCATACTGTAGCCGACACTCTGCGTGGTGCGCTCACCCATCTTACCTTCCTCTGATTTGATTTACAATATTATACCCGTTGAAGATAAAGCAATACAAAGGGCAAAGAGAATGGGAAATGTTGTCATCACAGGGTGCAGCAGCGGCATCGGGCTTGCTACGGCACACTACCTCAAGGAGCGATTCATCACGGTTTACCCTACCGCACGCAAGGCTGAAGATGTAGAGAAGCTCAAAGCGATGGGTTTCGAGAATGCTATGCGGCTTGATGTCACAAAACCTGATGAGATCAGTGCAGTCATCGAAGCCGTTCTTGAAAAAGAGAGAACGATCGATGCGTGGTTCAACAATGCAGGGTACGGCCAGGCGGGTGCCATTGAAGATGTAGAAACGAAATATCTGCGGGAGCAGTTCGAAACCAACGTGTTCGGTCTGCACGAGTGCACCAGGCAGGTGATCCCTGTCATGCGAAAGCAGGGATACGGTAGAATCATCCAGCACTCTTCGGTACTGGGGCTCATCTCGCTTTTTGGAAGAGGGGCCTACAATGCCAGCAAGTATGCCATCGAGGGGCTGACCGACACACTGCGTCTGGAGCTTGCCGGTACGGACATTCATGCCGTACTGCTCAACACCGGACCCATCACAAGCCACTTCAGGCAGACGGCGATGCGAAAGCTGCGTGAAAATGTAGACATCGAACACTCCTTTTTCAAAGAGCGCTACCGCAAGACACTTGAAGCCAAAAAGAGCAACGTCCCTTTCAACGAGGGACCGGAAGCGGTGGCGAAGATTGTGCATGAAATACTGCTCTCACCAAAGCCCAAACCGCGCTACTACATCACCAAAGCGACAACACTTTTAGGCTTTTCAAAGAGAGTTTTGAGTACAACTCTACTAGACAAAATATTACGCAAGATAGGATAGCACATGGATACCATCAGAATCGGTGTGGTCACCACCAGTGACAGAGCCTCACAGGGCATTTACGAAGACATTTCAGGCGTTGCGATTATGGATACGATGAAAGAGTACCTGCTCAACGAATGCGAGTACGAGTACCGCTGTATTCCCGACGAGCAGCCCATCATCGAAGAGACGCTCATCGAGCTTGCGAGAGACCGAGACTGCGATCTCATCGTTACAACAGGCGGAACGGGACCCGCACCGCGTGACGTGACGACCGAAGCGACGGAGAATGTCTGCCAGAAGCTGCTGCCAGGCTTTGGCGAGCAGATGCGCGCAGTAAGCCTGCAATACGTTCCCACCGCCATTCTCTCCCGCCAGACAGCGGGTATCTGTGACGGCTCGCTCATTATCAACCTTCCTGGCAAGCCCAAGTCCATCAGAGAGTGTCTCGATGCGGTCTTCCCGGCCGTACCGTACTGCATCGACCTCATTGGAGGACGCTACATGGAGGCCAACGAAGAGGTCATCAAAGTCTTCCGTCCAAAGGCGAAATGATGGATATGGAACTGATCGAGAAGAATATCAACGAGATCGTCGACTCCCTCGAGAAAGAGGTGATGGCACTGGTGACCGATGAGAGTATCGACAAGCAGATGACCAACATCCACATGAAGCCGCTCGCCTCTACCAAGAAGATTCTGCTAAACGCCCTTGAGAGCATCAAGATGGTCGACAGGCTCCACAAAGAGGAGCTGGAGAAACTCTCATGACCGATACCCTGCTTATCGCCGTCTTCTTCATCACGCTCGTACTCTTCTTCTGGGGTGTCTGGAAGGCACTTCGGACACAAAAGGTGGTCTATATGCTTGCGATGGTACCGTTTTTCGGGTTGATGATCGGGATCTTCTTTTTATAGGGGTACACCGTCACTCCTGCGAAAGCAGGAGTCTTGACCTCAATTAGTCTAACAGCGTTAAGATACCGCATCGAGTCTGGGATGACGGAACTCTCCATCCGTCATTCCTGCAAAAGCAGGAATCTTTGCGTCAATCGGTAAAAAAACGTCAAGATCCCGCATCAAGTGCGGGATGACGAGTATCAATCCCTCGTCGATGTCATCCCCGCTCCCAGCCAGTCCTGCATACCGCCGCGGTACCACTTGAGTTTTTCGGCCGGATAGCCTATCTCAAGCAGTGCGAAGATCATGCTGGGCGATTGGCTGCACCAGGGACCGTTACAAAAGAGCACCAGTGTCTTTGCCTTGCTGAAATCATACTCCCCCTCTTTGTCTCTTGTGACACCAAGAAATCTCAATGCGTATTCAAAATGAAACTCGTAGTCGTCACGGTACTTGAAGTATCGGAAGGGCATGTTGATAGCCCCCGGAATGGTACGGTACTCGTACCACTCTTCGTTGCGGCTGTCGACAAGCAGCAGGTTGGGGTTGGTCTGCATCTCCTTGAGGGTGGCAAGCACTTCAAGCTCACCGTAGGTTTCCAGTTCGTCATCAAGTTTCATCGGAAGCAGTCTGCCTTTGGTGTGTACATAGGTTGATTTGCACGCTTCAGGCACTTTGGGGTTGGCGTAGTTGCCTGTCCAGAGCATATTGTTGGTAATGGGTACCTGTTTGCAAATATCGGGGATGATGCGCTTGACATGGTAGGTTTTGTCTTGGCGCTTGATTGTGATACCTGCCTCTTCAAGGCTTTTTGCCTCTAGTGCGGTAAGTGAGAGGAGAAGAAAAAAGAGAAACAGTCGCATGAAACCCCCTTTTTGGTTTCATACTACCACGCCGGTGTGTAGCGGATGTGTAACGCTACACGTCGTGGGCGACCTTGTAGGTGGGGTCATCCTCTTCATAGGTACAGAAAGGGCCTGCAATGTGCAGCATCTTCTTACAGTCTTCGGAGAGGTGTCGCAGGGTGAGCTTTTTCCCCGCTTTGCGGTACTTCTCGGTCAGTGCGTCGATCGCTTCGGCACCGGAGCTGTCCATGACACGTGCGTTCTTGAAGTCTATGACCACTTCATCCGGATCATCTTCTACATTGAACTGTTCGTTGAAAGAGGTGACAGAGCCAAAGAAGAGCGGCCCGTCAAGTTCGTAGATCTTTTTATTGCCCTCCATTTTGGTATGGCTGAAGATCCTGGCGTGTTTCCAGGCAAAGACGAGCGCGGAGATGATGATACCGGCAATAACCGCTACGGCAAGGTCGGCAAAGATGGTGATGATGGTAACGACAATGAGCACGAAGGCATCGGACTTTGGCATATGCTTGAGGCGCTTGACCGAAGAGAATTCGAAAGTCCCGATACTGACCATGAACATGATCCCAACAAGGACTGCAATAGGAATGGCCGAAATGACATTGGAAAAGCTGACCACCAGTACGATGAGCAGCATCGCTGCGGTAAAGGAAGAGAGC
>JALWLU010000070.1 GCA_026996325.1 Sulfurovum sp.
TCGTCGGACTGCTCAACATCCAGTACGCCATCCACCGCGGTGAGATCTATCTCATTGAGGTAAACCCGAGAGCCTCACGTACCGTACCGTTCGTCTCCAAAGCGACCGGTGTACCGCTTGCCAAGGTTGCAACACGCGTGATGATACAGGGAGACCTCAAAGAGGCGCTGAAGTTCTACGACACATTCGGCGTGGTGAACTTCGACAAAAAGATCATGGAGCCGAACCTCAAAAACCATATTGCGGTCAAAGAGGCGGTCTTCCCGTTCAACAAACTGCCGGGCTCAGACCTCATTCTCGGGCCTGAGATGAAATCGACCGGAGAAGTGATGGGGATTTCGGAGAACTTCGGTATGAGCTTTGCAAAGTCACAGTTTGCATCAAAGAACAACATTCCGCTTGAAGGCAAGCTCTTCCTCTCCCTTACCGAGATAGACAAACCGCATGCAGGAGAGATCGGCAAGATGTTCGTCGAACTCGGCTTTGAGATCGTCGCCACTTCCGGTACACATGCGGCACTCGAGACTGCTGGCGTTCCCTCCACCAAAGTGCTCAAGATCAGCGAAGGTCGTCCCAACATCGACGATATGATCCGAAACGAAGAGATTGCCCTTGCCATCAACACCAGTGACAACAAAGCAAGCAAAGCCGATGCGAAGACCATTCGCCAGTCGGTTCTAAGCAACAACGTCGCCTACTTCACCACCATCGCCGCTGCGCGTGCTACGGCACTGGCGATCAAAGAACTCAAGGCACACGACGGATGTGTTGAGCCAAAAGCGCTTCAGGACTACCTTGCATAGTATGGGTAGAGAGAGCTTCGCTGCAGGCAGCCTTGTCTTTCTTACCTCTACCGACACCACTGTCGGCTTCATCTCGCAAAATGCCGACCGGCTGACTGCTATCAAGCAGCGCCCTCCCCACAAACACTACATCAAAGCGATAGATTCGCTGAAGACACTCAAGGCACATACCAGAATACCCTCCTTTCATAAAAACCGTATCAGGCGGAGTCATAAAACCACCTTCATCATGCCAAACGGCCACTCCTACCGTGTTGTAAAAGCTGCAGAGCACCTGCTCCTGCTTTCACGTCTGAAGTGGGCCTACACCACTTCAGCCAATCTGAGCGGTAAAAGCTACGATGAGCGCTTCGCACAGGAGGCTGCCGATGTCACAGTCTATCCGCTAAAAAATAACGGCAGCCCCTCTGTCATTTTGAAGCTTGGCACCTATACCCTCAAAAGGATACGCTAATGTCCACGGTTTATGAAAACGATACAATCAGAATCGAAACCGAAGAGAGCGAGATTCCCTGGCTCAAAATCTTCACGCAACACCCCTATAAGGAGATGAGCGAAGTACCCATAGCTGTGAAGTTCGAGATCTACGACCTGCTTGACACTATCGAAAAGGTGATGATCGACTACTATCACCCCGACAAGATCAACATCGCCTCCTTTGGCAACTATCTGCCGCATGTACACTGGCACATTATGGCGCGTTTCAAAGAGGACAGCTACTTCCCCGAACCGATGTGGGGCAAGAAGCAGCGGGAGGGCACCCTCGAACTCCCCTCTTTTGAGACCTTCTGCCAAAAGCTTACAAAAACACTGCAGGAGAGAGAGTTATGAGCGACAAAGACAGAGAGAAGTGGAACCGAAAGTACCTGGAGAAACCAACACTGCTTGAAGAGAGACCGCCAAGTGAAATGCTTGTATTCCACCTGCATCTGGTTGAGGGAAACTGCGCACTCGACCTTGCCTGCGGCAGCGGAAGGCATACACGCTTTCTTACTGAAAAGGGCTTTTGTGTCGATGCGGTTGATATCTCCTCGATCGCCCTCGATCAGCTTTCCAAAACTCTTGACAGCAAGCGGGTAACGCTTATTGAAGTAGATCTTGATAGTTTCACACCACAAGAGGGGCGTTACGACCTTGCTGTCATGACCAACTACCTCGACCGTAAACTCATTGCCAGAACGGCAGAAAGCCTCAAATCCGGTGCACTCTTTTTCATTGAGACCTATATGGAGCATCCGGAAAACGAAAAGAAAGATTCCAACCCAGATTTTCTACTCAAAGCAGGCGAACTCAAAACATTATTCGACAGTAGATTTACTGAGATTGCCTACGAAGAGTTCTGGAATGAAAGCTATGAGCTTTACAAAATGCGTAAACAGGCAATTTTCGTTCAGAAAAAATAATATATCAATATTTTTTTTCTTATTTTAAAAAGCATTCAGTTACATTTATGTATATTTGGTTGAAATTGTGTACCAAAAACTCCCTTTTCAGTCCCAATTAAGCATTGTCACCGCATAATCGTACCTATCATCATGACTACAGTTATGAACATCTCCAAAGAAGGTACTTTTTATGAAAAGAAGAGAATTTTTCAAAACGGCTGCCGTGTCTGCCGGAGCAGCTGCCCTGGGCACTACCACTGCCGAGGCGGGTGTCACCCATCAGCCTGTCGACAACCGCAAAATCAGCGATGTAGCATTCCCCGAAAAGCGTCCGCTTATTACCTATTCTGACCGTCCGCCGCTGCTTGAGACCCCCAGAGAGGTCTTTACCTGTGCACTGACACCAAACGACCAGTTCTTTGTCCGCTGGCACATGCCGGACATTCCAACCTACATTGATACGGACAAATTCACCATCAATATTAACGGTCTGGTCAAAAAAGAGCTCAAAATCACACTCAAAGAGCTCAAAGAGGACTTTGAGCAGGTTGAAGTTGCTGCGGTACTCCAGTGCGGCGGAAACAGCCGTTCAGCGTTTGAACCGACTGCAGGTGGCATCCAGTGGGGAAGCGGTGCAATGGGATGTGCCCTTTGGAAAGGTGTCAGACTCCGTGACATTCTCGACAGGGCCGGCATCAAGAAGGGTGCTGAGTGGCTTGCCGTACAGGGAAGTGAAAAGGCTGCCTACTATGAAACACCGAACTTCATCCGTGAACTCCACCTCGACGAACTTGACGACCACGTCATCATCGCCTACCAGATGAATGGTGAAGACCTACCCTACCTCAACGGCTTCCCTGTCAGACTGGTCATTCCGGGTGTCTACTCGGACAGTTGGATCAAGATGATCACCAACATCACGGTAACGGACAAGTACAAAAAACTTTTCTTTATGGATCATGCCTATGTCGTACCCGACAACGAGTGCGAATGTGAAACACCTGAGAAGAAGTTCCCGAAAACCAAGCCCATCTACCGTATGAACGTCAAGTCGATCATTGGCTATCCGTCCAACGGTGCAAAGCTTACGCTAAAATCACAGGCAGTCGTACGCGGTGTCGCCTTTGACGGCGGTGCGGGTATCCGTGAAGTACAGATCTCGCTCGATGGCGGGAAGACCTGGGACAAAGCAATCCTTGACAGTGGAAAACTGGGACGCTATGCCTACAGAACGTTCCGATACGGCTTCAAGCCCAGCAAGCTCGGCAAGCTTGAGATCATGGCAAAAGCGATCAACAAGCTGGGTGAAGAGCAGCCGCTTGCCAAAGATATCAAGTGGAACCATGGCGGGTACAAATACAACGGTATCGATGTAGTAACCGTAGAAGTCGTATAAGGAAGTGAAGATGAAAGTTATGAAAAAAGTACTGCTGACAACATTGATCGCCGCTACGCCTATGATGGCACAGGTTAAAGAGAAGATTGAAGTACCCTACATCGCTTTCCCCATCAAAATGGGAAAAGGTTTTGATGTTGTTCAGGCGAACTGCCTGATGTGTCACTCGTTTGGATACATCATCAACCAGGGAAGACAGTCCAAGAAGTTCTGGGCAGGAAAGGTGGACAAGATGATCGTTCACTTCAAAGCCCCCATTACCGACAAGGACAGAAAGGTCATTATCGACTATCTCTATGAGCACTATGGGAACGGAAAAGAGCAGTAGGCTCTTCTCCCTCTCCCACCCCTCTTCCCTCTTTATTTGGCTATAATGTCACATCTGAACAAGAAAGTAACATATGTGCGACTACAACTCACTGACCGAAGAAGAGAAGCTTCACTATCACAACCTGCTGCTTGATGCTGCCGAGAAATTTGGCGGAAAGAATTTCTTCCTGCACCTGCTTGAAGCCATACGCGAAACAAAACCCCATCCGCTCATCGCCGCCAACCGCACCTTTACGATGGAACTGGGTGAGATCAAGTGGAACAAGACCATCTTCAAAGACAAGCTGCAGCTGCTGCAGCAAGTACGCCTTGAAGAGAGCAAACGGAACAACCTGCTGCCAGAGGTTTCAGATAAACGCTACAAGAAGGTGCTCAACCTCGTACGTACCCTAAGACCCATTGTCTTTCATGTCAAACCTGCCAACAAAGAGAACGGGCCGGGTTTCTTCTTCCAGCCTTTCGAAGTGGTAGATGAAAACACTACCCGACTCAATCCTCTCTTCGACGCGCTCTTCTTCTGTGCCATCGGCACAGTCAAAAAGCTTCTGAACTACGAAGCACGTTAAACAAGGGGCAATCCCTACAAATCCAAATCGATCGTCAAAGTAATGGGGCAGTGGTCGCTGCCCATAATGTGGTCGAGAATATCCGCATCAACAATCTGCTCTTTAAGGTCGTCCGAGACAAAGAAGTAGTCGATCCGCCAGCCTACATTGCGGCCGCGTGCCCCGGCACGGTAGCTCCACCAGGTGTATCTGTCTGGCTCGTCTCCGTGTATATGCCGAAAGGTGTCCACATAGCCGTTTGCCACCAGCTTGTCCATCCACGCACGCTCGATAGGCAGGAAGCCTGACGT
>JALWLU010000071.1 GCA_026996325.1 Sulfurovum sp.
AACGGATGTTGAGCAGTCCGACGACACCAAGGCCAAGGGCGATTCTGGCCGTCTGATCTTTGACCTCTTCGACAAGTTCGTCAGAGATGCTTACCGGCGGCAGGGAACAGGCGGAGTCTCCAGAGTGGATACCCGCCTCTTCGATGTGCTGCATAACAGACCCGATATAGACATCTTTGCCGTCACTGATCGCATCGACATCGAGTTCTATGGCGTTGTCGAGGAATTTGTCGATGAGTACGGGTGCTTCGTTGGATACGCTGACCGCCTCATCGAGGTATTCACGCAGTTCGGCATCGTTATAGACGGTACGCATACCACGTCCGCCAAGTACGAAACTTGGGCGGATGAGTACCGGGTAGCCGATGCGGTTGGCGATGGCCATAGCCTCATCTTTGGCAAATGCCGTACCGTTGTCGGGCTGCTTGAGGCCAAGCTCCTTGATGAAGTTGCTGAAGAGTTCACGGTCTTCGGCAAGGTCGATGACCTTGGCGGAAGTTCCGCTGATCTTCGCACCGATTGCCGTGAGGTTCTTGGCAAGCTTCAGCGGTGTCTGGCCGCCGAAGTGGACGATGACACCGTCAGGATTCTCCATCTCTATGACGTTTCGTACATGCTCGAAGTCAATCGGCTCGAAGTAGAGGATGTCGGAGGTGTCGTAGTCGGTAGAGACCGTTTCGGGGTTACAGTTGTACATGATCGATTTTATACCCATATCCTCCAACGCGAACGCTGCATGAACACAGCAGTAGTCAAACTCGATCCCCTGCCCGATTCTGTTTGGACCACCGCCGATGACCAGCACCTTCTTCTCTTCCGATTGTGAAGCGGCACGGTTTTGCGGCATGTCGGTGATGTTGGTGGTGGAGTAGAGGTAGGGTGTGAGTGCCTTGAACTCCGCCGCACAGGTGTCGACCTCATTGTATTCGAGTTTGATACCGAGCTTCTCTCTGGCGTTGTAGATGTCGTTCTCCGTCAGCGAGAGCCCATCTTTCTTGTTAATGATCTCGGCGATCATTGCATCGGAGAAGCCGTCGGCCTTGACGCTGCGCAGCAGTTTGGCATTGGTCAAAAGCGAAACATCCATCGCCTTCTCTTTTTCGACAAGCTCTTCGAACTGGTAGAGAAACCAGCGGTCGATTTTGCACAGTTCAAAGATCTCATCCACACTCATACCGCGGCGCAGACCCTCGTAGACGTAGAGCATACGCTCTGCGTTTGGACGGCGGATCTCGCGTACAAGCGTTTCGTCATCACAGTCAAGTGCATTGAAGCCCGTTAGCCCTGTCTCAAGCGAGCAGAGCGCTTTCTGGAAGGACTCCTTGAAGGTTCTTCCCATACTCATCGCTTCACCGACAGACTTCATTGCCGTGGTCAGTGTAGAGTCTGCAAGCGGGAACTTCTCGAAGGTGAAGCGGGGCAGTTTGGTGACGATGTAGTCGATGACCGGCTCGAACGATGCCGGGGTACCGGTGATGTCGTTGGTGATCTCATCGAGGGTATAGCCCACAGCCAGCAGTGTCGCTACCTTGGCGATGGGGTATCCTGTCGCTTTGGAGGCAAGCGCGGAGGAGCGGCTGACTCTGGGGTTCATCTCGATGACGATCATACGGCCGGTTTCGGGATTGATGGAGAACTGTACGTTCGATCCGCCGGTATCGACGCCCACTTCGCGCAAAATGGCGAATGATGCGTCACGCATACGCTGGTACTCTTTATCCGTCAGTGTCAGTGCCGGCGCGATGGTGATGGAGTCTCCGGTATGCACACCCATCGGGTCAAAGTTTTCGATGGAACAGACGATAATACAGTTGTCTTCACGGTCACGGATGACCTCCATCTCGTACTCTTTCCAGCCAAGCAGCGACTCTTCGATGAGGATTTCCGAAATTGGTGAGGCTTCTAGCCCTCCCTTGACGATCTCTTTGAACTCGTCCATATTGTAGGCGACACCCGAACCGCCACCGGCGAGGGTATAGGAGGCACGGATGATCATCGGAAAGCCGATCTCCTTTGCCGCTTCGAGCGCCTCATCCATAGAGTAGGCGTAGCGTGAGATGGGCAGGTCCATGCCTATCTTTATCATCGCTTCTTTGAAAGCCTGTCTGTCCTCACCCTTTTTGATGGCAGCCGGGTTGGCGCCGAGGAACTCCACGCCCTCGAGCATTCCCTTCTCGTGCATGCTCATCGCAACGTTGAGCGCCGTCTGGCCACCCATAGTCGGCAAAATTGCATCGACATTCTCTTTTTCGATAATCTTGGCTATAACCTCTTCGTTGATCGGTTCAATATAAGTTCTGTGTGCGAACTCCGGATCGGTCATAATGGTAGCGGGGTTGGAGTTGATAAGTACGACACGGTAGCCGAGCTCTTTGAGCGTTTTGGCCGCCTGTGTTCCGGAGTAGTCGAATTCACAGGCTTGTCCGATGACGATAGGTCCTGATCCGATAAGGAGAATGGTTTTGATATCTTCGCGTTTTGGCATGGAGAAAGGCCCTTTATTTTTAGTTTAAGATTATACTACAAAAGGGTAAAAACCGCCCTTAAAACAGGGCGATTTCAGGGGTGGTGATTAGAAGAGATCGAGGCTTCGGTAAACCTCTTTTTTACGTTTTATCTTCTTAGTGACCGGTTTGGGTTTGGGTTCGACCGTTTGGGCCTCTGCCGGAATTTCAGGTTCGACGGTCTCCTCCTGGGTCTGATCGATACGGCTTGGAATGCTTGAGATCTCCGGCAGTTGCGGTGAGGTTGCATTGTTCTCTGCTGCAGTGACATTTTCCGGAACCACTGAAAGGTTTTGCTCTGCTGTGACTACAGGCGTTTTCGGACAGATATCCGCAAAGGTTGTGGCGTTTGCATCAAAGTTCTCAGTCAGTGTCGCTCTGGCATCGGTAATGAGGAAGAATACCTTGGGATGGTAGAGGTCGGCATAGGTTTTGATGTATGCGACCTTGTAGGCACTTTGTGTCTCTACTTTTGTAACGATGCCCACAGGAAGTCCCTGAAAGAAGATATTGTCAAGCCCCGAAGTTTCGACCGGGTCTCCCTCTTTGATTTTATGCCACTTTGGAATGAACTTGACGATCATTTGGTTTTTTTCGAGTCCCATAGCAATACCCGGTGCATGCTCGTCTCCGACAAAGACGGCAAAACGGCACATCGGGTCGGAGGTAAGATAACCGTAGAGCTGATTGTGCTTAATCTGGGCGATACCGGCAACGACACTGTCCTGCATCAATCCGTAAATTTTTTTCTCTTTCAACCCCTTTGGTTTTGTCAGAATGATCTGTGAAAAGCTGTTGAGTTTGACGTAGGAGATAGTGGAGGTGAGGGCAATGTTATGGTAGGGCAGTTTGCTCAGCCTTGGGAGCACTTTGTAGATATCTTTGACCTGCTTGATGTAGTGTGTCTGTGCAAGAAGCCGTTTACGCAAAATACGGTTCTCTTTGCTCAGTTTCTCTATTGACTCTTTTTGAAAGAGGTAACTGTGGCCCTTGTCTTCGATATCTTGGGTAAAGGCCTTGTAGTTCTGTTTGATGGGGTTGACGACATTGAGCAGCGTATCGGTGATACGCTCATCGTTTCGTGTCAGGAGTACTCCCAGAATGAGCAGGAGTATAATAATAATGAAGATTCTAGTCTTCATATGCCATTTGCTGCAGTATATCTATCTCATCGAGTGCTTTTCCTGTACCTTTGGCTACCGCAAGCAGTGGATCTTCGGCAATATAGACAGGTAGTTTCACAATATCGGAAAGATATTTGTCAAGACCGCGGATCAGTGCACCGCCACCTGTGAGAACTATACCGTTTTCGACAATGTCACCGGCAAGTTCCGGCGGTGTATGTTCAAGTACATCTTTGAGTGCTTCGGCAATCTCTTCAATAGAGTCTTTCATTGCAGAGCGGATATGTTCGGAAGTGATCTCTATGGAAGTGAGACTTCCCTCTACCTGGTCTCTACCGCGTACGGTGGTGACAAGCTCCTCTTCAAGCGGGATTGCCGTACCGATCTTGATCTTGAGCTCTTCGGCGACACGCTCACCGATAAGGAGGTTGAAGTTCTTTTTGATGTAGTCGACGATCGCCTGGTCGATGTGGTCACCGGCGATTCGGATCGATTTACTCTGTACCAGGCCGCCAAGTGAGGTGACACCGATCTCTGTCGTACCGCCGCCGATGTCCACGACCAGGTTCCCGTTGGGATCTTTGACCGGAATGCCAGCACCGATGGCTGCTGCCATAGGCTCTTCAATGAGATAGACGTAGCGGGCCCCTGCATTCTCTGCAGAGTCCTTGACCGCACGACGTTCGACCTGTGTCAGCCCGTAGGGGACACAGATGATGATACGCGGGGAGAAGAAGCCTTTACGTTTGTGTGCCTTTTCGATGAAGTATCGGATCATCATTTCGGTCACTTCGAAGTCGGCGATGACCCCGTCTTTCATAGGGCGGATCGCACGGATGTTGCCTGGTGTCTTACCGACCATATCTTTGGCCTCTTGCCCGACAGCGAGAATGCGCTGCTGACCGTGTTTGTCGTACTGTATGGCAACGACGGAGGGTTCGTTGATGCTGATACCCTGTCCCTTGACCAGTACCAGCGTGTTCGCCGTTCCCAGGTCGATGGCGAGGTCGTTTGAAAACATTCCCAAGATTTTTTTAAACATCCTATTTTCCTTTTTCTATGCTGACTTTTTGTCTTTGATGTAGAGCGGTTTCGCACCGTTTTCGACGACATCGGGAGTGATGATCACCTCATAGCCTGCCAGCTCGGGCAGTTCGTACATAATGTCAAGCAGTATCTCTTCCATGATCGAACGCAGCCCTCTGGCACCCGTTTTTCTGTCAAGCGCCTTCTGGGCGATCTTTTCAAGCGCCTCTTTCTCGAAGGTAAGTTTTACATTGTCGATTGCAAAGAGCTTCTGGTACTGCCTGACCAGAGAGTTCTTGGGTTCGACAAGAATGCGCACCATATCTTCAAGCGTGATCTCATTCAGCGTAGCGATGACATGCAGACGTCCGATCAGTTCGGGGATGAGCCCGTAGGTGACAAGATCGTCGGCTTCGACCATCGGCAGGAGGTTCTCCTCCTCTTTCTTGGAGCGCTTCTTCTGCCCGAATCCCAGTACATTGGCACCCAGTCTTCGTTTGAGAATATCGTTGAGCCCATCGAACGCACCGCCGCAGATGAAGAGTATGTTGGAGGTGTCAATCTGAATAAAATCCTGGTTGGGGTGTTTTCTTCCACCTTTTGGGGGAATATTCACTACCGAACCCTCGATGAGTTTAAGCAGTGCCTGCTGTACCCCTTCACCGGAGACATCACGGGTAATGGAGCGGTTTTCGCCCATACGTGCAATCTTGTCGATTTCGTCTATGAATACGATACCCTGTTCGGCACGCTTGGGGTCACCATCGGCCGCCATCAGCAGTTTGGTAAGGATGTTCTCCACATCCTCTCCGACATACCCGGCTTCGGTCAGGTTGGTCGCATCGGCAATGGCGATTGGTACGTTGAGGAAACGTGCGATGGTCTGCGCAAGCAGCGTTTTCCCTGAACCTGTGGGACCGATGAGGAGGACATTCGACTTGGCAAGCTGCGTATCGTCCTCGTCGATGTTTCTGAAGATTCTTTTGTAGTGGTTGTAGACGGCTACGGAGAGGGTCTTTTTGGCATTCTCCTGTCCGATGACATACTCGTCGAGCATCGCGTAGATCTCTTTTGGCGTATAGAGAATCTGTGCTGTGTCGTCATAAACGGCTTCTGCCTCTTCCTCTTCTCCGAAAAGAATTTTGTACGCCGAGATGACACAGTTAGAGCAGATGTAGGCGCTCTCTCCTGCAATCAGCGGATTCTCTTCGCTTTCGGTAGCAGCACAGAAACTGCAAGCTTTTTGTGACATATATAATTCCTCTTTTTTCTGTTTAATTCTCTATTATACTATTTTCTGGTAAACGGAATGCCACGCTTGGATGTCTTGATGAACATACAGAGCGACTTGACATAGGGTGACGTGCTGGTTTCGAAGAGCTCCTGGGCTACTTCCTGCAGCGGTTTTCCCTGCTCGAAGAGTTCACGGTAGGCACTCTTGAGCGCATTGATCTCTTCACGTTCGATTTTGCGTCGCAGGCCCGTAAGGTTCAGTCCTCTAAGCACTGCACGGTTGCCCTCGGCCAGGCAGAATGGCGGAATGTCCTGCGCGACAGCGCTGGCACCGCCGATCATGGCATAGTCGCCGATGTGAACGAACTGGTGTACCGGTGTCAGTCCTCCAATGACGACATGGTTGCCCAATTCGACATGACCCGCAAGTGTCGCACCGTTGGCAAGGATGCAGTGGTCTCCCAAAATGACATCGTGTCCCAGGTGGACATACCCCATAAGCAGGTTGTGGTTGCCGATCTTGGTAACCATACCGCCACCCTTTGTACCCGGGTTGAGCAGTGTGAACTCGCGGATAGTGTTGTCGTCTCCGATGATCAGTTCACTCTCCTCTCCGTCATACTTGAGGTCCTGTGGGATGGTACCTACCGCAGCGTAGGAGAAGATACGGTTGCGCTTGCCGATAGTGGTAAAGCCTTCGATGTGTGCATGTGCAGCGATGGTCGTACCATCACCGATCTTGACATTGGCACCGATGGTGACATAGGGACCGACGGTGACATTCTCACCAAGAACAGCTCCCTCTTCGATGATGGCGGTTGGATGAATATTCGACATCGTTTCCTACTTATCCACGATCATCGCTTTGAGCTCCGCCTGGGCGACAAGTTTGTCGTCGACGTACGCTTTGGCATCAAGCTGCCAGATGGCTCCCTTGTTCTTGATGACATTGATCTTGTAGACAAGCTGGTCGCCTGGTGTCACAGGAGAGCGGAACTTCGCCTTGTCGATACTCATGAAGTAGACGACTTTGTTCTCTATCTCTTCCTGTGTAGCGTTGTCCATGCTCTTGAATGCCAGTACGCCGCCAGCCTGTGCCATCCCTTCGATGATCATGACACCGGGATAGATGGGGTGACCCGGGAAGTGTCCCTGGAACACAGGTTCGGAGATGGAGACATTTTTGTACCCTTCGATGTATTCGCCCGCTGTCAGCGCCGTGATGCGGTCAACAAGCAGAAAAGGGTAACGGTGTGGAAGAATATTTTGGATATCAACAACATTGTATAGCACAATCAAACCTTTATCGTATAAAATTCGCTTATTTTATCGTAAATGGGGTAAAAAAACGATTAGGCGACAGGCTTACGAAGCGGTGGGAATCAGCACCTCTTTGACATCGCTGTAGGTTTGTGCATCGAGCATCAGTTCTATCTTGTTTTCAGGCACCGTTTCAACGACAATTACGGCTGAAAGATCGTACGGATCCAGCTTCAGCATGCCGCGAAGTTTCAGCTCCTCTTCAAACGGTGGTGGCGAAAAGATAAGTTCGGTGACATTTTCATAGCCGGTCTCAAGAAGCCTGTTGTAATCGGCAAGTGCAAGAAACTTCACCTCGTCCCTGCTCATATGGTGCAGCACACCTGTGGCATACTCCACCTTTCCCCTGGTGTAGGTGCCTTTGAGGGTGGAGTAGGGGAGTATATGTGCGGGTACCACCGCTTTGCGTACTTTTAGGGTTGCGAACTTCAGCCGCCAGTTGAGGAAGCGCTGTTTGACGATTTTGTAGGCAATACCCTCTTCTTCCAGCGCCCACCGTTTTTCATAGAGTGCGATGCGTGCTTCGATGGATTCAGGCTGTACCTGTCCGGAGAGAGGGACAAAAAGTTCATCGGCGAGTTTCTGCTGCTGGTCGCGCTGCATCGTAAGACCGAATAGACAGCCGCAGTAATCCTGTCGGTAGAGCTGATCGGCTTTGGCAAGGATGTTCTGCTCCTGCGTACCCGAAGCCTTGCGGTAGTCGGGTGCAACAAAGGCAATGCCCTCCCTTTTAGCCAACGCATCCCCGGCAGCCTTGAGCTGTTTTAAGGACTTTTTGGGAGAGGTCAGCAGGGTAGAGGTAAATACTTTTTCCCCAATTTCCGCCGCCTTTTTCGCACTCACCTCAAAGCGCCGGTCAAAACAGACCGCACAGCGCGCTCCCTTCTCAGGTTCATGCTCCAGTCCCCGCACCGCCTCAAGCCACGCTTCTGTGTCATACTCCCCCTCTATCAGCTCGATACCGAGCATTTTGCAGCTTCGCTTGACATCGAGCAGCCTCAGGTAGTACTCCGAGTAGGGGTGGATGTTGGGGTCGTAGAAGAAGCCTACCAGCTTTTCATCGGGGTAGTCCTCACGCAGCTTCTGGAGGAAGTAGTGGCTGTCGACGGCGCAGCAGATATGCACTAACACGGGGTATCACCCCGTGTTAGTGCAGTGAATAGTGAATGGTGAATAGTGAATAGTGTCGGTATGCGTTGCTTTGCAACGCTTCTATTGATCGGTTGCTCATTGCTCACTGCTCGGTTACTCATTCTTTTGTTCCTCATTCCTCTTCACTATTATTTCTTCACTAAGATTTTCGCCACGTTTTCGCTGCTTCCGTGCCCAAGGTAGGCTTTGAGCGCTTCGGCTTTGTCGGCGAACTTTTTTCGGTTGGTATTGTAGTACTCTGCAAGGAGATTGTCAACCGTGACCTCTTCTTGCAGCAGTTCGTTGTGCAGAGGAGACTCTCCGCTGCGGGTGAGGATGATGTTGGCAAGGCCCACCTGTGTGATACCGAGGATCTTCGTGCCGATGAAGAAGTCAAGCTTCTTGGCGATGTAGGCGAGGGTGAAGGGTGTACCGATGAGAGCCGCTTCGAGTGTGGCGGTTCCGGAGCAGATGAATGCGAATTCGGAAGCTGCCAGCGCTTCATGGGTGTTTTTGCTGACGGTGAACATAGAGATGTCGCCGTAAAGCTCTGCAATCTTCTCGTCCGAAAAACTTGGCGGGATGACCAGTTGTGCCTCTTTTGCGGGAAGCGCTTCTCTTACTTTTCTGAAGTGCGGCATCAGTCGTCTGATCTCTCCGCTTCTGCTGCCCGGAAGGAAGGCAAGCGTTCCCTCTTTTCCCTGGTAGAAGGTATGGATTTCATCAAGAAGCGGATGGCCGACATATTCGGCTTTTCTGTTTGGGTAGTAGTCGGTCTCAAAGGGGAGGATGCCAAGGAGTCTGTCACAGTAGCGCTCCAGTTTCACTGCACGCCCGGGCCGGCTTGCCCAGACCTGCGGGAGGATGTAGTAGATGATCTCCTTGTCCGGATAGGCAGCCCTGAGCCGTTTTGCCAGCGGCAGGTTGAAACCGGAACCGTCCATCAGCAACACCTTGTCGGCATCTTTGGCTAGGGCAACCATCTCATCTGCAACCTTGTAGAACCAGCGCAGTTTTTTCAGTGCGTCGACCACACCCATGATGGCCATTTGGCTGATGTCGTAGAGCGGCTTCCCCTGCGGGATCGTCTCATCGAAAATACCTGTCAGTTCGACATCGTCAAGATGTTTGAGTACTTCGCGCAAATGGAGGTTGGAAGAGGGTTCGAGTGCCGAGACGAGAAGCTTCATATGGTGTCCTCTGTGCGATATGGGCGTGAGTATACAAAAAAATTTGACATTTGCAAAGCTGCATAGTATAATATAAGAAACTTTAGTCAAGTATTATAAAGGTATAGCCATGACACATCATCCAAGATTTGATTATTATACGCCCAAAGAGAATGGAAAGATAGTCTGTAACCTCTGTCGACACAGCTGTCAGATCAAAGAGGGACAGGTGGGCATCTGTGGAGTGAACCAGAATGTCGAGGGCAAACTCAAGACACTGGTTTACGGACATCCCATCGCGGTACATGTCGATCCGGTAGAGAAGAAGCCGCTGTACCACCTGCTGCCCAATTCTAAGGTCCTATCTTTCGGAACGGTCGGGTGCAACTTCAAGTGCCCTTTCTGTCAGAACTGGGATATCTCCCAGAGCAAAGAGGTGAATGAAAACATCGAAGTTGCCCCTGAACAGATGGTGCAGCTTGCCATCGAGCATGGTGCCAAATCGATCGCCTATACATACAACGAGCCGACCATTTTCTACCCCTATGCCAAAGATATCGGATTGATCGCCAAAGAGAAGGGTATTAAAAATATTTTTGTCAGCAACGGTTTTGAGAGCAAAGAGATGGTAGACGATATGGCAACATGGGTCGATGCGGCGAATATTGACCTCAAGAGCTGGGATGACAAGTACTACAAAAAGGTACTCAAAGGTGGGCTTGAAGAGGTAAAAGATACCCTCAGACGCCTTGTACAAAACGGTGTATGGGTGGAAGTGACCACACTGCTCATAGAAGGAGAGAATGACAGTGATAAAGATATTGAGGAGATGGCATCTTTCATCACCAACGATCTGGGTGTGCATGTGCCATGGCACTTGAGTGCATTCTACCCCAACTACAAAATGCGTGATCATCAGGCAACAGCGCTGGCGACGCTCAAGCGTGCAGAGGCCATCGGCAAAAAAGCCGGTTTGAAGTATATCTACCTTGGCAATGTCGGGCTTGACTCCCCGACCCGATGTCACCACTGCGAGACGATTCTGATTGCGCGCAACGGGTATGGGCAGATAGAGAACAGGGTCAATGAAGATGGCAGCTGTCCGGTATGCAGCAGCATCATAGAAGGAGTATGGAAATGAGTATGAGAGAGACAGCCGTTGCCGGACAGTTCTACCCCTCAAGCGGCACAGAGATTGGGAAAATGATAGAGCACTACAACACACTTTTGGACCGTCATGCAGATATGAAGCATCTGCTAGCACTCAGGACGCGGGCGGTCATTGTACCGCATGCGGGATATGTCTACAGCGGTTTTACCGCCAATGTCGTATTGCGCATACTGGCGCAGCAGAAACCAAAGCGTGTCGTGGTCATAGGACCGAGCCACCGTGTCTATCTCAAAGGGGTATCCGTTGCCGATTACGACACTTACGAGACCCCCTTTGGCACATTGCCGGTGGACAAGGCACTGGTAAAGAGGCTTGAGCATGAATTTGGTGTCGGTTTCGTACCCGAAGCGCACCACGAGCACAGTACGGAAGTGCAGATGCCCTTTATCAAGTACTATATGCCCGATGTGAGTGTGGTCGAGCTTGTTTATGGCGATGCTTCACCAACCAAGCTTGCCGAAATCATCGACTTCCTGCTTGAAGATGAGGCAACGGCAGTGGTCATCAGTACGGACCTTAGCCACTACTACGACATCCAAAAGGCAAAAGCGCTTGACAGTATCTGCCTGGATGCTGTGATGCATCTCGATCCGGTCAGACTCCATGAGGGGTGTGAAGCATGCGGCAAGATCGGTGTGGAGGCGATGCTGATTGCTGCACGGCACAAAGGGCTCAAGCCGCATATTATCGACTACCGTACCAGTGCCGATGCCAGCGGCGACACGTCGCAGGTTGTCGGGTATACGAGCATAGCATTTACCAAGGAGGATCAAGATGGATAAAAGAGAGGTACTGCTGAAACTGGCACGCGCTGCCATCGCGGAGGAGTTTGGCATCGATTATGGGATAGACAAGGAGGCGTTACGAAAGGAGAATCCATGGCTGAATGAAAAGGGTGCAGCGTTTGTAACACTCAATAAAAAGGGTGATGGTGCACTGCGCGGCTGCATCGGTTCGATCATCGCGCATCGCACACTCTATGATGATATTGTTGAAAATGCCAAGAGTGCGGCCTTTCACGACCCGCGCTTCGTGGCGCTCACTCCGCAGGAGTTCAACGACATCACCGTCGAAGTCTCTCTGCTGACAGACCCCAAGCTGTTGCCCTACAGCTCCGTAGCCGATCTCAAATCGAAGCTGCGTCCGGGTATCGACGGGGTGATACTGCGCAAAGGCAATTACCAGGCGACATTCCTGCCGCAGGTATGGGAGCAGCTGCCGACATTCGAGACCTTTATGGCGCATCTGTGTCAGAAAGCAGGTATGCCCTCAAACTGCATTGAGATGCATCCGGATGTTTATGTTTACCAGGTGGAGGAGTACCACGAGTAGGGTGCTACCTCTTTATTGTGCGAAGCAGTTTCTTTAGTGCAGAAAGCGAGAGCGTGTTGACCACATCCGCTTTTTCGAGCCATCCGCGTCTTGCTTGCCAGATACCGTAGCGCATCAGCTCCAGGTCCTTGAGTGAATGGGCATCGGTCGAGATGGCGATACGTACACCCATCTCTTTTGCCATTTTGCAGTGGATGTCGTTGAGGTCAAGTCTGTCGGGCTGTGCATTGAGTTCCAGGATGCACCCCCGCGCCTTTGCCTCTCCCATCACAGCCTCCATATTGACATCGTAAGGCTCACGTAGCCCTATGAGCCTGCCTGTGGGGTGGGCCAGGATGGTGAAGTGGGGATCTTCCATCGCCTTGATGATGCGCGCTGTCTGTTTCTGGCGTGAGAGGCTGAATTTGGTATGTACGGAGCAGACGGTAAGATCGAGTGCCTCCAGGATGGAGTTTGGCATATCGAGCGAGCCGTCTTCCAGTATGTCCACTTCAGCCGATTTCAAAATGGTAATACCCTCAAGTTGTTCATTGAGCGCATCGATCTCTTCAAGCTGTGCTCTAACCCGTTTCTCATCCATACCGTGGGCGACTTTCAGATGTTCTGTATGGTCGGTAACGGCAATGTATTCGTAGCCGAGCCTCTTTGCCTGCTGCGCCATCTCCTCGATGGAAGCCAGACCGTCACTGTAGGTGGTATGCATATGCAGATCGCCCCTTATCTCTGCGAGTGTAACGAGCGTTGGTAGGGTATGCTCCAGGGCACGCGCAATTTCTCCCCGGTTCTCCCGCATTTCGGGTTCGATATACTGCATCCCGAAGAGATCGTAGATATCCTCCTCTTTTTCGCCGCCAATACGTTTTTTACCCTGCCAGATACCATATTCGTTGATCTTCATCCCTTTCTCGACCGCCATTTTCCGCAGGGCAATGTTGTGTGCCTTGGAGCCGGTGAAGTGGTGCAGTGTGGCACCGAAACTCTCAGCAGGAACGACGCGAAGATCGACACGCATGCCGTTTTCAAGCAGTATCGTGGAGCGGGTGGTGCCCTTCATGATGATCTTCTGGATTTTGGGGAGGTTGAGAAAGTAGACCATCGTATCGTTTTGGGCTTCGCAGGCTGCAACCAGGTCGATGTCGTGTACGGTCTCCTTTCTGCGCCGGAGACTTCCGGCAATTTCTACATGCACGGCACCTTTGGTCTTTTTGAGAATATTGACGATCCATTCAGCAATAGGCAGGGCCTCGGAGAGTTTGAAGCGGTGTGCTTCGTAGCGTCGTGTCTGAATGCCGTTTTCGATCTTTGCAATGAGTTTGGGACCAAATCCGGGAACCTTTTCCAGTTTTCTTTCTCGTAGAGCCTTTTCAAGGTCCTCGAGCGAATTGATATGCAGTAGCTCATGCAGCAGTCTTACACGTCCTGGCCCCAGTCCCGGCACCTTCAGCAGCGCTTCAAGCTGAGGCGGATGGCGCTTTCTGAGTTTTTCAAGGTACTCCAGTCTGCCTGTTTCGACGATTTCAGTGATCTTCTTTGCAAGCTCCCGGCCTATGCCCCTAAGCGAGGTCAGGTCGAATCCCTCTTCGACCAGGTCGGCCATTTCACGTGGATATCCAAGTACCGTACGTGCAGCGTTTCTGTAGGCACGCACCCTGAAGGGGTTGTCGCCGTCTATGTCGAGCAGATCGGCGATCTCATTGAAGATATCGGCAATTTTACGATTGGTGACTCTGGGCAACTTCACTCCTTCGTTTCTCACGTACCATTGTACCATTTTGGAGTAAAACAATTAAACCTGATATTAAATATAGATTAAGTCGTGTTTTGATAAATTTATTTTTGAATAAATATGGCTTATGCTGTTTTATTCAAAAAAACAACAAGGAAGAATGAATGGCAACACTGTTTTCGGATGCGTGGATCAACGAGCTTAAAGATGCGTGGAATGCGGAGCCTGAAGTAAAGGAGAAGCTGGCCGAGATAGATTTCAACTCCGTGATTACCTGCGGTTTCAAGGATGAGGAGGAGCCAAGGTGCGTCTTTGTCGTGGAGAAGGGCGAAGCGGTACGTGCAGGACTCTACAATGGGGAGACACCTGACTGGGATATGCGTGCCGATCTCGATGACTGGATGAAGTGGGTACGCAGGCCATTGGGTATGGCAGGTATGGGCATTGCCTTTTCAACGGGGAAGCTGAAGTTTAAAACGGGTGATTTCAAGTCGATGATCAAAAACCCCTCAATGGCCGGACCGTTCATCAAAAGCTTTGCTCTGATGAACAAAATAGGCGCGCAGGCATAAGAATAGAGATTTATAATGGTTTCACCCAATAGCTCTGGCAGTCGCAAACATGAGAAGCGTAAGCGAAAGACAACTGCTTGTCTTTCGTAGCTTCGGAACCGGAATGGTCGGAGCAAAGTGTAGCCATGAAGGCGCCGCCCTACGGGTTGAATGCTCCTTTGTCGCCATCGAGTGAAACCATTTCACATGTAAGCTTTACTCTATGAACTGCTTTGGGTAGAGGAAAAAACGCTGATGCCCCTTGAGGGCATCGATGGCGTTCTGAGTCTTGAAATCAATAGCAACGATACCTGTGGTGGGGATATTGAAAATGGGTCTGTCAGAGATATCGTCGTTGAAGAAAGTAAGACCCGGGTTGTGGGAGACCAGCATCACACTGTCGTATGTTTGAAAAGCGTTGCGGACAATTGCTTCGAATGCATCAAGTCCTGCGTCATAAAGCTTCTCATCAAGCACCAGTGGCACACCAAGGATTTTGGAAAAGAACTTTGCCGTTTTGCGAGCACGCTTTGCAGGACTTGAGAGAATGATATCGGGTTTTATGCCCATTTGGACAAGTTTCTGTGCCATAAAGGGAGCATCACGTTTTCCCCGCTTGTTCAAGGGACGATCGAAATCATTCAGCGAAGCATCTTTCCAGCTTGATTTGGCGTGACGGAGGAGGTAAAGTGTTTTCACGCAGCTGCGCTCTCTTTGTTGTAGCGGTGCCAGGTCTCCCAGATCTCATCGGCCATCTTTTCGTACTTCTCCCTGCTTCCGACAGCATCTTTCCCGTACCAGCTCTGAAACTCCTCATAGACAATATCGGTCAGCTCCTCTTTGGAGTGGACCTCTTTGATACGGGAGAGGATGGTGGCAGCCTCCAAGTCATACTCGTCTGCTTCCACAGCAGAGCCGATCTGCATCGGATCGTACTTTAAAATAATGGCACTGATATCCAGATGGAGTGCGCGGTTTTTCTTTTTCATTGCTTATTCTCCCTGTATTTTCTAAAAGTGAATTATAAAAAATGAAGATTTATGGAGGGTAAACAGGTAGAGAAGAGAACTCAAGAGAGGCTCTATATAGTCAGGAAGCCTGTGGCAAGAAAAGCCAAGGAAGCCAAGATACCTCCAGTTAGTGCATAGGGAAGCTGTGTTCTGACATGCTCCACATGGTCGCAGCCTGCAGCCATGGAGGAGATGATGGTGGTGTCCGAGATGGGCGAAGCGTGGTCACCGAAGATCCCGCCGCTGATGACCGCTGCGATGACAAGAGGGATGTCCAGTCCCATACTTGCTCCCAGTGCCAGTGCGATGGGCATCATGATGGAAAAGGTCCCCCAGCTTGTTCCGGTAGCAAAAGCGGTCAGCCCGGAGACAAGGAAAATCAGCATCGGCATCACTACCGGCGAGATGTTGCCGTTTAGGATGGAGGCCAGGTATTTTGCTGTACCGAGGTCGCCGATGACCTTGCCGATGAAGATGGCAAAAAGGAGTATGGCGGCAATAGGCAGCATCTCACCCATACCTTTGAAAAGTGTGTCAAAAAAGCTCCTGTGTGTCAGCCGTTTGGTTACAACATAGTAGAGATACATCAGTGTCAGTGTAATGATGGTGGCGTAATAGACCGAAGTGGAGCCCGAGCCTTTGAAGATGTCACCGTTGCCGGTGATGTAGAGTACGGCAGGAACGGAGAGGACCATCGTAAGAATGGGCAGCAGCATAGGCAGGAGTGCAGGCGAAGAGGCATCACTATGGTGCTCTTCCTTTATGGCAGTAACAGCTACTGCATGTTTCATGGGTCCTATCTCCCACTTTTTGTAGATAACCACAAGGACGATAATGAGCGTGAAGATGGCGTAGAAGTTGTAAGGGATGGAGGCGATCAGCAGGCTGATCCCCTCACCCTGAATCACTTTGCCGTCCACTGCGGTGACAATGAGGCCCAGCAGCAGCGCACCCCATGCGTTGAGCGGAATGAGCGAACAGATGGGGGCAGAGGTCGAGTCGCAGATGTAGGCAAGCTTTTCGCGGCTTACACCGTTTCGGTCACACAGCGGTTTGGCGACGGTGCCTGCCACAAGTGAGGTGATGGAGGATTCGATGAAGATGACCACGCCCGTGATGTAGGCCAGCATCTGTGCGCCGATGGGAGAGTCAATCTTTTTGGAGTACCTGTCAAGAAAGGCGACAAAACTCTTCACCGCGCCGCTTTGCTCTAGTAGCGCGATGATGGCACCGACAAAGAGGGTAAAGAGAATGGTTTTGGTGATCCACCCCTGTGCGAACTGATTGATGGCACCGTTGAAGAGGGCGGTGAATGCGGTAAAGGGGTTGTAGCCGTTGAGTACCAGCAGTCCGGCAAAGATACCGCCCATCAAGGAGACGATAACATCTTTTGTTATAATAGCCAGAACGATCGTAAGCAGCGGGATGGCGATGCTGAGTATGCCAAACTCCATGAAGTCTCCCGGAAAATGATTTGAAGGATTATATCACAATGAAAAGAATTTTACTTGTACTCTCACTGCTGAGTGTAACGCTTTTTTCCAACCCGGTCTTACAAAGCCGGCAGCTTGTCGTCGTAATGACAAATGGGTGGAACGACCACAGCGGTCTGCTGCAGCGGTATGAAAAAGATGCAAAGGGGTGGCACAAAGTGGGCAGTACCATTCACATCAGGCTTGGCAGAAACGGCTTTGGATGGGGGATTGGTTTACTCAAGACACCAAAGGGAGCAAAATACATCAAAAAAGAGGGGGACGGGCGGTCACCGGCAGGTATTTTCGCCCTCAAACAAGCCTTTGGGTATGCGCCTTTTGATGTGGATTATCCTTTCACTGTCTACAAAGAGACAGACCATTGTGTCGATGATGTCCATTCGAAGTTTTACAACAAAATCGTCGACAGTACAAAGATAAAAGTCGATTACAAGAGCAAGGAGCATATGAAGTTCCCCAAAGACTACTACAAATACGGTGTCGTGGTCAACCACAACCACATTAATGAGAAAGGCGCGGTACCAGGGGCAGGTTCATGTATCTTTTTACATATCAAAACGGTTCCGACCGCCGGATGTACGGTGATGAAAGAGGATGAGATGAAAGCGCTTATCCTCTGGCTCGATGCAAAAAAGCAGCCGCTGCTGCTGCAGGGGCCTAAAGCGGAAGTTGAAAAAATGATGAAGAGTTACTTCTCCATATCAACTTAAGCATGTTAAAAATGATAGAAAATATTGAGTTGTGAGTTATTATTATTATAATTTACATATATTTTTGTGCTATACTTTCAAATCATTGTTGCAATGATAAAATATACTTATAGGAGGCTATAATGGCTTTGGATATCGGTAAACTGACAAGTGAGGGTGAAGCACTGCTTCAAAACTTTGTAGATAAAATGGGACTGGACGGTGCAGTTATTGCGACTGCTGAAGGTTTGGAAATGGCGAGTTATTTCAAGTCAGACAAAGACGCTGACCTGATTGCAGCAGATACTGCATCTCTTCTTTCTGTTCTTACAAGTACACTTGAAAATACAGAGAGTGGTACATTGAGTGAAATGATCATTAGTGCTGATAACGGTTCTATTGCAATCAAAGACCTTGG